>NZ_JADBDR010000010.1:0-244930 GCF_014873645.1 Paenibacillus sp. OAS669
ACATGAATGACGAACATCGGAAAGCCGTATGAGGGAAAACCTCACGTACGGTTTGATGAGGAGGGGCAGAAATTTATCTGCCCTTTACTCTAGAACGGATCGTCCTAAATAAATTTTGTTGGTACAAGCTAGGGAATCAGGAATGAAATGAAGGAAAGGAGAGATACTAAAAAACAAAAATGAAGGGAGATAGGTCATCCATGAAGTTTATTATAAAGCTGATTCTTAACGGGATCATCGTGGTACCGGCATTGCTATGGTTTTCCAGGGCAACCTTGATGCAGGCGCTAATGACGGCTGTCATTCTCTGCATCCTGGCTTATGTCATCGGCGATCAATGGATACTAAGAGCTAGTAATAACACCGTTGCGACCATATCGGACGCCATCTTGTCCATAGCCATTTTGTGGATAGCGGATGTTATGATGAAATGGAATTTAAGCTGGGTTAATATCATTGCCATCAGCCTAGTTTTGGGAGTGGTTGAGGCGCTTTTGCATCGCTTTGTGATGAAACCGGATCAAAGAGCCGCCGCTTAGAGCGGATGCTTCGATCGCCTATCTTAACAATGAGCCGTCTTTCCTATTAAGGATAGAGGGCTTTTTTCGTTATTAATATTTTTGGCAAAATGAATCAATAGGTAATAGGTACTAGAAATGCAAGAAGAAAATTTTGTCTTTTTTAGGGCGAAAAAACCTAACATTTGTAAAATTATTGTCGATTTATGTACACAATAGCTAGATTTGATCGGAAAATTCATTTAGAATTGAGACATATGTTTGTAAAATTATACAATTTTGCAGTTCAATGAAGCAGCTTAATAGGAAGAAAGGAATATTGACAATGCAAGACTTAAAATCCGCCTACTCGTTTTCGCATGTATATCAGCCTATTGTCTATATGACCAATAGAGAGGTACTGGGATTCGAAGCGCTAATTCGCAGCAACAAAGGTAATCCCGAGCAGCTATTTGAGAAAGCGCGTCAAGACGATAAGCTATTCGAGCTGGATACGCAATCGGTATTGGGTGCGGTAGAGCAGTGCAACCAAATGATGTCCAACACCAAGAAGAGCCAGCTTTTCGTTAATATATATCCGTCCACTCTGCTGCATCAGGATTTTACCTCCTTCCTCGATGCGCTTATTCAACTGCGTACGAACCATACACTGGATATCGTTTTTGAAATTAACGAAGCGATAGAAGAGTTTGATACATGGAAGGAGCTGCTTGATCAAAATATTTTGAGGCTCCTTCAAAAAAAGGCGATACTCATTGCTTTCGACGATGTCGGGGAAGGGGCTATCTCTTTAAAGCAATTGGTGGATTTTGAGCCGGACTATATCAAGCTATCCAAATATTTTACTAACGGATTAGAGCATTCGAGAGGCAAACAGAAAGTCATCAAAATGCTGGCTGATTTTTGCGGCGAAACGTCCAAATTGATTGTCGAAGGCATTGAGAATGAGCGGCAATTTGAAATCCTTGAACAGCTTGGAGTAGTTTACGGCCAAGGGTATCTGTTCGCCAAGCCGCAGCCTTTGGATCATCTGATGTTCGCCAAATCCATTTAATGAAAAAGGGAGTTTACCATGAGCAATAAATTGAATTACTCTCGCAGAGCAAGCTTATCCATGAAATTAACCGAATTTGAAGTGCCTCCCATGCAGGATTTATTAATTATAGGCAGAGGAGCTCCCATAGGACCCGAGGCGGTACGAAGAATGGCGGAAGCCTTGTCGCCGGAGCAATTCTCCATACTCAAAGTCGATCACCCCAAGGTGGAAGCGGTTTTATTGAGAAAGTCGCTGATGGAGATGCTGGACAAGCAGCAGCTGCTGGAGATTATCCTCGGCGAAGCCGATCGGTTAATCAATGAATCCATGGTATTGAAGGCGGAGTTGAACATTACCATATCTATACAACGGGAGGTTGAGCTTCAGTGAAGGTGGGGCAGATCATGTCAGAAAAGGTATGCTGTATCTCTTCCGGCAAAAGTGTCAGATACGCTGCAAACCTGATGAATGAGCAAAAGATAGGCTCGCTGGTCGTTGTCGATGAAGAGGAAGTGGTAGGCATTATCACCTCTCGCGATATACGTACGGCGCATCCGAATCGGCTTGTCGCCGATGCCATGACCTATAATCCGCTGGTCATTTCCGAGACAGCCTTTATCGGCAATGCCTTGTATGCGATGGAGCAGCATCATGTGGAGCGGCTGATTGTGAAGGACGGCAACGAGATGAAGGGGATCATTACCCGGGAGAGACTGCGCAGCACCATCGGAAGCTACATCGATCAATCAACGCATTTGTACCGTTCCAAGTACATCGAATATATCTACGATTATTTGACAAATGAAGAGACGCCCTTTCACCTGCTGTTTATCGATCTGAACGATTTCGGCAGCGTGAATAAAAAATTCGGGCATGCCGTAGGCGACGATCTGTTGATCCAGTTTTCTGTTCTGATGAAGGAAGCGGCGCACGAGCAGGATTATGTCTGCCGTTACGGCGGAGATGAGTTCGTTATTATTACAACAAGGGAGTATCCGGAGGTTCAGGAGCTTGTGGACCGTCTGTCCGAGCCTATGCTCGTTGATTCTCTGGATTCATTCAGCATTTCGGCGTCGATCGGAGTTCTGAACGGGTATGATGATAACGGGAAGGCGCTGTCCTACCGGGAATGTCTTAGCAGGGCAAGCTTACAATCAACGGAGAAAAAGCAAAAATGACCATGACCTATAATCAAACAGCATCGGAGACTCGCTAATCTCATCGTTATGAGGGATACGGCGGGTCTCTTTGGTCTGCTTGGACAAGTATCCAGACAAAATGACAACAGCAACTTCCGACGAAATGCCATTTTCGGGCACTCCATGGGAAAGGTATGATGGGTGAAAAACAAGCGGAGGAGAAAGCAAGGATGAAAAAGCCGAACATTTTGCTCATTACCAGCGACCAGCAGCATTGGAATACGATTGGTGCGCACAATCCGGAAATCCAGACCCCGAATCTGGATCGTCTTGCATCGGAGGGGACTCTGTTCACTAGAGCTTATTGCCCTAATCCTACATGTACGCCTACCCGTTCCTCGATCCTGACCGGCATGTATCCGAGTCAGCATGGAGCATGGACATTAGGAACCAAGCTGATGGAGGACCGGCATACCGTTGGAGAAGATTTCCTGGCCCATGGATACCGGACGGCGCTGATCGGAAAAGCGCATTTCCAGCCGCTTAAGGAGACGGAGCAGTACCGTTCATTGGAATCGTACCCTATCTTGCAGGATCTGGACTACTGGAGGGAGTATAAGGGTCCCTTTTATGGATTCGATCATGTTGAGCTTGCCCGCAATCATACGAATGAAGCGCACGTAGGCCAGCATTACGCCTTGTGGATGGAGGAACAGGGCTGCACGGAATGGCGCGATTATTTCCTGGCCCCAACCGGCCGTATGGATCCATCGATTACGCATACATGGCCGATTCCCGAGCAATACCATTATGATAAGTGGATAGCCGACAGAACGAACGCCCTGCTGGAGCAGTATAAGGAGAAGGAGGAGAGCTTCTTCCTGTGGGCAAGCTTCTTCGATCCGCACCCGGATTATTTGGTTCCCGAGCCGTGGGACAAGATGTATGATCCTGACCGTTTGACGCTGCCGCAGGTCACTCCCGGGGAGCATGACAACAATCCCCCGCATTTCAAGCTGACGCAGGATAGCGACCCGGATTTCTCTGCCTGGCAGGAATCGGAATTCACGATCCATGGCTATCACTCGCATCAGCGGTTCGATGAGCAGGAGCAGCGCCGGAATATGGCGACGTATTACGGGATGATCTCGTTAATGGACAAGTATATCGGGCGTATTCTGGATAAGCTGGACGAGCTCGGCCTTGCAGATGATACGATCGTCGTTTTCACGACGGACCATGGGCATATGTTCGGACATCACGGCATGCATTTCAAGGGCGGCTTTCATTACGAGGATCTGATCAAGCTGCCGTTCATCGTTCGCTATCCCGGCAAGGTCCCGGCAGGCTGCACATCGCAGGCTATGCAGTCGCTGATCGATCTGGCGCCGACCTTCCTTACGCTTTGCGGCATTCCGGTGCCTCGCGCGATGACGGGGGTCGATCAAAGCTCCGTCTGGCTCGGCAAGCAGTCGGCCGTGCGTGATCACGTGCTGTGTGAGTTTCATCATGAGCCGACTACGATTCATCAAAAAACGCTGGTGACGGAGCGTTACAAAATCACAATCTATTATAACCAGACCTACGGCGAGTTGTTTGATTTGGAAAATGACCCCGGGGAGCTGCACAATCGCTGGGATGATCCTCATTTTGCAGCGCTCAAGAGTGAGCTGCTGCTCCGGTATGCCTGGGCTGAGCTTAGCAAGGAATCGCTTCCTATGCCCCGCATTGCCAATGCTTAAACCGGAGGCGGAGGCGTTTCCCGCGGGCTATTCCTGTAGGAGCTCGGGGAGACTCCGTAATAGTTCTTGAAGGCTCGCGTAAAGGAATACAGGTCCGGGTAGCCTAAAGTAAACGCAATTTCCGTGACCACTAAGGACGTGCAGCGCAGCAGCTGAGAGGCCTTGTCCATTCGCAGCTTCTGCAAATACTGCATGGGAGCAGCTCCGGTTTTTCGATGGAATTGGGTGGAAAAGTAGGTCCGGTTGACGCCTGCGAAGCGTGCAAGCTCTTCGATCTTCAACGGCTCGGTATAATGAAGCTGCAAATACTCGATGCTCTTGTCGAGCCAATCGGGATCCGTCTCGATTGCCGGCGTGGTCTGAAGCTGCGTGAGCCTGTCGAAGAGCCTGTACAGCTCGCTAAGCTCTGCAAGCTCCTTGGAGGGGGATTGCGCCTGCAGGCCGATGATTCGATGCAGAATGCTTTTGACCCTGGCATCGACAGCTTTTTTCAAATATGGCGAGGCTTTGGTAAGGCCGATCCGCTGCACTGCTTCGGGCACCTGTTCGCCATCTAGAGCGAGCCACACCATTCGCAGCGGCTTTGTAAGCGCTCGTCTGCTGTACAGGTAAGGCGTATAGGGAAACAGACAGAAGAGGTCGCCCTTGTTCAGCTCAGCCTGCTTGCCTGCGTATTCCAGAGTAAGCTCACCCTCCAGAATGAAATGCAGACTATGGCATTCGATAATTTTGGGTCCTATACGATAGGTGGGCTTGGCTTCGTTGCGTCCCGCCCGGACGATTCGCATCCCGCCTTTTTGCAGCAGGGGAGAGGGAAGCTTCAGCCAGAGATCGGCGAATTCATTAGCGTATTCCTGCATCGTTGAGCCCCCGTTCTCGGTCTTTGGAATAAGCATACTACCAGACAAAATGACAATCAATCTTTATCTTAACGTCCGACTTTGCTCGGGCGTTTTTTTTCGTGTAAGGCCGGTCATACGGGTCCGCAGGAGCGCATAGATTAGGATCAAAGTCAGCCTTTGTTAATTATTTTAACTAATGAAGGGGGTGAACCTAACCATTGTTCGGTCGGGGACAGACGGGGAATACCAAGCTGGTCAAACAGCTCAATCGGGAAGGCATCCTTCATCAGCTAAAAGAAAAAGCGCCGTTATCGAGAGCGGATTTGGCCAAATTGACGGAATTGAGCCGGCCGTGCGTTTCTGCTTTAGTGGATGAGATGATTCGCGAAGGACTGATTCATGAGGTTGGGGTCGGGCAGTCCAGCGGAGGGCGTAAGCCGATTTTGCTGGAATTTAACTCCCAAGCCTTCGGCGTGGTGGGAGCTGTGTTCGAAGGCAGTACCATTCAGCTGGCGATAGCGGATTTAAAGGGCGAAGTGCAATACCATTACAAAACGAGGTTTCTCCAGCCGCTGGACGGGGAAATAGCGATTCAAGGCGTAGAACGGGGGCTTGCGGTGCTGCTGGAGCAGAGCGGCTTTGATAAAAGCAGGCTGCTCGGAATCGGCTTAGGCTTGCCGGGTATTACCCAGCGAAGAGACGGAACGGTCAGCTATGCGCCCAGCACCGGATGGATGGGTCTTCCGGTTCAGAAGGAAATCGAGGCGCGGCTCGGTCTTCCGGTCTTTATCGATAATGACGTGAATCTGATGACCTTGGGGGAGTTTTATAAGGGAGCGGGTGTAGGCAGCCCCAACCTGGTGTTTATGTACGTGGGCACGGGAATCGGCGCAGGCATTATGATCGACGGGCAAAGCTATCGCGGCGCCATGGAGGCAAGCGGTGAAATCGGCTATATGATGATCGGGCCTATCGGCAAGCGTGGACGCGGAGAGTTCGGGGTCTTCGAGAACAACTATTCAGAGCCCGCCATTCGGAGAAAGGCCCGTTCCATTCTTCCGGAAGCGGACGATCGTTCCAGGAGCGTCATGAGGCAGCTCATCGAGGAGGCCCGTCAAGGAAATACTGCGGCCGGAGAGCTTCTTGACGACGTTTACCGGCATTGGGCTTACGGAATTGCTAATATTGCGAGCGTAATGGATCCGCAGCTCCTTATATTGAGTGGGGAGATGGTCCATATCGGGGAAGACGGGGTCCAGGCGATGCTGCAGCAGCTTTCGGAGTGGGTGCCCTTTGTCCCTCGAATCAAGATGGCGTCGCTTGGCGATCAGGCGGGAATTATCGGAGCCGTTCATTGCGCTTTGGAAGCCTTTTCATCGCGGCTGAAGCAATAAGGCCAGCGGGAAAAGCATTCTTTATTACTATGAATGTGCGTCAGGTTGTTGAGAAACCTTGTTTTGCAAGAGCTATCTAAAGGGAGATGGGGTATGCCTCGGAGGAGTTTACGTCCTCCTTTGAAACCCGTGAAAATTCCGCTAACTATAATCAAAATCATGGGTTTCAATAGAGGCTGGAGGGGCGTACCCCATCGGAGTATATTTGCAATAGCTCTAGCATTATATAGGTTTCTCAACAGACTTTGTTTACGATGCAAGTTTTTCCTTCAGAAAAACTCTAAGAGAATGCTTACGAAGCAAGTTTTTCCTTCAGAAAAACTCTAAGGAGGAGTTATCGCATGAAACAATGGTTGGGAAAAAGGGGCTCATGGTTAACCAGTCTGGCTCTCAGCATCGTCATGCTGGGAACGACAGCTTGCAGCGGCGGGGCAGCGCCGACGGCCACACAGAAGCCAACGGCGGAAGCGCCGAAGACTTCGGAGGCCCCGAAGCCAAGTGCAACACCTAAGCCGCCCGAGAAGCAAAAGCTCGTCATTTATACTGCCAGAGATAAAAATGTCGTCGACGAAATTATCCCTAAATTCAAGGAGAAAAATCCGAATATCGATGTGGAAGTTCTTACCATGGGGGCCCAGCAAATATTGGAGCGGGCCCGTGCGGAAAAAGCGAATGCCCAGGCTGACTTTTGGTGGGGCGGCACGCAATCCGCATTGATGACCGCAGCGAATGAAGGCTTGCTGGAAAGCTTCAAGCCGAGCTTTGCGGATAAGGTGCCGGCGCTTTACAAGGACGCCCAGGATCGCTGGTATGGGGAAATGCTGCTTCCGGAGGTGATCATGTACAACTCCAAGGCGTTGAAAAAAGAAGATGCGCCTAAGGATTGGGACGATCTGCTCGATGCCAAATACAAAGGAAAGATCATCATCCGCGGCGTACTGGCCTCCGGAACGATGAGAACGATCTATTCAGCCATGATCTACCGGCAGGATGCCGCCGATCCGAAGAAGGGCTACGACTGGCTGAAAAAGCTCGACGCCAATACGAAGGAGTATGCTCAAGATCCTACGAACCTGTATCTGAAGCTGGCGCGTGAAGAAGGCACCTTGTCGCTATGGAATTTGCAGGACATTATGATTCAAAAGGAGCTTCAAAAGCAGCCCTTCGATTTCATCTATCCGGCGAGCGGAGCCCCGATCCTAGTCGATGGCGTCGGCATCGTCAAAGGCGCCAAAAATATGGACGCCGCCAAGAAGTTCTACGAATTCCTTTTTGACTCCAAGCTGCGCGTAGAGCTGGCTGAGAAGCTGTTCCAAATTCCGACTCGTACAGATATCAGCAAAGATACCCTTCCTGCCTGGCTGAAAGGGGTAGAGCTGAAGCCGTTGAATCTGGATTGGGCGGTTATGGCGAATAAGGAGATGGATTGGATGCAGTATTGGGATGAGAATATCAAGGGCAAAGGGGCCAAATAAGCACATACGTTGGTGAGTAATTCGAAGCAAAGAGAGGATCTCGCTTGCTGGCGGGGGGAGTCAGGCTCACACGCCCCGCCGCAGGCGGATCGCAATAACGTTTATGCTTCAGGCACGCATTACGGCTCCGCCTGATCCATAAGGGAGGGGAACCCCGCTTTGATAGATGTCACACTGGATCATGTCAGCAAGCAATTCGGCCATGTCACAGGCGCTCAGGATATCCACGTTCAGATTCAACCGGGGGAATTTTTCACATTCCTTGGTCCGAGCGGATGCGGCAAGACGACGACGCTCCGAATGATAGCCGGTTTTTATTATCCGAGCTCAGGCCGTATCCTTTTTGGCCAGCAAAATGTAACGAATCTTCCGCCGAACAAACGAAATACCGGGATGGTATTTCAAAATTATGCTTTGTTTCCGCATATGACGGTATTCGAAAATATCGCATTCGGACTTCAGGTCCGCAAGGTGCCGAAGGCTGAATTGGTGCAGCGTGTGGAACGGGCGCAGCAGATGGTGCATTTGGAGGGCTACGGGCGGCGTCGCATAGACCAGCTGTCGGGCGGTCAGCAGCAGCGTGTTGCATTGGCCAGGGCACTGGTGATCGAGCCGCAGATCCTGCTGCTGGATGAACCGTTATCCAATCTGGACGCGAAGCTTCGGGAGGAGACACGCCTGGAAATTAAACGGCTCCAGCTGGAGCTCGGGATCACGACCATCTACGTGACTCACGATCAGGCGGAGGCCATGGCGATGTCGGATCGGATTATGGTGATGCAGGGCGGTGTTGTCCAGCAGATCGGCAGTCCGGAGGAAATATATAACCGGCCCGTGAACCGGTTTGTCGCTTCCTTCATTGGCGAATCGAATCTATGGGAAGGGACGGTGGAACGAATAGAAGGCGGGGAGGCCTTCGTGCGGTTCGGGCCGGACCTGGTGCTGAGCGGCTTCGTGCGCAACGCTTCGCCAGCCTGCAAGCTGGCTATCGGGTCCACGGTTACCGTGTCGATACGTCCTGAATCGGTAACGGAGGCGCAGCTGTCGGAGTCTAATGAAGCCAATGTGGTTCGGGGGACTGTTACCATCTCTGAATTCACCGGGGTCAGCGTCAACTATTTAACGCAAGTGGGGAATGCCTCCCTCAAAGCGATGTTTGTCAATACGGGGCATCGGGTTCGTCAACGTGGAGAAGAGATAGCCCTTCACATCCCGCCATCCGGCATCTATTTCTTAGGTTAGTTAGGGGGACGATAGATGAACAAAGACAGAACCTTCGAACCGCCGTCCGTCCCGAACATGCGGCCGTGGACCGCCATAACGTCCTCACGCTACTTCGTATATGTGCTTGTAGCCCCATTATTTCTCATTTTGCTCGCATATGTCGTTTATCCGTTGTTCCAGACCTTCATCCAAAGCATTGAAGTCAAGGACCAGTTATCGTTGAAAAACTACACTAAATTTTTCAGCCTGGAGCATACCTCCAATCTGGAGGCTCTCTGGACCAGCATTTACATCTCGGTGTTAAGTGTGATTACTTGTGCGATCGTGGGAGTGGCCATGGCTTTCCTGCTGGAGCGCTATGAGTTTCCGGGGCGGAAAATACTTACCGTACTGGCGATGGTTCCTATGGCGCTGCCTCCTTTGGTCGGTGTGCTGTCCTTTACCTTTTTGTACGGGGAGAGCGGCATTATTCCCAGATCGTTGAAGCTGCTGCTTCAAATGGATCACGTGCCCTTTTCATTAAAAGGCGTCTGGGGAGTGTTGATGGTCCATACCTTTACGATGTATACCTACTTCTACATGACCGCATCGGCGGCGATCAAAGGGCTGGACCCGTCTCTGGAGGAAGCGGCCTCGAGCCTTGGGGCGGGGCGGCTGTACGTGTGGCGGCGCGTCATCCTTCCGATGCTGACTCCGGCTATGGTCGCTTCATCGCTGCTTGTCTTTATGATCTCGATGGCTTCCTATACGGCGCCGCTTATCTTCGGCATAGAGCGGACGATGACCATGCAGATTTATTTATCCCGAACGAACGGGAATCTGGATATGGCTGCCGCTCAGTCGACGATTTTAACGATCGTGTCCATCCTGTTCCTTATGATCATGCGCTGGTACCAAAATTTGCGTAATTACCAAAACATGAGCAAAGGTGTCAGTGTGCATCGGACGGAGGTAAAGAGCGCCGCAGGCAAATATGCCGCCATGGTTCTTTCGTTTATGGGCGTCGTGATTTTGCTGCTGCCGATTCTGGTTCTGGTGCTGATCTCCTTCTCCAAAGACGCCACCTGGACGACGCAAATATTACCGCCCGAATATACGGTGAATCATTATGTCAAGCTGTTTACGGACAGCAAAACATGGCGGCCCATCGGCAACAGCTTCAAGATGAGCTTCATCGCCACCATAGGCAATGTCATCTTCGGGGTGGCGGCGGCATACGCCATGGTTCGTATGAAATTCCGGGGCAAGACGCTGCTCGACGTGCTTATTATGCTGCCTTGGGCATTGCCCGGCACGGTCGTAGGGGTGAACCTGATCGCCGCCTTCAGCGAGCCCACCGTGTTCAGCTTCAACCAGGTGCTTATTGGCAGCTTCTGGATTCTCCCCTTGGCTTATTTTGTCCGGCATTTGCCTTTGGTGTTCCGCTCGACCTCGGCAACTTTAATGCAGATGGACGGCTCGGTGGAGGAGGCGGCACGCAACCTCGGTGCTTCCTGGTGGTACAGCTTCCGCCGTGTCGTGTTTCCGATGGCTCTGAGCGGAGTACTGGTGGGGACGCTGCTTGCTTTTGTCCAGGGGATAGGGGAATTCGTGTCCTCCATTCTGCTCTTTACGACCAGAACGGCTCCGATTTCGGTCGAAATCTTCCAGAGGATGTATTCGTTCGAATTCGGTACCGCCTGCGCGTACGGGGTCCTGCAAATTTTATTGATTGTGATCGTGCTGTTCATCTCAAGAAAAATCTCGGGCGACACGACAACGACCGCCGTATAGTCGCTTGACGGCCCAACGCATGTTCCAAGGTATGCCGCCTGCCTTCAGCAAAAGATCACGGATGCGCTTTACTTCTAAAGAGCTAGCTATGTTTGGTCATTTCGTGGGGAAATCCCACGTGACATATACAGCGGGAACCTGGCCATTTCCTGTGGTAAGAACAGTTAAAGACAAAAGGAGGAGTTAGCTTGAAACGTGGGAAGTCAACATCGAAATGGTTGGCGACGATAACGAGCGTTGCCGTAGCGGGGGGACTGCTGTTTCCGGCAGCCGCACAGCCGGCTCACGCGGATCGTGGTGTAGTGGATCTATGGAAATCGATCAAGCCGTTAACGACCATCGCAAGCGCTATGAACACGGGGGCGCATCCTGATGACGAGCACAGTGCAACACTGGCTTACTTATCCCTCGGTCAGGGAGTGAATACGTTCAGCATTATCGCCAACCGTGGCGAAGGCGGACAGAATGAGATAGGCAGCGAGCTCGGTAACGCCTTGGGCATTATACGGACCCGTGAGCTGCAGGAGGCGTCCAAGGTAACGAATATCACCCTCAGCATGCTGAGCGAGGACATCAACGATCCGATCTTTGATTTCGGATTCTCGAAGAGTCCGGACGAGACCCTGCAAAAGTGGGGAGAGTCGGTCGCATATGAACGGCTGATCCGCAAAATTCGCGAGGACCGTCCGGATGTCGTCTATCCCTCCTTCCTGAACGAGGATTCCACCCATGGGCATCATAGAGCGATCAACGTCATTACGGTCAAGGCATTCAAGGATGCGGCGGATCCTGCTGTATTCCCCGAGCATTTGCAGAAGGGGCTTCAGCCTTGGCAGGTGAAGAAGCTTTATGTGCCCGGCACGGCAAAGGATTATAACGTGGTGGTCCCTGTAGGCGATTATAACGAAATATACGGCGCCTCTTATTTGCAGCTGGGAGAAGAGTCCCGGTTTATGCACAAGAGCCAGGGAATGGGACGCATTTATGATGAGGGGCCGATCAGTCCCGATCTGTTCGGCAATTATTACAAGCTTCAATCGTCTACGGTGAAGACGAAGGATAAGGAATCCGGATTTTTCGACGGAATCGCTTATACGTTCGAGGATCTGGCCAAGGAAGTGGATGCCAAAGGAAAAGATCAAAAAATCGTCAAGGATCTGCGCGCGCTGCAAAAAGATTCGGAGCAGGTCATTGCCGCCTATCCGAAATTTGCGGCTGTCACCAAAGAAGTGCATGCGATGAAAGCGGATCTGCAGACCGCCATTGCCGATGTGAACGCTTCTGAGCTCGATAAAGCGACGAAGACGGATTTGATGTACCGCCTGAAGGTGAAGGACGAACAGCTGAATAAAGCCAGTATGGAAGCGGCCTCTGTAGTCGCCAAGGTGAAGCCGGCAGCCAGCGAGCTCGTGGCAGGGCAAACGACCAAAGTAACCGTAACGGCCTTTAACGGCGGCAATGTCGAGCTGAAGAACATCAAACTCGGTCTCCGTGTGCCGGAAGGCTGGACCGCTAAGGCGGCAGGTGCGGCGAGCTTCGACCGGCTCGGCAATAACCAGACCGTATCCGCCACGTACGATGTAACCGTTCCAGCCAATGCGCCCAATTTCAAGCCGTATGCTCCATCGGTGCTGAACGCCGATGTAGAATACCAGGCTTATGATACGGTGACGAAGCTGAAGGTGGCTCCACAAAGCACAGTTGCCGTTCTGCCGCCGTATTCCATGTCGCTGAGCCCAAGCGCAACGGTGCTGAATACGCTGAAAACGGAGGAAGCGATTCCTGTTAAAGTGACGGTTCGTAATTACACTCCAGGGGCATCGAAAGCATCGATTTCGTTAAAAGTGCCTGAGGGCTGGACAGTCGAGCCTGCGGCAGAAGAGTTGAGCTTTGCCGCCAAAGGAGAGACGAAATCCGTAGCCTTCTCGGTGAAAGGATCGTCCACGGTTGAACCGGGCAGCTATACCGTATCGGCGGTTGCCCAGAACGGAAGCGTAGTGAGCACAGAGGGCGCCCAGGTAATTGAATACCCGCATATCGGCAAAACGTACATGGTCCAGCCTGCAGAGCTCAAAATTGAAGCGTTTGACCTCGCCGTGCCGGAAAACCTGAAGGTTGGTTACGTATCCAGCGGTTTTGATAATATTGATCAGTACTTAAGCCAGCTTGGCGTTCATGTAGAAAAGCTGGAGGCCAAAGACATTCAATCCGGGGATTTGTCGAAATATGACACGATTGTGCTTGGCATTCGCGCCTATGCCTTCCGTCCCGAGCTGATCCCGAGCAACCAACGGCTGCTCAGCTATGTGCAGAACGGAGGCAACCTGGTCGTCCAATACCATAAACCGGAGGATAAATGGACGCCGGATCTTGCGCCGTACCCTATCAAGATAGGCTCGCCGTTAATTCAATGGCGGGTAACCGACGAGAGCTCCAAGGTGACGATGCTGGCGCCGGATCATCCGATGTTTACCTATCCGAATCAAATTACCGATGCGGACTGGGATCATTGGGTGCAGGACCGTTCAGCGTATAATCCGTCCGAATGGGGCAAAGAGTACACCGAGCTGATATCCAACGGGGATCCCGGCGAGAAGGAATTTACAGGTACCTTCCTGACAGCGCCTTATGGCAAAGGAATTTATACGTACAGCTCCATCGTATGGTACCGTGAAATTCCAAGCCTGGTGCCAGGTTCTATCCGGATGTTCGTCAATATGATAAGCCAAAAGCAATAAAGGGTTATGCAGCCGGAGGACGCTTGAGCTTATTCAGCGTTCTCCGGAAGCTTCATTATCTTCGATATGGGAGTTGAAGGCCGCTATGCAAGCTATCCATGTTCATGGACGGGACATCGACCGCGTTAAGGAAAGGGTGCGATTCGCTGTGCTCCCTCTGGGATCGGTAGAATATCATGGTCCTCATGCTCCGCTCGGTACGGATATCGTGCTGGCCAACGGCTTTGCCGAACGGATTGACCCTGCGCTTGAGCCTCTGCTCTATCCTGTCGTTCCTTATACGGCCTGTCCCGGCAAAACCAGTGAATATCCTGCAACGATAACGATTCGGCCTTCCGTATTCATAGACTATGTCATGGATATCGTCGATGGGATTTGCAGGCTGGGCATCCGCAATATTGTGCTGCTGAATGCTCATGACGCCAATATGGGGCCATCTCGTACGGTTGCGGAGGCCATGACCGGCAAATACAGGGACGCCCGGTTTCTTCTTATCAATTGGTGGCAGATGGTAACGCAAGAGAGCGCCGAGCAGCAAGGCATATTTCAAGGAACGCCGGGACGAGGTCACGGGGGCCCCTATGAAATGTCCGCCGTCAAAGCGTTTCAACCGGATTTGGTTCATGTGCAGGAGGAGGATATGTCATTAAAGGCGCCGAAGCCTTTATCATCTCTGCCTTACGTGCTGGTAGAGGGTACCCCCGAGGGATGGGACGGCTACACGGGAGATATTCGGCAAATTTCGTTGGAAGCGGGCCAATGGATTGTAGAGGAAGCGGCAAGTAACATGAATGAGCTGATTCAAAACTGGCTGGGTGCCACAAAAGGGAGAAGAGGAGAGGGTGAGCGGCATGAGGACACGTGAGGAATGGTTTCATGAGGAAGGAGCCTCGTTTCCCGGCAGGACCTATGCGGAGGTTGTTCTGGAGCCGGCCTTCAATGAGGCGAAGAAGCAGCTGCTCGATCCGATGATGGCCATCAACAAGGCGCATCTCATTATGCTGAAGGAGAGGCAGCTTCTCACGGAGGAGCAAGCCAAAAGGATTGCAAGAGCCATCCATGACTTGGACCTGGAGGCGTTAAGAAGCTCCATCTACACGGGGCGCTTCGAGGATTTGTTTTTTCAAGTGGAGCACCAGCTTCTTGAGCATGCAGGCGACATTGCGGGCAATCTTCATTTGGCAAGAAGCCGCAACGATATGGGCATCGCCATGTACCGCATGGTGCTAAGAGAGAAGCTGACCGGTACGCTAGGCTCTGCCCTTCGCTTGATGGAGCAGCTGCTTGCCTTTGCAGAGGAGCATAAGGACACGGTCATGATCGGCTATACGCATACGCAGCAGGCTCAACCAACTACAATGGCCCATTACATCATGGCTGTCGTGGATTCGTTGACACGGGATATCCGCAGGCTGACGTCCGCCTATGCCAATTGTAACCGCAGCAGCATGGGGGCGGCGGCCTTAACGACTTCAGGCTTTGCGATCAGCCGGGAGAGGATGAGGGAGCTGCTTGGCTTCGACGAGCTGATCGACAATTCCTATGATGCGATAGGCGGGGCGGATTATTTGGGGGAAGCGGCAGCTGCAGTTCAGCTGGCGGCGATTGATTTGGGACGAGTCGTTCAAGATCTGCTGCTATGGTGCACTCAAGAGTTCGCCGTTTTGAAGGTCGGGGCTCCATATGTCCAGATCAGTTCGATCATGCCTCAGAAGAGAAATCCGGTATCACTCGAGCATATGCGGGCTCTGCTGTCCAGCTGCGCAGGGAATGCGGCGTCCGTGCTGACCATGATCCATAATACGCCGTTCGGGGATATCGTCGATACGGAGGATGATATGCAGCCTTACATGTGGAAAAGCCTCGAGGTTCTCGACAACGTGTACCGGCTGCTGGCCGCTGTCATCGGAACGATGGATGTCAATAAGGAAGTGCTGCGGAAGCGGACGGAAGGAAGCTTCGCCACAGTGACCGAGCTGGCCGATACGCTCGTAAGAACGGACGGCTTGACTTTCCGTACAGCGCATCACATCGTAAGCGGGGTCGTTCATAAAGCGTTGGCCGCTGACCTGGCCGCTAACGAAATTACGCTGGCTATGGTCAACGAAGTGGCTCTCGGGATCATAGGACGAGAGGTTTCGCTGGATGAGCCGATGCTGCGTCAAGCCCTGGATCCCGTTCATTTTGTGACCATCCGCGATTTGCCGGGGGGACCGAATCCGTCCGAAATCCAACGGATGATCGGGCTTCGCAGGCAGCAGCATGCCGCTCTGAGCCAGCGGGTCCAAGCGTATGAAAGCACGCACCGGCGAGCTTATCAATATTTGGATGAAACGACGCGCAGCTGGAGCGTGACCTGATGGCTCGCCTGCATATTCCATTGCTGGCGGTCGACGGTGGCGGAACCAAATGTCTGGCGATCCTGATGGACTCTAAGGGGAGGTTGCTTGGGCAGGGCCGGGCGGGCTCCTGCAATTATCAAGGGGTGGGAAGAGAGGCGGCCGTTAGAGAACTAAGGGAAGGAGTTCAAGCGGCGATCTCCGATTGGGCGCAGCAATGCGGCATCCAAGATCAGCCTCTTGAGCTGGATATCGAATACGCTGTTATGGGCATTGCGGGATTGGACACGGCATATGATAGAAGCATCATCCAGGAGCTGGTACAGCTTGCTCTTCAGCCCCTGCCAGTTCAGATCCGGCAGCTGGTTATCGAAAATGACGGCTTTGCCGCGTTAACGGGCGCGACCGGGGGGCAGCCGGGTATTCTCGCTATTGCCGGAACGGGGTCGATAATCTTTGGGATAAATGAGGATGGAACGACGGCCAGGGCCGGCGGTTGGGGACATCGGGTCGGGGATGAGGGCAGCGGATATTGGATAGGTAAGCAGGCCATTATAGCTGCTTTAAGAGCTTACGACGGGAGGGGGGAGGTTACGGAATTAGGCCGGCTGATCGTGGCCTACCTAGGCTTGGGCGATGAGGAAGAGCTCTTCAACTGGACGTATGGACCGGATTATGCGGTCGAGAGGGTGGGGGAGCTATCCCGGCTGGTCAGCCAGGCCGCGTCCTCGGGAGATCAAACGGCCAAGCATATTCTGACGAGGGCTGCAGATGAGCTGTTCCGTGGCATCCGGGCCGTTGTAGAACGGCTCACGATGCAGCACAAGCCGTTCCGGCTTATTTTGCAGGGAGGCGTCTTGCAAAATGACAGCCTTGTACGTCAATTGCTGATTCACAAATGCGAACAGTGGGCTCCTTACGCCCGGTCGGACCAAGCACAGGGAGAACCGATTCACGGGGTTACGACAATGGGCTTATCCTTGTTGCGTTCGACAGCTCGTAAGGAGGCGAAGGATTAATGTCAATATGATGCGGGAGATGAAGCGCGATGTTGAAACGATGGTTATTCGTCTTTGCCCATCCTGACGACGAATCATTTGCAGCCGGAGGAACCATTGCCAAGGCTCGCCATTTCGGCTATGAGGTATCATTGATATGTGCCACCTCGGGCTGCAAGGGGAAATCCGGCGCTTTTCAGTTCAGCTGCCGGGAAGAGCTAGCCAAGCATCGGGAAGAGGAGCTGAAGAAGGCATGCTCCCTTCTTGGCGTCAATCAGCTTATTCTTTATCGTCATAAAGACGGCTTCTTGATGGAATTGGATACCGGTCTGCTGGCGAATCAAATCTGCGATACCTTATTGGAGCTAAAACCGCAGGTCGTCATTACATTTCCACCGGACGGCGTTACGGGACACCCCGATCATATTGCCATATCTAGAGCGACGGAGAAAGCCGTTATGCTGGCGGAGGCTCATTATCCGCCGGATGCCTCTCCGCAGTTATATTATAATTCGATTCCTCATTACTACGATTATTGCAAGGACTCCGGCCCTAAGGACCGGTGCTGCATTACGAGTAAGGTGGATATAAGTCCTTACCGGACTATCAAGGGACAGGCGCTGCAGGCCTATCAAAGCCAGATATATTCCGTGAATCGGGCTTACCCTGGCGTTATGCAGGGAGACTACAGCGTCATAGGCAACTTCGAATATTACACATTGGCGCGGGCCAATGGTCAGACTATAGAGCCGTCAACGGCAAAGGATTTGGAGCATATTCCGACGCTGGAATTCGGGTAGGCAGCGTGAAGTGATGTATGCTCCCAGGAAGAAAACAGGGAAGCAACTCCCAGTCCATGGAGATGCTTCCCTGTTTGATTTACTTTCCTTTCAGCTTTACTTCTATCGCAGCAGGTGTAGATTCCTCGTAAAACCGATTGACGGCGGTGACGCTGAAACGATGTTTTTTGCCGTTAGGCAGGCCCGTGACTTTATAGGAGGTGCCCTGGATCGGCTGCTTGGTCAGCTTCTTGCCGTCCTGATATACGTGATAGCCCAGAATATCTGGTTGAGGATTGGCCGTCCAATGCAGGATGGCTTCACGATGTCCCTTCTCGGCTTCCAAGCCGGCAGGCGGGACCGGAAGCGGGTGGCGGTTAATCGTCAGAGTATAAGCCCCGGTCGTATGGCCATCCGCTGCGGTGACACGGATGGTGAACACATTCGCCCCCTCGGTCAGGCTGACGGAACCGGTCTGATACACAGCTCCCGTGACGGAATAAGTAACATCCGTCACGGTACCGTTACGCTGAACGGAAATCCCGCTGAGCCTGGATTTGCCGCTGATGAGTGAGGTCTGCAGACGAACCGCGCCGACGGAGTGAGCGACCTCCAACGTATAACTCAGCTTCTGCGAATCGAAATCCGCGATCGGTTCATTATCCACAGACAAGCTGCCTAATAAGGCGACGTTTTCAGGGACGACCTTGATGACGAAGGAAGCTGTTTTCCCGTTATAGACGGCGCTAATGACCGCTTCTCCTGAACGCACCGCGAGGAGGTTGCCGGAAGCGTCGACCGTCACCACGGAGGGATCGCTGCTGGCAAGCGAGGATTTCGAGGTGACGTCGAATGTGCCCTTCTCTCCCAGATAATGCTGTACCTTCAAAGAGCCGGCTTGCTGCTCAATCAAAGGAATGGCAGGCCCCTCAATGGCAATCCGGTCGTATTGCTCCCATGCCTTCAAATCGACGATCTGTATCCGGTCCAGCGGATAATTGATCTCCGGCCGGTAGATGTTGGCTCCGGATTCGTAAACAATGTACAGCTTGTTGTCATGAACGAAATTGCCTTCTGCAGAAGGCGGCATATCCAGGGAATCCTCCATATTCAATCCATCCAAGAACCATACGGGTACCGTTGTGTTTTCGATGTTCACCGTCGTGTGAGGAGGTTCGTTGATGGAAGCCTTGTACTTGAGAATATTGCTCTTCGGGTTTCCGTTAGTCTGACTGAGCATCACTTGATCGTCAGTGACGGTTACTCCCTGAATCCGATCCGTGACGGAATAAATATAGTTCGGAATGACCAAGCCGTCGCTTGTCAGCTTGCTGTCGGCAGGGAGCAGATCCGTTGCCTCATCGAGCTTGTAGCCTACCACCCAAGCGTTGTATACCTTGTTGTCACGCGCCGTCATTTTCTGAATCGGCGTTGTCAAATAGTTCGGGGAGCTGTAGTAATCGCCTACCCACAAGATTCCGTTCGAGTAGGATGCGAAGGAGGCTCTCGTATTCGTCTTGAAGCTGTCGATGAAGGACAGGTTCGCATTGTCCGGACAATCGATCACATCCTGCAAGGATAAGCGGAGCATCTCTTTGCCGTAGGCGATCCATACATTTTGATTACTGACGGCAACGCCGCCGGCATGTCCGGAGAAGGGCTGGCCGTTTTTGTACAGGTGAATCGTTTTGACGAGCGATCCGGTCTTGAGATCGACCAGCGTCAGGGTGCTGGCTCTTCGGTCATCGCGGTAGCTGGAGAGGATGGCCCAGTTCTTTTCCGGTATATAATGCATGCCTTGAGGAACAAGGCCCTGCAGCAATCCCGGAACAATTGGTCCCGGCTCACTGACGTCAAGGAACCGCTGATAAGCCGACGTATCCCCGACAATCGGCGCTCCGGTCTCCTCCTGCGTCAAAGGCTGATGCGGGAGCGTCACGGAGACCGGCTGGGACTTGTCCGATTCATTAGCAGAGGAATCTACGGCCGATACCTGGAGCTTGTATTCGAATCCGCCTGACAGTGAACCCAGATCGGCCGAATAGGTCGTAGAGGAAACCGTAGTCACGTATGCGCCGTTTTTATACACCTTGTACGAGGCGACATCGGGCTCGGTATTCGGAGACCAGCTGAGCTGCACCGAGGTTATGCCGTTAATGGCGGCTGCCGTACCGGTCGGAGCGGCCGGAGGAATGGAATCGATGATTTCCGGCCTTGGCGTGCTTTTGACCGCTTCTGAAAGAATCGACATCTGCGTGTCGGTTACGGCAACGACGGAAAACCGGTTTTCCGTAAAATTGGTCAGCCCGGTCACCGTATAGGAGGCGTCCTGAACAACGGTATCTTCAAGCACGCCGTTCACAGCCACTTGATAGCCAATGACATTCGGATCCTCGCTGGCCGTCCAGTAGAGCTGCACCGAACGGTCGCCGGGAATGGCGAACAGTCCCTTCGGCGGAACTGGAGCCGACGTATCCGGTGCTTGCCCGGCGACGATACGTCCCGGAGTCGGCGTCTGCTGGTTGGCTGTTTTGCGCATGACGATGGTGCCATCCGTCGGGTAGCTGTAAATGACGCTTTTGTTAAGGACCACGTCATCGTTGGCCCCGGTGCCGTCGCTGTAGGATACGCTGCTCAGCTTAAAGCCCTCTTTATCGGCCAAAATAAGGGTACGGGAGCCGCTGTTGGACAGCCCTTGTCCGGATATCGGATAAAACTGGTCCGGCCGGATGCTCGATCCGTAATTGGCATTGAAGGCTTCGACGCTTCCGGACAGCCCGGGCGATTGAACCCACAGTACCATCGCATCATGAGGCTGAATGGTCATCTCTTTATCCAAATTCCATATGGAAGTGGTATTATATATAATTTTGTAGCCCTGAAGAGGAATAGGTGCGCTGCTGTTATTGTACAGCTCAATATACTCATAGCCGTCAACGGAGGTGCCTGAGGAGTTGGTTGCGTTGGTCGTATCCTGCACCAGCTCCGTAATGGTTAACGGAGGGATGAAGAGCTTGTCCGCCGCCGCAGCCGAAGAAGGGACGACTAGTGCTCCAAGCGGAGCCGCAAGGATCGATAGCGCCAATGCGATGCTGCTCAACTTTCGTGTTTGTGCATTCATTAGAACTCTCCTTAGAATGGAATATGATTCCTATTTCATCTTGCGCAGCACAAAAAAGACGATGTCACCCCCCATACAATTTATCTCCTTCTTGTCGAAAGAAGGGAAAAGTTGCAGGATCAGGGTTTTCTCATCGTCTCCACCCGTATTCCTATTTGTTCGTGTTTCGTCCACAGTATAGCATAAGCGCATAGCGCAAGTACATATACCATAGGGTATATTGCATGCGTCTTAACAATAGATTTAGAAAGGCATGGTCACCGTAAAGAATTATCAAGACGCTAGTTAAAATAAGGAGCTTCCTAAAACAGGATGTTCCACAGGATGGCCCCTAACACCAGCATCACCAAGCCGAAAATAACAAGTCCCTTCCCTACCCTGCTTTTTTCCGGATCATCATGCAATGCATAGAAGCCGCCTACTATGAGACCGACAATCGGAATGAAGAAAGTGGCAATGAACAATAAAATGATGGCCGCGCTATGATCCGAAGCAGGTGCGGAATAGCTGCGGTTAGAATAACGGCTGTCGGTTGGATTGGAAATCGCCACTTGCCCGCAATATTTGCATTGCAGCGCTCCCGGGTCCAGTCTCTCTTTGCAGCCGGAACAAATCTTTGCTTTTGGAGGCGCAGCCTGTTTCTCATTCATGGGAGTGCCGAAAACCTTGGCGTTATGAAGAGGATGACTGCAGCCGGAGCATACGGAAGCGTTCTCCGGATTTTCTTCCTTACAATTCTCACAGACCTTGTATGCCATAAATACACATCCGCTCCGTCCCTGAAAGTTATGTTATATTTTACCACAAATATCTAATTCGAGCAGAGGCATCTGCATAGTTATGAAAGCAGTGACACGGCCTCCTGAGCCGGGCTCTGCTTGACATTTAAAAACGTTGTCACTACAATTTGTAGTGAGAGGTGTGGCAATTGAAAATTCATCATTTTAAGACGAATGAAAGCGGGTTAAACCGTTTCTTCGGAACCCTCGAAGCGAAGATTATGGAAATTTTGTGGGAGGGGCCGGAGAAAGCCATCAAGGAAGTGCAGCAAAGGCTGGAGCAGGAGAAGGCAGTGAACTTCAATACCGTGATGACAGTGATGAACCGTCTGGTGGAGAAGGGGATATTGCAGAAGCGGATGGAGGGCCGTTCGTTCTTGTACCGTCCGGTTTTGACCAAGGAGCAGTTCATCGATACGCAGTCCAAGGAGCTTACTCATGAGCTTATCGAGGAATTCGGGCCGCTCGTCGTCAATCACATGCTGGATGCATTGGACGAAGCCGATCCGGTGTTGATGGAGAAGTTGGAACAAAAAATAAAGCAGCTGAAAAAGGAAACGTAATCCATGCGGGACAATCGGTGGGAGAATCGATCCAGGTTGATTTTTATATCAGGGATGCTGGTAGCGGGCGTGGTTCTTGTCCAGATGGGCATGTACATCATGCATACGCTGGCCGGCTGGGAAATCAGATATAACGTTCTACAGCTATGCCATACGATGATGAAATCTTTAGGCATTCAATGGGTGGGCTATATTCTGAATGCGATCGTTGTATATACGTTTGCGATGTCCATCTGGTTGGCAGCCAAGCAGCTGCATTTGTCCAGAATGTTCAACAAGAGGTTACTCATTCGCCGTCATGAGCTGCTTACAGGAGAAATCAGCCGGAGATACCGCCGGACGGGCTCGGGAGAGCAGCTTATTATCGTCATCGAGCATGCGGCTCCATTAGCATTTGCCGTAGGCTTCTTCAAGCCGAAAATTGTCTTATCAACCGGACTGATGGATTTGCTGGAAGCCGAGGAGCTGGAAGCCGTTGTCCATCATGAGATGTTTCACCGCAAACACGGGGACCCGTTGAAAACCTTCCTGATGTCGCTCGTTGCCTCCGTCATGTGGTATATTCCGATCCTCAAATCGTTTCATCACAATTACAAGATCGTGAGGGAGGTACTGGCGGACAACTATGCGATTGAGCAAACCGGCAGCTCTGTCCATCTGGGCAGTGCTCTGCTGAAGCTGCTCAAAGGAAAGGCGCCGGCCCCGATGCCGGTCTCGCATGTTTCGTTCAGCGATACGTCGATTAATTTGCGGATTCGGCAGCTGTTGGAGCCGCAAACGGATGTGCCTTTGAATTGGCCGTTTACCCCCGCAATGATTTCCCTGCAGGTGCTTTTTGCTCTATGCTCGATGTTTGTCCTGGTCATGCATTAAATGGCGTTACCTCTACCGTCCTGCACTACCGGGTATACAGCTTTGAGAGCGCCTATCGGTGCAGGAACAGCTTGTCCTTTTATTCAAGGGGATTTGGGGCTGGCGTACGGCGTTTTCCCGAATTTCACACTACGGCTTGTAGTATTTGTGATTATGCAGCAAATGGAAACCTTTAGGCTGTGAGCAGCCTATGACTACGGAAGGAAAGAAGAGATCTCATTGAAGCAAACTACGAAGAAATCCGTTTATAAAGAGCAGCGTAAGCAGGAGAAAATCCAAGAGAAAAAACGGATGCGCATGATCATGTGGATCACGGCGATTTGTGTCATTGCTGTTATAGCCATTATTATTGTTGCTCTGCCCAAGCCGGCTCCGGTACAAATGCCTTATGAGACGATGCCGACGCTCGGCAATCCTGATGCGCCTGTCAAAATCGTCGAGCTGGGGGATTATAAGTGCCCGTCCTGCCAAGTGTTTAGCCAGAAGGTGGAGCCTCTGCTCAAAAAAGATTTTATCGATACGGGGATTGCATCGCTTCATTTTATGAACTATACGATCATCAGCCCGGAAGCCGATTCCATGACGTCGGCCATGGCCGGGCAGGCGATTTTCCATCAGAATAATGACGCCTATTGGAAGTATTACGACGCGATCTATAAGAATCAGGGCGATGAGAAAAAAATCTGGGCGACGACAGATTTCATAACGAATCTGGCCCGCCAGGAAAAGCTTCCGATCGACTATGATAAGCTTAAGCAGGATATCGAGAACAAGACGTACAAGAAGGAAGTCGACGCGCATAACGCCTTTGCCCGCAGCAATCAAGTGTACAGCACGCCGACGTTATTCATCAACGGCAAGAAGTTCGAGGACCCGTTTGACTATAATAAACTGAAAGCCGCTATTGAAAAGGCTCAAAAGGGTGAATAAGACTCGTTATGCGATCCTTCTTTAGACAATACGGACTGTATATGGCATGGGCCGTTTCTTTGGTCGCGGTAGGCGGCAGCCTCTTTTTCAGCGAGGTGATGCGCTTTGAGCCCTGCAAGCTGTGCTGGTTCCAGCGTATCTTCATGTACCCGCTCGTCATCCTGCTCGGGATGGCCTGCTACAAGAACGACCGCAAGCTGATTGCTTATATCCTGCCGATGAGCATCATCGGAGGCATGATCTCGCTGTATCATTATTCCGAGCAAAAAATACCGGGACTTGCCAAGCTGCTTCCCTGTACGGTCGGCGTACCGTGCAACGAGGATTATATCAATTGGCTCGGCTTCATCACGATTCCTTTTCTGGCGCTGATCGCTTTCATCATGATCACTTGCTTTTTGCTGCTGGGCAGGGAAGACCGTCAGGAAGCTGAAGAGTTGGAGTAGATAAAAAGGAGACCGCCTCGGCGGTCTTTTGTCTGTTGAAAAAACCATAGAGCTTGAACTAATGCTAATATACTCCGGTGGGGTATGCCCCTCCAGCCAGGCTTCCGAAGCTGGCTTTGCTTCGCAAAGCCCCCATTACACTTAGGTAGTAAATGGAATATACAAAAGATCGTTCTCCTCATTTGACCTGTCGATCCAGGTGGAGAGCGATCTTTTTCATGTTCTGTACGGCTGCCGTCATCAATGCTTGCTCAGTCACATTTTGCAGCCCCCGTAAACGGCAATAGCGAAACCCATGGAGCTGTTTGGCATCCGCGAAGCTTCGCTCAATCGTTTCTTTTCTCTTCTTGTACAGATATTTACCTGACTTACTCAAATGATTCTCGCGCACCCATTCCTTACTTGCTTCCCACACATGTCGTGTGATGATCTTTTTATGGTTCCGGGAACGAGTGCATTGGGAGAGGAAAGGACAGTTTTTACAAACCTCCGGATTCGACGCGTAATGTCTGTAGCCTTCCCGATTCGTTGTTTTGTAAGTAAGTTGCTGACCGTTTGGACACGTATACGAATTCGTTTCTGTGTTGTAATGAAATTTCCATTTGGGAAACAAACCCTGTGTTGGGTGAAAACGACGATGCGCAATAACCGCAAAGATTTTTCTATCATGAAGGCTTTTACAGATAGGGTTGGTTAAATAACCTGAGTCTAAGGCAACAGCTTCAACTTGAAACCCGAAGCGATTAACTTGTCGGTCGAGTCGTTCTACATAGGGCAAAGAATCATGAACATTGCCGGGGGTGACATGGACATCTGTAATGATGTTGTATTTCATATCGACGGTACGATGATCTAAATAGTAAAACCCTTCCGGCTTCCCTTCTCTGACCATGTAACCACTGTCGGGATCTGCTTGGCTCACCTTAATTTCCTTATATTCAACCACTTCCTTTCTAGCTTTTAGTGCTTTTTTCCATGAGACTTACGGTCACTATCCACCGCGGCATCGAGTTCTTTGAGATAATCTTTTGTATTTTGAAGCACTTGCTGTTTAGTAAATTTGTTTTTATTGGCGTTAGCCTTGATGTGGGTCGAATCCGAAACTAGCACTCGCCCTCCCACCATGCGATGCTGGATTGCCTGAAGCACGATTTCATCAAATACGTCTTGGAAGATCGTTGTATTTACGAAACGTTTGCGCCGGTTCCAGCTGATTGTTGTGTGGTCAGGGACGCGATCGGTCAGAGCAAGTCCAAGGAACCAGCGATAGGCGAGATTGGTTTGAATCTCCTGTTCTAAGCGTCGCTCCGAGCGAATGCCGTAAAAATAGCCAAGGAAGATCATTTTGAAGAGAACAACAGGATCAATAGCAGGTCTTCCATTATCTTCACAGTAGAGTGGAGTTACTTTTTCTCGAATGAAGTCAAAGCTGATATATTTGTCCACTTTGCGGAGCATATGATCTTGAGGAACAAGGTCTTCGATAGATACGAACTCATACGCAGTTTGTTTACCTTGATTATAACGAAGCATTGTTTTCACCGTCCGATTAATGTAGTACTTATATTATACAACATTAACGCGGTGTCGTGATAAAAAAACGAGCATAAAGAATGGCTGTCGAGACTTTTTCGAAAGCCTGGATCCATTCGGATCTCTTTTTTTGTTTCAATAAGCCATTTGTTACTCACATTAAACATTGACTATAGTCGATTTGGTTATCGAAGCTATGAACAATTTCAGGAAAAGGAATAAACATACTAACATATATTTATATTTACATAAATGCTATAATATGGGATTTTATTGATGTCACCTCAGAATCTGTCGTTACACCACGAAACGAGTCATGAAGAGGTATTCGTGCAGGTCGGAGAGGAGGTATTGATAATATTCATGTAGTTCAGCAACAAAACTTAGCATTAGAACGTCACTTTTATTATGGGAGGAAGTTGTCAAATGTTCAAATCGCTAAAAAAACTATCAAAAATAGCCACTACATCTGCACTTGTTTTAGCTCTAACAGCAATTTCTGCAATTAATGTTAATGCATATGAATACTGGGGACCTTCTTCTAATAGATACAAGATTTCAACTGGCGTATCTTCAGGCTCTTACATGAACAATGCAGTTGATAGTTACAACCATAATGGGACAATATATACTTTCGGTACTGCTTTTAATGGGGCATTCAATGAGTGGAATAATCTTACTGAATCCAACATACTAAATGGCAGTGGGACTACCAAGGTAAGAACAGAAGGACAAAACTATGGAGATTTGGACTTGTGGGGTTGGGCCGAAATGTATGTTGGTGGTATGAATGGTACTAGGGTTTCAGGTTTTCGTGGCGAGACTGGTCCTTCGAAAAGTTGGGATTTTGCTTGGGTGTACCTAAATGCATTTGATATTAACGAGTCCTCTCTTTCTTATAATCAATATCGAGGAACAGCTATTCATGAAGTAGGACATGCGTTAGGCTTAGCACATGAAAGAGATGGAACACCATCGGTTATGAATGATATTTCTTATATTAACAACGGGTGGCTAGTTCCACAAACAGATGACATTAACGGAATTAATAATCTATACTAGGCAAGGAGGATACTAAATGAAAAAAATAATATTTCTTCTTATTTTTGTTTTGGCTACACTTACGGCTTGCATGAAAGAAGAACCTAAAGTAAATTATGGCAATGCATCTTTACAGACACATTATCAAGCACTTGAAGAAATAGCTTATGACGCTCAATTAATCGTTGAAGTGGAGTTGACTGGAGAATCCAAAAACATTAGATATAAAGAGGCCGATTTTAATGTCATTGAAGCCCAAGTTAAGAAGGTTATAAAAGGTGACGAACAATTAAATTCCAAAATGATTAATGTTCTTGAGGTGGCGGCTTTTAGTTTAAATGACCACAAAAAAAATATACTGTTTCTTAAAAAGTATGATGGACCTGTAACAGATAATGCTTATTTTGTTGCAGGAGTTTACCAGGGGAAACTAAATCTGGGTAGTAATAATAAAATAGTCTACGATGCAGATAAATACGGTGGCGTGAAGACATACCAGTCTGATTTAGAAGGTTTAGATGCAAAATCCGTAGAAGAAAAAGTAGCAGAAGCTGTTAAAAATGCAAGACCACCGAAAAAATTGAACAGTGATGAAAATCAACTAAAAAAGAATGAAGAAGAATCCCGCAAGTTACTTGAACAAGATAAAAAGCTTGAAAAAGTACAGCCTGAACAGAAATAGTTTAGAGTTGTAGAAGCAATAATTTATTCAATATAGAAAGTTCGTAGATCGTTAATTTTCATAGAGACCCTTCACATTGAGGGGTCTCTTTTTCGTCATACCTAAGACCGCTTCGGCGGTCTCTTTTTTGATGTATAGGGTAGGGGATAAGGCATGATTGCTTCGGCCAGTCCATATATTGGTACTGTACGAGCATGCATCCTTTATCAAAGGTGGAATGAATGATGAGCGTAACTTCACCAACGGCCGTCCGTCAGGTTGTGTTGAATATATCGGGAATGACGTGCGCGGCTTGTGCCGTACGCATCGAGAAGGTGATTGGCAGAATGGAGGGAGTAGAGCAAATTCAAGTGAATTTGGCTCTGCACCGGGCCTCCATGTCCTTTGTGCCGGGCAAAATCACGCTTCGTCATGTCGAGGACAAGATCAAGCAACTTGGTTATTCAGCCCGGGAGCACCATGCGACGGAGGATAACCGAGGCCGTACCGATCCCTTCGAGATCGTTCGAACGGGGACGATTTTGCTTATTTCTTTTTTGTTTATGGTGCCTTTTCTATGGGCCATGGCAGGCCATCATACTTTAACGTCCTCCCTTTGGGTGCCCGAGCTGCTCCTGAATCCGTGGTTTCAGCTGGCATTGGCTACTCCGGTCCAATTCGGGATCGGGCTGCCATTTTATATACGGGCCTTTCAAGCGATCAGGAACGGCGGAGCCAATATGGACGTGCTCATCGTGATGGGGACGTCGGCGGCCTATTTTTACAGCCATTACTTGATGTTCCACCCCGCCTCGGGCCATACTGCAGGCTCTGCTCACCACGGCTCCCTATATTTTGACGCGAGCGTAATGATTATGACGATCGTCTGGTTCGGCAAATGGCTGGAAGCCTTGTCCAAACGCCGCACATTAAGAAGCCTGCATCAGCTTCATCAGCTTCGGCCCGAGACGGCACAGGTGCTGCGGGACAACAAAGAGCAGCGGGTTTCGCTGGATAATGTGACGGCGGGGGAGATCATCGTCGTCCGTCCAGGAGAAAAGATCCCGGTGGACGGGATCATTCTGGAGGGCCATGCATCAATCAATGAGTCGATGATCAGCGGCGAAAGCATCCCGGTCGACAAGAAGGCAGGAGAACGTGTCATCAGCGGAACACTGAATCTTAACGGGATGCTGAAAATCCAGGCAACCGAGGTGGGCAGCGAGACAACGCTCGCCAAAATGATTCAGCTGATGGAGGAAGCCCAGAATTCCAAAGCGCCGATTCAACGGATGGCAGATACCATCTCCGGTGTGTTTGTCCCGGTTATTATCGGTCTGGCTGCGTTGACGTTTGCCGCATGGTATCTCGTCTTTGAGCCTGGAGCAACAGGAGGTGCGCTGGAGAAAGCCATTGCTGTACTGCTCATTGCATGTCCCTGCGCGTTAGGCTTGGCAACTCCGACTTCCATCTTGGTTGGCTCAGGAAGGGCTGCTCAGCTGGGCATTTTGTTCAAGGAGGGCAAGCATTTGGAGATGCTGCCGGACACGCAAGTGATCCTGCTGGACAAAACCGGGACCATTACGATGGGGAAGCCCCATGTCTATGATATGATGGCGGTGAGAAGGTCCGGCGATTCCTTGCTGCGCCTGTTAGCCGGCGCGGAGCAGCATTCCGAGCATCCGTTGGCCAGGGCCATCGTAGAGGCCTGTATGGACCGGCGAGAGCATGGATCAGGCAGGGAATCTCTTCCGGTATGCGAAGCCTTCCAGGCCTCGGCGGGAAGCGGGATTCGCGCCGTTGTGGAAGGGAAGACCGTCATTGCCGGTAATCGGCACTGGCTTCAGGAGCACGGGATCGCGCCCATCCCGCAGTCGACCCGAATAGAGCGCTGGGAGCAGCAGGGAAGCAACGTCGTATACGCGGCAATAGACGGGGAATGGGCAGGGGCTGTTGCTTTGCGCGATCAAATCAAGCCTTCTTCACGCCCGGCCATCCAGCAGCTGCAGGCTATGGGGGCAAGCGTAATTATGGTGACCGGTGACCATCCGCAGACGGCAAGGTCCATTGCCAAGAAGGTGGGCATTCGTGAGGTGTATTCGGAGATGCTGCCGGAGCATAAAGCGGCACTGGTCGATGAGCTGAAGCGGCAGGGGAAAAAGGTAGCTATGGTCGGCGACGGTATCAATGATGCCCCTGCCCTTGCGGCGGCAGACACCGGGGTTGCCGTCTCCAGGGGTACGGATATAGCCAAGGCGGCGGCCGATATCGTGCTTCTTAAGGGGGATTTGAAAGGTATGGTCCGCGCCATCGGAATCAGCCGCCGAACGATGCAGGTCATCCGCCAAAATCTTGTTTTCTCGCTGTTCTATAATGCATTGGCGATCCCTTTCGCTGTGACGGGGTATTTGGCGCCATGGGTCGCCTGCACCGCAATGGCCTTCAGCTCGGTGACCGTCATTTGCAATGCGCTGCGTCTGCAGAAGGCTTGATCTCGCACGTTAATCCGACCGAGATTTCCTATCCCGATCCGCCTCATGACTTTGACCCAAAACAAGCAAGCTCGTCTGCAAGAGCAGTCGGGGCTTGCTTGTTTTTATTTTCCACAATAGATCTCTGAGGTACCGGTATGTGGCGCGGATAGCTTTGCAGGGAAATTCATACAAAAAATATCAAAAAGTTTCAGTACGATGTTGTATACTAAAAAAGAATCCGCAGACCTATTGATTTTTCACGGGTCACAGAAGTGAAAATCTAAAAGTAGAAAAATAAGGAAACTTGTCGATTTTTAAAGAGAAGGGGAAATAGGATGGAACATGTTCATGGATCGTTCGATACATCGCTAGTTGTTTTTTCGTATGTTGTTGCTGTTGTTGCTTCTTACACCGTTCTTGATTTGGCAGGGAGGATCAGCAAATCCGATGGGATGAACCGATGGCTGTGGCTTTCTTTTGGCGCCTTTGCCATGGGAATGGGGATCTGGTCGATGCATTTTGTAGGCATGCTGGCATTTTCACTGCCTGCTCCGGTTTCTTATAATCTGATCACCGTTATATTGTCAGTCGTGGTGGCTATTATTGCCTCCTTCGTCGCCTTGCATGTAGTAAGCCGCGAGCAGTTATCATGGCGCCAATTGCTTGGCGGCGGGGTCTTGCTTGCCACCGGGATATCCTCGATGCACTACATTGGAATGGCCGCTATGCTGATTGATATTACTTATAACCTTTTTTACTTTATTCTTTCCATTGTCATAGCCCTAATTGCGTCGGTAGCGGCGCTGTGGCTGTCGTTTTATTTCCGCAGAGACGCGGAAGGCAGTGTCGCATGGAAAAAGCTGGGGAGCGGTCTGATTATGGGTGCTGCGATTGTGGGCATGCATTATACGGGTATGATGGCGGCTGAATTTCACCTGGGACCTAAGTCCATGTCAACCTCGGGCATCAAGCTGGATCAGGACTGGCTCGGTTACTTCATTTCGGCAGGAACTTTATTTACGCTCGGGTTATCTCTGCTCGGGATTTACATATCGAACAAGATCTCACATAAGGATTCGGAAATTCAAGAGAAAACCAATGAAATCTATTTGATGAATCAGGAGCTGCGGCAGCTAAACGAAAATTTGGAGGAATTGGTGAGAGAACGTACGGCACAGCTTGAACAAGCTCATGACGAGGCGATCAAAGCCAATATGATCAAAAGCCAGTTCCTGGCCAATATGAGCCATGAGCTTAGAACGCCGCTCAATGCGATTATCGGCTACAGTGAGATGCTGGTGGAAGAAGCTGAGGAGCTTAATGAGCCGACCTTCGTAGAGGATCTGGGGAAAATCAGAAATGCGGGTAAGCATCTGCTGTCGTTGATTAATGACATATTGGATATTTCCAAAATTGAAGCGGGCAAAATGGAGATTCACATAGAGACATTCGAAGTGTCCGGTCTGATACGGGATGTGATCACCACAGTCAAACCGCTCATAGATAAAAACGGAAATACCTTGGAGCTGCGTTTGCAAGAAGGTGTGATGACAACGGACGTCACCAAGCTGAGACAGATCCTGATTAATCTGCTCAGCAACGCGAGCAAATTTACCAAAAACGGTACGGTTACCTTAGAGGTAAATCATGAACAGCGAAGCCATGTCGCAGGATACAGCTTTCGCGTCAAGGACACAGGCATCGGAATGACATCTGAGCAAGTCGAGAAGCTGTTCCAGCCCTTCATGCAAGCGGATTCCTCTACCACTCGCAAGTATGGGGGGACGGGTCTCGGGCTGGCAATCAGCAGCAGCTTCTGTGAAATGTTAGGCGGATCCATGGAGGTCGAAAGCGAAATGGGGGCGGGGAGCACCTTTACCTGCTGGCTTCCGATATCCAAGAGTGACGACGAGCCGGGTTTGAAGGAGCTTGCTGACGACCAGAGCTGCAAGGAAAATGACAACGGTGTCAGCATCCTGCTCATTGACGACGAGACGTTTAATCATCAATTGATGAAGCGCTATCTTGCTAATGAAGGATGGAAGCTGGCGTTTGCTACCAATGGGCAGGAAGGACTTCAATTAGCCAGGAAGCTTCGCCCCAAAGTGATCTGTCTGGATATCCTTATGCCGAGCATGGATGGGTGGAGTGTCCTGTCAGCAATAAAGAGCGATCCCGAGCTGCAAAACATTCCTATAGTGATCTGGTCGATGACCAACGACCAACAGCTTGGATATGCACTGGGCGCATCCGAGTTTCTGACGAAGCCGATTCAGCGTGAGCGGCTGATTCATGTCATGGATCGGTATATTTCCAACCGTAACGAACACAAGGTGCTGGTCATTGAGGACGATGAAGCGACGAGCGATTTGCTGACGAGGCTGCTGGAGAAGGAAGGATATGTCGTGAACCAGGCCCGAAACGGCCGGCTTGCCTTGGAATTAATGGAGAGAGCAGAGCCGGCGCTTATCCTGCTTGATCTTATGATGCCGGAGATGGACGGATTTCAGTTCCTTGAAGAACTTCGCAAGAGGGAAGCCTGGAGCAAGCTGCCGGTTGTGGTTGTGACAGCCAAATCGATCACGGCAGAAGACAGACTGAAGCTCAATGGCTTTGTAAAAAATGTTGTCCAAAAAGGTTCCTTCGACCATAAATCACTGTTGGCGGATATTCGCCGGTTTGTTGAGGAGCAGAACACGCAGGGACATTCATAATGAGAGAGGCGAATCGACATGAACACAATTCTCCTTGTGGAGGATAACGAAATGAATCGGGACATGCTTTCTCGGAGGCTTGCCCGCAGGGGGTTTGAGGTAATCACAGCCGAAGATGGGAAGCAAGGCGTTGATACGGCCATTCAGGAACGCCCCGATTTAATCTTAATGGATTTGAGTTTACCCGTAATGGATGGCTGGGAGGCAACCCGTTTGCTCAAAAGCAAGGAGGAAACGAAGAATATCCCGGTCATAGCCTTAACCGCTCATGCCATGGCGGGAGATGAAGCAGAGGCTTATCGGGCGGGATGCGATGATTTTGATACCAAGCCGGTCGTTTTGGAACGATTGCTTGAGAAAATAAATGCGGCATTGAATCGATAAGCGAAAGGTGAATAACGATGGACGAGATCAAGCTGGGCAAAATTTTAATCGTGGATGATCAAGAGTATAACGTCAGCCTTCTGGAACGTATTCTGGGGCGAGCGGGATTCCAAAATGTGTACAGCACCATGAATTCTCTGGAGGTTGAACGATTGCTCACGGAAGTGGATCCGGACATTATTCTGCTTGACCTGCACATGCCGGAAATGGACGGGCTTCAGGCTCTGAAGCTCATTCGCGGTCATTCTGGGCCGGATAACTATTTGCCTGTCTTGATGCTTACTGCCGATTTGACCTCCGAGGCCAAGCAGAAGGGATTGCAGGCTGGGGTTAATGATTTTTTGACAAAGCCCTTTGACAGGACGGAAGTGATTCTTCGTATTACGAATTTGCTCCGAACCCGGTATCTTCACAATCAGCTGCAAAATCAGAACAGTGTATTGGAAGAAAAAGTACGGGAACGGACTAAAGAACTGCAGCTGGCCCAAATGGAAATATTGCAGCTTCTCGGACGTGCGGCGGAATACCGGGACGATATAACAGGTCAGCATACGCAGCGGGTAGGCTGGTTATCGGGATTAATTGCAGAACGACTAGGACTGCCGGGCCGCGAAGTTGACATGATCCGGTCGGCGGCACCGCTTCATGATATTGGTAAAATCGGCATCCCGGACGACATATTGCTGAAGCCGGGGCGGTTTGAGCCCCACGAATTCGAGCGTATGAAGTCTCATACGTCGATCGGTTCCAATATTTTGGAGGGAAGCTCCTTTGCTCTTCTGAAGCTGGCCAGACTCATAGCCGAATCACACCATGAAAAATGGGATGGTACCGGATATCCCCAAGGGCTGAAGGGTGAAGCAATTCCTCTCTCGGCACGGATTGTGGCACTCGCTGATTTTTATGATGCGTTAACCCATGCCCGTCTTTATAAAAGGGCTTGGACACAAGAAGAAACGCTTGCTGAAATCAAGGCGCAACGCGGAAAACATTTTGATCCGCAGATCGTGGATGTGTTTATTCAACTGCTTCAGGAAATAAAACCCTAAGCCATCATACATAATGTCCATACAGAACAGGTCCCGCAGCTATTGCGTCATTGCCGGGGGCCTTTTCTTTATTCAGCAGCTGTTCTCCAAAGGATAGGCAGCGATTAGTCCGAGCTTACCGGCTACCCCCTGAAAAGCCCAGTCGCCTGCGAAGGTGTGTAGCATCAGAAATTTACAGATTTCGACAGGGCGACGGAGGTTTGTTCATGAATCTATCCAACTGCCGCGGCTGCGGTAAGCTTCATCTGCAGAGCGTGAACGTGCTTTGCAGCGATTGCTTTAAGCTCCATCTTGAACAAACTCATCAGGTGAAAAGGTTCCTTCAAGCCAACCCGCACGCTTCCGCTATGGATTTGGCTAGAGAAATGGGGTTATCCTTAAAGCAAGTTTATGAACTCGTGGGCCGGTAATCTCTTATTTTGGGAGATGCCGGTTTTTTTATTGTTATTAAATTTTTTGCATGTGCGGTACATGTTCCCTTATCCAAGCGTCTATAATGGAGATCGTAAGGATATCCCGAAGGAATGGTGAGGAAGGTTTGAGAATCGTTTGGAAATCAGGTGCTTTTCTGCTGCTGATCTGGCTTGTCTTTATGCTTGCCTACCAAGGCTATATAGCAAAACTTAAACATGACTTAAAGAGGAATACAGGGGCCTTCCTGCAAGAAATCCAATCGCAGAATTATACTAAAGCCGCGGAGTTGCATAGAGGTTCGATTGATCTTGCATCAATTCGGAAGCTGGATGAAATGGATGGCTTTCGGCTTCTGTCCTTCGACCGGGTAACGGCAGCTTATGATGACGGTTGCGTTTGTACGGGGAAAGCGGAGCTAACGTTCGCTGTGAAGGGGGAGCCTTTTCAGGTATCCGTCATTGTGACATCAGGAACAGATTATATGCCGGATCAAATCTGCGCAATCACTCCCCCTGACATAAAGCGCAGATCGATTCCTGAGTTATCGCAATGGAACCTTGCCGCTTGCGGCAGTGACGGCATTTAGGGCTAGTTCATTTAGATAGAGCTCATCTAAAAAATAGGTATAATCAAGAGCGGCTTTTTGGCAGTCCGGGACATGAGATGTTCCCTTGGGCTGTTTTTTTATTTATTAAACGTAAAAAATACTATTTACAATTGGGCGAGCTTCGTTTATGATAATCGTTATTATTAGTAATTATTACGAATATTGACGATTGCTTTGAAAGGAGTGTGGGTAGGGAATGGAGCTGACCAGTATGAAGCAGGTTGTCTTCGGTTACTCGGAATTTCCTTGTCTGGACGATGTGAATCTTGAGATAACCTCGGGCGAGTTCGTAGCGGTGATAGGCCCTAACGGAGCGGCCAAAACAACCCTGCTGAAGCTGATGCTCGGCCTAATAAAGCCATGGAGCGGTCAAGTGGAAAGAAGCGGAGTCGGACCCCAGGGAGGAAAATTGGTTGTAGGCTACGTCCCTCAGCAGATGGCCTCGTTTAACAGCGGCTTTCCAAGCAAGGTAATCGAATGGGTACGGTCGGGCAGATGGAGCCGTAAGCGCTGGTATGAACGGTTGAATGAAAGGGATCATTTCATTGTGGAGCGGGCCTTGAAGCAGGTAGGGATGTGGAATCGGAGGCATGCGAGAATCGGCGAGCTGTCAGGCGGTCAAAAGCAGCGTATGGGGGTAGCAAGGGCCCTCGCGCAGGAGCCGGATCTGTTCATTCTGGATGAACCGACTACCGGTATGGATGTGGAGAGCCGGCATGCTTTTTATGAGCTGATGCATTCACAGGTGAAGGAATCCGGCAGATCCGTCGTTATGGTAACTCACGGCCTGGAGGAAGTGCTGCCCAGAATCGATCGCGTTATCGAATTGAAGCGCAAGGAGGGAGAGGATTGGAAATGCTGCACTACGAGTTCATGCAGCGGGCATTTTTGGCCGGGGGGATAGTGTCCGTTCTGGCTTCAGTGCTCGGCGTTTACTTGATGCTTAGGCGGCAAGCTCTGATGGCGGATACCCTGTCTCATGTATCCCTGGCAGGCGTTGCCATAGGAGGGCTGCTGCATTGGAATCCCGTAATAACAGGTTTCGCCGCTGCGGTGATCGGTGCCTGCAGTGTGGAGTACGTCCGCAGATCGTTCCGGGCTTTCAGCGAAATTTCTATTGCGATCATCATGATAGGCGGATTAGGCTTCGCCGTAGTTGCCATGAATATGAATCAAAGCCTAAGCAAGAGCATGAATGCTTATTTGTTCGGTTCAATTCTGGCTGTGAACCCCGTAGAGCTGTGGCTGATGCTGGGAGTGGCGGCGGCTGGAGGGCTGTATTTCTTCTTGCTGCGGAGATCTTTGTACGTGCTTGCTTTCGACGAAGAAACCGCAGAGACAAGCGGAGTACGCGTAAGGCTGATTTCCTTTTCCTTCAGTGTGGTCACCGGGATGGCGGTGGCTGTTGCGATGCCAATAGTCGGTGTGCTGCTGGTGTCATCGCTAGTTATACTGCCGGCCGCCTTGGCTATCCGTATTGCGCCGGGGTTTACAGCTGCAATCCTGCTGTCTGTTCTTATCGGGGTTACGGGAGTTTGCACGGGGCTTACGGCATCCTACCGATTCAGTACGCCTCCGGGCGGGACGATTGCACTTGCGCTGCTGTTGTTTCTCATAATCGGATTGGTGCTGAAAAGGGGCTGGCTGTACATAGGGAAGCTTCGCAATAAAAAGCGGCCGCACAGTGTGCAGCAGGAGCCTGTGGAGGAAGGACTCGTGGTTTCTCAGGGAACACAGTGAACACGGAACACTATCGGAGCTTTAAGGAATAAATAGCTTCAAAGCGGGCTTGTGCTCTAGGAATCTATCAATCATAAATAATGGAGGATGAAGATGAAATCATTGTTTTCTACTAAATTGCTCAGTCTGGTGCTAGTAACCGGAATGGTCACGGCAGGCTGCAGTGCTGCCGATCAGGCAGCCCCTTCTAAACCGGACTCGAAGCTGAATGCAGAATCGGGCACGGGGAAGGATATACCCGTCCAGCAGGCGAAGCTGAAGGTTGTAACAAGCTTTTATCCGCTGTATGAGTTTGCCCGCCAAGTAGCCGGTGATAAAGCGGAGGTCGTGAATTTGGTTCCCGGCGGTATGGAGCCTCATGATTGGGAACCGACAGCTCAGGATATGAAGCTGATTCAGGATGCAGGTGTGTTCGTGTATAATGGCGCAGGCATGGAAAGCTGGGCTGATAAAGTACTGGGCAGCATCAATAAAGACAAGACGGCGGTCGTCGAAGCCAGTAAACAGATGGAGCTGCTGGAAGGGACGGAGCATGACGAAGAGGAACATGATCATGACCATGGCAAGGAAACGGGCGAGACGCAAGACGGCCATCACGATCACGGTCCGGCTGATCCGCATGTATGGCTTGATCCAGTTCTGGCCCAGCAAGAGGTTCAGTCGATCCAGGCGGCGTTGGAGCAGGCCGATCCAGCCAATAAAGAGGTCTATAAGAAAAATGCCGCTGCGTATATCGCTAAGCTGAAGGAGCTGGACCAGTCGTTCAAGGATGGGCTGGCCACTGTTAAACGCAAGGAATTCGTTACGCAGCATGCCGCGTTCGGATACTTGGCCAAGCGATACGGCTTGACGCAAGTCCCTATCGCAGGCTTGTCCCCGGAGGAGGAGCCGTCACCCGGTCAGATGGGGGAGATCATCCGGTTCGCCAAGGAAAAGCAGGTGAAGACGATATTCTTCGAAACGCTCGTGAATCCGAAGGTAGCCGAGACGGTAGCCAGGGAGCTTGGAGCCAAGACGGCGGTGTTGAATCCGATCGAAGGCCTGACCGAAGAGGATAAAGCCAAGCAGCTGGATTATATTGGCATTATGCTCAACAATCTGGCGGCTCTAAAGGCTGCCTTAAACGAGTAGAAGCGTGAATATGAAAAGATCGATGGTCCCTCCTCCCAAATGGTAGGGGGAACCACCGATCTTTTTGATTTGTTCAAACGTCTGCGGGTGTGTCGTTTCCGCCTCTATACCGTCAAGGTGTCCTGCACGGGGCCGCCGGGAGGAACAAGCCGCTCCATGCCGTTCATATACGGCCGGAGAGCCGGAGGGATCCAGATCGATCCGTCCTCCTGCTGATGATTCTCCAGCAGCGGAATCAGAATCCGCGGCGACGCCACTGCCGTGTTGTTCAGGGTAAAGCAATATTGGGCCTTTCCTTGCGCATCGCGGTAGCGGATATTCGAGCGGCGCGCCTGGAAATCTAGCAGGCTCGAGGAAGAATGTGTCTCGCCGTAGCTGTCCCGGCTCGGCATCCAGCTCTCGATGTCATACTGCTTGTAAGTCTTCTGCGACATATCCCCCGTGCAGACGGCCATTACCCGATAAGGCAGACGCAGCAGCTGCAGCAGCTCCTCCGCGTTGCCGGTAATTTCCTGCAGCAGCTCCTCCGATCGTTCAAGGCTGGCTTCACAGAGGATGACCTGCTCGACCTTGGAAAATTGATGGACCCGGTACAGGCCGTGAACGTCCTTGCCTGCGGAGCCGACCTCGCTTCGGAAGCAGGTGGAGGCCGCGGCCAGCTTGATCGGCCGGGTCACATCCACTACTTCATTGCTGTAGTAGGTGACAAGCGGCACTTCGGAAGTACCGACCAGCCACTTCTCTTCATCCGGAACCGCATAAACCTGGTCCTCCCCGAGAGGGAAGAACCCAGTATTCGTCAAAGCCTCCGCACGTACCATAAGAGGCACCTCCAGCAGCTGGAAGCCTTTGCGAACAAGGAGATCCAGGGCAAGCTGCTGTACCGCCCGATGCAGCAGCACGCCTGCACCCTTCAAGTAATAGTTGCGGCGTCCGGCTGCTTTTACACCCCTGGGAATATCAATCATATCGTGGAGCTCGCCGAGCGCTACATGATCCCGAGGCATAAAACCAAAACGGGCAGGAAAGCCGACGCGCCGAATTTCCACATTATCCGCATCGGAACGTCCAACAGGAGTATCCGGCGAAACTATATTGGGTACACGGAGCAGGAGCCTCTTATACACCTGCTCCGCAGCTGCAAGCTCCGTCTCCAGCTGCGCCAGTGTCTCATTCATTTCTTTCACTTGCTGTTTAATGCGTCCGGCTTCCTCCGCTTGGCCTGATTGCATGAGCAGGCTGATTTCCTGTGACAGCTTGTTTCTCGACTGCCGCAGCGGCTCCACCTGATGCAGCAGCCGTCGCTTGATCTCATCGTGCTGCAGCAGCTCCTTAATGGAAACCTCCATCCCTTTTTGGTCCGCTGCGGCTTGCAGCCGCTCTCCGTTCTCTCGTATCCATTTGATGTCCAGCATAGTACCTCGCTCCTTTTGTGTAAAAATACAAAAAGCGCCCTCATCCGTATGGGACGAGGAGCGCTTTGCTCGCGGTGCCACCCAACTTGACCGAACAACAAGGTTGTTCGATCCCCTTTGGTTCCGCGGTAACGGGCGGGTCCGGTTAGCTTAGGGAGCGTAGGCTCCTTGACGAAAACGCCTCCGAGTTGGAATCTCTTCATAGGCATAATAGACACGATTTAATTTATCCCAGTATACCTTATTCGGCTTTGCTTGTGCAAGTGCGGGCTGGTTTCTTGGCTGTCAAAACCTCCTCGACACCTTGTTAGAATCCTGTACGCGGAGAGGGACAAAACGTGAATATTGTCTAAATTCAAGTGTATTTTGTTCATGGCTAGGGGAAGCCCTGCCTATTACAATAAGGGAAGTCATGCATATAGGAACCAATGTGATATGGGGAGGAATTCAGTGTGCAGTTTCATCAACAGAAGCAGGAAACGAAGCTGTGGTACCGCAAGCCGGCCAAAAAATGGCTGCAGGCGCTTCCGCTCGGCAGCGGACGCATAGGCGCGATGGTACACGGGCAAGTCAACCGCGAGGTTATTCAGCTTAACGAGGATACCGTTTGGACGAGAGGTCCCCAAAACCGCAACAACCCGGATTCTCTGCAAACTATTGACCAAATTCGCCGGCTGTTGAGTGAGGGGAAGGTGGAGGAAGCCCACGATATAGCCGATATGGGAATGATGGGAGTGGCTCGCAGGCAGCCTCCATATCAGACGTTAGGCGAGCTGAATCTGTTTTTTCCGGGACATAGGGACAGTATAATGGAGGATTATCACAGGGAGCTCGATTTGGAAACTGGGATTGCCACGGTAACCTACCGTATAAAGGATACAACTTACTCCAGGGAAATGTTTGCAAGCGCTGCCGACCAGGCGCTCATCGTCCGGCTGAAGGCGGATCGTCCGAACCGGCTTAGGTTCGGAGCCAATCTGTTTCGCAAGTTCGACGCAGTCACTGAAACCGCAGGGTCTGATACGGTTAGTCTGGACGGTCAGTGCGGAGCGTGGGGGACGAAGTTCCACGTCCGTATGAAAGCGGTATTAGATGGAGGAAGCAGCCGGACGCTAGGCGATCATCTCTATGTGGAAGGCGCCGATGCTGTAACCTTGGTGCTGACGGTTTCAACCGATTTCCGGTACGAGCAGTATCGGGAACAGTGCGAGGAGGAGCTGCAGCAGGCGTCGGCTGTCCCGTATCCGCTGCTGCTGGAGCGCCATCTGCAGGAATATCGTCCGTGGTTTGACAGGATGAAGCTGTCCCTTGGATGCGTTGGTCAAAAGGAGCTTGCCGAGCTGCCTACAGACGAACGGCTGGCCCGCGTGAAGAACGGGGATGAAGATACGGGATTGACCGAGCTGTATTTTCATTACGGCCGGTATTTGTTGATTTCATGCAGTCGTCCGGGCACGATTCCGGCTAATTTGCAGGGCATATGGAACGATAGCTATGTGCCGCCTTGGGATTCAAAATATACGATCAATATCAATATTCAAATGAATTATTGGCCGGCGGAGGTGTGCAATATGGCGGAGCTGCATTTTCCGCTGTTCGATCACCTGGATAGAATGCTTCCTCAAGGGCAGGAAACGGCCCGTGTTCAGTATGGGGCGCGCGGATTCATGTGTCACCATAATACGGATTTATGGGGGGATACAGCACCTACGGACTATGCGAGGGCCGGGTTATGGCAGATGGGGGCGGCATGGCTCTGCTTCCATTTATGGGAGCACTACGCCTTCAGCCTGGATACCTCTTTCCTGGCAGAGCGGGGCTATCCGTTAATGAAGGAAGCGTCCTTGTTCATGCTTGATTTCCTGTTAAAGGATTCGGACGGCATGTTTCATATCGGGCCTACCGTATCTCCCGAGAATTCGTTCCGGCTGCCTAACGGGGAGACAGGAAGATTGTGCATGGATCCGGCGATGGATGTTCAGATCGCTAGAGGGCTGTTCGAGCGCTGCATCAAAGCGGCCGAAATATTGCAGGTGGATGAGGAGCTGCGTAGGCAATGGAAGGAAGCCTGCAGCCTGCTTCCGGAGCCGAAAATCGGGAGATTCGGACAGCTGCAGGAATGGGACGAGGATTATGAGGAGGTCGACCCGGGGCATCGGCATCTGTCTCATCTATTCGGTGTCTTCCCGGACGATCAGCTGCTGCGTGACGAACGCTGGTCGCAGGCGGCTCGCGTTGCGCTGGAGCGCCGTCTCCAATACGGAGGAGGCGGGACGGGATGGAGCCTGGCATGGATTATTAGCCTGTGGGCACGTTTCAACGAAGGAGATCAGGCCCACGAGATGATTGCCAAGCTTCTTCGTGTCAGTACGGCCGACAATATGCTCGATTTGCATCCGCCGCAAATTTTTCAAATTGACGGCAACCTGGGAGCGGTCGCAGGGATAGCGGAAATGCTGCTCCAATCGCACGAAGGAGCGATTCGTTTGCTGCCGGCCCTTCCATCGGCATGGCCTGATGGATCAGTTGAAGGACTGCGGGCGCGAGGGGGCTTCGAGTTATCGATCCGCTGGCAGGAGTCGCTCCTGGCAGAAGCAAGAATCGTATCCCATAACGGCAGCTTATGCAGGCTACAATCCGAGCTGCCGGTTCAAATTCTTCATAACGGGCAGCCTATTGCGCAAGGCCACGGAGCATCCGATATCGTAGAATTCCCGACAGAAGCGGGTGCAGTCTATCATCTTCGAGTTTTAGCCTGATGGGCAGTTTGTTGAGAAACCTGAAAATCTGAAAAATTGCTTTAGCACCCCGGTGGGGTATCCCCTTCCGGTCGCTCTTGTTCTCGGGAAACGTTGATTGGAATTCCCCACAAAGAAATGGACTTGGCTTCGAAGCCGATTCAAGTTCTTTGTGGGGTTATTTTGCTTGCCGCCATAGACAGGATTCCTCTTAAAAATTGCATCCCTATCCGCCCGGAACGGGCGTTTTTTTCACGGGTTTATAAGTGCCATGAGACGACATATATCAACGGTTGATAGAAATGGAATTAATAGAAATACAGGCTGAAGCGCAGTACAAGTTATTTACCGGAAACGTATTAATAACTATCAACGAATTCTAATAGCTATCAGGAATGGAGGGATGGATAACGATGGACACGATGTATCCTTATTGCTAGAAACAGTTGTAGATGTCGCGGACCAGAAAATACTAGATTGGCTGCTGTTGCTAGAATGGACGGCATCCATCTGTAAAGGAGAGGATTACGTATGGCTGAGCTGATGGTCCCGATCACAATTCTTGCTTTTCTCTTCACGATTATGTTCATATTTTGGAAGCCGCAAGTCAACGAGGCGATACCCGCTTCGATTGGAGCTGCCTTCGTTCTTTTGAGCGGCAGCGTCACTTTAACGGACCTTGGAAACATATTGGATACTATAAGTGGAGCAGCAATTACGATTATAGCAACGATTGTGATGGCGATTGTTTTGGAAAGCTTCGGTTTTTTTCAATGGACAGCGGAAAAGCTGGTGGACAAGGCCAGGGGGTCAGGAATCCGGCTGTTTTGGTATATTAACCTCTTATGCTTCCTGATGACCTTGTTCGTCAATAATGACGGCAGCATTCTCATTACAACCCCGATTCTGCTTCTGCTGCTGCAGCATTTGGGCTTGAAAAATCATCAAAAGATTCCCTATTTGTTATCCGGCGCTCTAATAGCCACGGCGTCCAGCGCCCCTATTGGAGTCAGCAATATCGTCAATCTGATTGCATTAAAAATCGTTCACATGGATTTGTATATGCACACGGCCATGATGTTTGTACCGGCCACGTTAGGGCTTGTCCTGCTGGTCTGCCTGCTGTATCTCGAATTCCGTAAAACGCTGCCTCGAACCCTCCCGGCGGGAAATCGCAAGCTGCTGCTGACCAAGGGCAGCCACCCTCTGCAAGGGGAAGAAGAACAGATGACGGTGGAGAAGCGCAATAAATTTATGAGAAATATTTTGATCTTCGTTTTTGGTGTCAGGATCAGTTTGTTTGCAGCGTCCTATTTCCATGTCCCCGTTTCGTTGGCGGCCATTCTCGGATCTGTGATTCTGCTCGGCTGGCGCTGGTACCGCCTGAAAATTTCGCCTGCCGATATGCTGAAAAAAACGCCGTGGTATATATTCATCTTCGCATTCGGCATGTATGTGATTATATATGGCTTAAATAACATTGGATTGATCGAGTGGCTGATCCATTTCCTTCAACCGCTTGTAACCGGCAGTCTGCTTCAGGCGAGTGTAATGATGGGCGTGCTCGTCTCCGTGCTCTCCAATCTGTTCAACAATCATCCTGCCTTGATGGCCGGAACCTTGACGCTGACTAATATGGGACTAGACCCGCTCACACTGAAAATATCTTATCTTGCAAGCGTCATAGGCAGCGATATCGGATCTCTTCTGCTGCCTATCGGGACATTGGCTACCTTAATGTGGATGCATATTTTGAAAAAGGGAAAGGTTCCCATCACGTGGGGACAATATTTGAAGGTGACCTCGATCGTCATCCCGCTTACAACGATGTTCACCTTGATTATTCTGGCTTATTGGGTGAATTGGATATTTTAAGACTGAAGGAGACTTCACAGCCTGGAACCTATCGAAGGGGATATGGATCCGGGCTTTTATCATTTGGTTATTAGAATAATATCAGAGCCAAGCCATTACTAAAGTGATTTTATAAGGATAAAATATGAAACGTATTATAAATTATTATAATTGGGCGAAAGCACAATGAACAATTTCACATATACTGTAGGCATGTGACTATGTTGTTGCGGAGGGGTAACCATGGCGAATTATCATTTTATCGGAATTAAGGGCAGCGGTATGAGTGCTTTGGCGCAAATGCTGCATGATCTCGGGCACGGTATTCAAGGTGAGGATATCGAAGATACCCTGTTTACACAGGCCGCTTTGGAATCCCGGCGTATTCCGATGTATGCATTCGGGGCTGCGCCGCTGACGGCTTCGGGGATGACCGTAATCGTATCCAATGCGTTTCACGATGATCATCCGGCGGTCGAACGCTGCAGGCGGGCAGGCTTGCCGATTCGTCGGTACCATCATTTTCTCGGAGAGTGGATGAAGAGCTATACGAGCATCGCCGTAACCGGCTCGCACGGCAAAACAACGACGACCGGCATGATGGCTCATGCGCTCGGAGCGGTACAGCCTGCCTGTTTCCTTATTGGGGACGGTACGGGGAGGGGGAACCCCGAAGGGAAGCTGTTCGTGTTTGAAAGCTGCGAATACAGAAGGCATTTCCTTGCATACCGGCCCGAAATTGCTGTAATTACCAATATTGATTTCGACCATCCCGACTATTTCGCCGATATCCAGGACGTTAGAGCGGCTTTTGAGGAAATGGCCTCTTCGGTTGGAAGTCATTTGGTCGCCTGCGGAGATGATGCACAGGTTCGCCTTCTGCAGACTGGCAAAAGGATGGTGTTGTACGGATTGGAGGCTCATAATGAGCTCAGGGCATCCGATCTGGCTATCGAACACGGCGGGGTTGCCTTTAACGTTCAATGGCGCCATACGGAGCTTGGCCGCTTCTGGATTCCGGCCTTTGGCAGGCACAATGTGCTGAACGCATTGGCCGTCATCGGTACGGGGCTGACTCTGGATCTCGATTTGGAGCAAATCTGCAGCCAAATGAAAGGCTTTACCGGGGTGAAACGGCGTTTCACAGAGAAGCAATGGAGAGGGAATGTGTTGATTGACGATTACGCACACCACCCTTCAGAAATTACGGCTACGCTCGAAGCGGTGAGAAGCAAGTACCCGGAGAAAAAAGTGGTCGGAGTGTTCCAGCCTCACACGTTCAGCCGGGTAGAGAAGCTGATGGACGATTTCGCCGTGTCGTTGAGGGGAGCCGATGACGTATTCTTATGTCCTATCTTCGGTTCGGCAAGAGAAGCGGAAGGCAGTGTATCCATTGAGCAGCTGCAGGAGCAAATACCTAATGCACAGCTGATCTCGGAGCATACGGTCGGACATTTGTCCGCTTATGAAAACAGCGTCCTTGTTTTTATGGGAGCCGGCGACATTCAAAAATATCAAATGCTGCTTGAAAAGATGTAGGGCTCCGTTCTGCACAGCGTGTAAATAAAGAAGGGTGCTTCCGGATCATCAGTGATGACGGAAGCACCTTTTTTGGGCATAGTAGCCCGTTGTAGGGTTTAAGCTTGCAAAGCCTCCTCGATGGCGTTCAGCACATCTTCAGACAAAGTAATGCCGCTTGCAGCACAATTCTCAACCACCTGCTCCGGACGGCTAGCTCCGACTAATGCGCTTGCAACATTGCTTTGGCGAAGAATCCAGGCGATGGCAAGCTGCGACACCTTAATGCCCAGCTCGTCGGCAATTTTGGATATTTTCTCGACGCGCAGGAGATTGGTTTCACTCAGCTGCTTTTCGCCCCAGTTTTTGCTGGCGGCGCGGCTGTCCTGCGGGACCGGCTGACCGAGGCGGTATTTGCCTGTCAGCAGGCCTTGAGCCAGAGGCGAGAAGACGACCTGGCCGTATCCTTTTTCTTTTCCGATCGGAATGATCTCTTTCTCGATATAGCGGTTAAACATGTTATAAACCGGCTGGTTGACGATGATTTTGTCCAGCAGCAGCTTGTCCGCGATGGCATAGGCTTCCACGATTTGAGCCGGAGTCCATTCGCTGACGCCGATGTACAGCACCTTGCCCTGAGTTACGAGATCGTCCAGTGCACGGAGCGTTTCTTCGAGAGGCGTCTCCTTATCATAACGATGGCAGTAATAAATATCGATATAATCGGTACCGAGACGCTTCAGGCTCGCTTCGCATTGCTCCATAATATGCTTGCGGGACAGGCCGCGGTCGTTAGGGCCTTCACCCATCTTGTTGAATACTTTGGTTGCCAGAACATAGGATTCTCTTGGATATTGGGACAACGTCCTGCCCATGACTTTCTCGGCTTCGCCGCGCTCATACATATTGGCAGTATCGAAGAAATTGACGCCCAAGTCGTATGCCTGCTCGATGGAGCGAACGGCATTATCGTCTGCAACATACCCTCCGTAGGTGAGCCAGCTTCCCAAGCTGATTTCGCTGACTTTAAGTCCGCTGTTGCCTAATCTTCTGTATTGCATCTTGAAAACGCCTCCCAGCAAATCTTTTTCTTACTACCTAGCCATTATAAAAACAAATATTTCATTTGATAAGAGCTGAAAAAGAGTTCATTAACTTACCCCAAGGTATGAGACTTACGTTGAAGTAACTTGCTATAGGCTAAAAAAAGTATGAAAACAATCCTTTTTATGGAATTTATCTGAATTTCGGAAAAGAAAGTGTGAATATTCCCTATTGCAGTTTGGAAGCGATGTTTTATTACACTCGGAAAAAGACAATAAAAGAAATTGTAACAACATTTTGAATAAAAGGAGGGAGAACGATGGCGGATGTGAAAATTACGGTGTCGGACAATGGTCCCCTGATCGTCAGCGGGGAAATTCAGCTGCTGGACGGCGAAGGAAATCCGTTGGCTGTGAAAGAGACGACCTATTTGTGCCGATGTGGCATGTCGAGCAGCAAGCCGTTCTGTAACGGAGCGCATAAAGGGAAGTTTGAGAGTGTAGTAAGAGCGTAAGGACGCACGAATACAGGTTCAAACGTCGAATGCTTCATGTTCATGAACGTCAAACCGCATGCTAGGAAAGGTTGACCGCCGATAGGAAGGTTCCTCGAAGAACGGGTGAATCTGAACCTTCCTATTCGGCGTCAAAAGCTTGATGATCTAACCGGATATGAGGCTGTTACAACCCGGCTGCTAATATATCGTTCTCCATAAATAAAAGGTAGCGTAAGCCTTCCAGTCGCCCCAGGGAGCGGAAAGCCGGCGCAGCTCCTCGATTGAAGGCTTATTCGGCATCCCGAGAAGCTGCTTGACCGCATTGTGCAGGCCGACGTCCGCGATGGGAAAAGCGGAAGGGGATCTTAAGCAACGCATCAGCACGTAGTGGGCTGTCCAAGGACCGATGCCGCGAATTTGCACAAGCTTCTTCTCGATAGCCTCTGTGTCTGCAAGCTCGAGCAGCATGTCCTTGGAAAGCAGCCCTTCATCCATTAGTCGGGCAACCCCGATAAGATACTCGGCTTTCTTGGTGGTAAGCTGAAGCGGCGTCAGGTCGGCAACCGTTAATGCCGCAATCTTCCCGGGAGCAGGAAAGAGCCAATAAGTCTGCCCGTTCCAGGCGGCGGATTGACCGAAGGCTTCAACGAATCTTCTCTTCAGGGTGTACGCGAATGCGAGATTGATCTGCTGGCCGAGAATGCCCCAGCACAGCGCCTCGAACAAGTCGGGGATTCCGACGATCCGAAGCCCGTTAAATTGCTGTACGACGCTGCCCAGCAGTTCATCCTGAGCGGCTATCCGGTAGAAGGGGGCAAGATCCGTACCGAGGTCGAACCATTCCCAGACATACTGGGCTGCAGCTGCACGATCGGATGGCCCTGGAGGAGTATCACCGGGAAACGTGATTTTCAAAACGCCGGGTTCCGGGCTGGTGATTTGGACCAGAACTGGAGTTTCCTCTGTCGCAATCAGCTTGTATATGGCATGGTCCTCTATATTAAACATGCATTCATTGGACGAGCGCATAAGGTATCCCAGATTGTGCTCGAAGCTGAAGGGAGATGGGGTGGTAAGCAGGATATGATCTTCATGGTCTGTCCAGTAATCGTTCGGAATTCGTGCCGGATTAGTAAGCATGACGCCCTCCATTTTTTTAGACTATTGAAAGTATCTATTTCGAGGTACCCGACAAAGCTCTGCATGGGCAGTCTTTTGAAACGGGAATCGAAAGATCCCCTTAAACTTGAGAGGCTCTATTCTATATGTTGTATCATAGAAAACGGCTTTCGGCTTTTGCAATCTTGCTATTCTATTCTGCACCCGTTACGCTTTGGATGCAACAAGGGTATACTGGGATTGGAGGTGGGTGTCCGTGAACGATGAGCTTTGGCAGGCAATTATAAGCAATGATGCATCCTATGATGGGAAATTTTACTATGGAGTATCGACGACAGGCATTTTTTGCAGGCCCTCGTGCAAATCGAGAAATCCGAACAGGGAGCATGTGAAACTGTTCAAAAATGCGGAGCAGGCATTGGCGGAACGCTATCGCCCTTGCAAGAGGTGCAGACCGGACGGGAAACGTCTGCCGGATGAGGAGTGGGTACAGCAAATCAGCGAAACGATCGAGAAGCGTTTTCGTGAGCCGCTTTCGCTTGGACGGCTTGCGGATCTGCTTCATGGAAGCCCGTACCATCTCCACCGGACGTTCAAACGAATCCGGGGGCTGACTCCCGGTGAATATATTCAACAGCTTCGGCTCGAAGCATCGAAACGGCTGCTGGCCGATTCACAGCTGCCGATTACCGACGTTGCTTTGCAGTCCGGCTTCTCGAATGCGGCGTATTTTGCCGCCGTGTTTCATAAGAAGACGGGAATCTCGCCATCCGAATACCGGCTTGCCAGGGGAGTAACAGAAGAGGGGCGTCAAGGCGCACCCTTGTGCCGGTAAATCGTAAATCCGGTATGTCTCTCTTGCAATTGTTAAAAATTAGAGTATAATAATAAAAAATTCAAATTCGATGATCTATGATCGGGACAGTAGTTAATCGATTTCAGTCGCAGCGAGCCGGGAGAGTGTAAGCCGGTACGAAATCATTAATGAAGCGGACCCGTGAGATGGCCTTTTGAACCTTAAGTAGGAAGGCACGGCTGAAGACCGTTATCTTAGAAGGTGGTTAAGCCTATTTAGGCTTGACAACAAGAGTGGTACCGCGAGCGCCAAGTCCTCGTCTCTTATCGGAGACGGGGGCTTTTTTTGTACTCAAATAACAAACCAAGATCAAGGAGGGTAACGAGCCATGCTAAGTTCATTCATGGAACATCATTTGACAAGAGCGTTACAGGGATTGTTCTCCGAGCTGGGAGAAGTCTGGAAGGATTCGATAAAGGTTACACTCGAGCAGCCCGCCCAGCTGGAGCATGGCGACTATTCGACGAACATTGCGATGCAGCTTGCCAAGGCGCTCCGCAAATCGCCGATGGAGATCGCCGGTCTGCTGGTGAAGAAGCTGGAGCAGGACAGCTCTATGGGGCATCTGATTCGTAAAATGGAGGCGGTTCCTCCCGGCTTCATCAATCTGTTCCTGGATTGGCAGGCATGGGCCGGGAAGAGCTTCAACTTGCCGGAAGGCGGCGGGGGCAAAGTCGTTATTGAGCATACGTCCATCAATCCGAACAAATCGGCGCATATCGGACATTTAAGAAATTCCTGCATCGGGGATGCGCTGGTCAAGCTGCTCCATAGAGCGGGATATGAGGTCGAGGTCCACAATTATATCGACGACCTCGGCAATCAGCTGGCGGATACCGTCGTAGGGCTTCAGCACACGGAGATGCGCGGAACGCATGCCCGTTTCGGAGACTTCTGCTGGGATGTTTATTCCCAAATCCATAAGGAATTTGAGAAGCATCCCCATTTGATGGAAGAGCGTACTCGGGTGCTGCATGCTTTGGAGCAGGGGGATTCGTATCTTGCCTGGATAGGCCTGTTGGTTGCTGAGCGGATTGTCCGAGAGCATGTGGAGGAAATGAAGCAGTTCGGCATCGAATACGATCTGCTGGTGTGGGAAAGCAGCATCGTCAAGGAAGGCTTCTGGTCATCGGCATTCGAGCTGCTGAAGCAGACGCCGTTGTTCTGCAAGGAAACGGAAGGCAAGCTGGCAGGGTGCTGGGTGCTGAAGCAGCCGAAGGAGATGGAGGAGGATGAACCGGAGCACCATGCAGATAAGGTGCTTGTTCGTTCCAATGGCATCCTGACCTATACGGCCAAGGATATCGCGTATCATCTATGGAAGTTTGGCCTGTTGGACCAAAGTTTCGTTTACCAGCCGTTCGGAGAGAAGCTGTGGACAACCGGAAGCAGCGGGACGTCCAAGCCTTTTGGCCAAGCTTCGATGGTTGTTAACGTGATTGACCATCGGCAGGAGTACCCGCAGGCGATGGTGAAGCAGGCGCTTGAAGCATTGGGCTTCGTGGAGCAAGCCGCCCGATTGCGCCATGTCAGCTACGGCGTCGTCTCGCTAAGCCCGAATGCTGCCGCCGAGCTGAACATCGACGTTTCGGACGGCAAATCGTCCTATGCGATGTCAGGACGTCAAGGTATCGGGATTAAAATCAGCGATTTGCTGGATTTGATGGAGGGAGTCATCGAGAAGAAACGATCGGAACCGGAGGGCTTGTCCAGCAGGGCGATTGCTGCAGCCGCTATCCGATATTATCTGCTGCGGTTCAACCTGCAGACGGAGGTCGTCTTCGATTTGCAGCAGGCTACCGAAATATCCGGCAATACCGGCGTCTATTTGCTGTACTCCTACGCCCGTGCCGTCAGCCTGTTGAGCAAGGCTGGACATGATCCGGCGATAGCTTTTCCGGTGCCAGAAGCATTTCCTGAGCTGGAGAGGCAGGAGCATGCTTTGATCCGGCATCTCTCCCGTTGGGAGGAAACGCTCTACTTGGCGAGCCGGGAGCTGACCCCGAATACGATATGCAGCTATGCGCATGAGCTTGCGACGCTGTTTAATCACTTTTATTCGGCCTGCGCCATCCTTAAAGCGGGGGATGGGGTAAGAAATTTCCGTCTGTGGCTGGTTGCACGGTATAAGGAGACACTGGGCGATGCGCTTCAGGTGCTCGGATTGCCGACTCCGAGCAGAATGTAAAAGGAATGCTGCACGCGGGGATTGAACTTCGAAGCGGATTCAAGTGCTTCGGGGTGAGACACCATTTATATAAAAATGAGAAAGAGCCCAGCAGGGCTCTTTCTCACAAGTAGAACCAGGCTTATTGCAGCCGGTAATCGTCAATTTTGCCGCCGTCCTCCCATACCTCCAGGAACAGGGCGTCGCAGTCGTCGAAATCCGCCGTCGTCAAAGCTAAAGCCTGTTCTTCGTCCGTTCCGACGAAGACATTATCCATTTGTTCTTCACGCATAGCAATAACAATATATATTTTCATACTTGTGCCCTCCAACAATACCGATATCTGCGCATTATAACATAAGGGGGCGGGAGGAACGCAAGCGTCAGGCTTTCTCGGTTACGGTTGGTCAGGGAGAGCAGTCAATAGAGAGCTTGCCAGCTCGGCGATACGCCGATTCGCGTCTCCCATATATCTCCCGCCATGATAGCAAATTACGGTTTCAATGTCGTAATCCTTGAGCTTGCCTAAGGACTGAATGGCTTGTTCCATATCGTGGGTCTGTTCGGGTGAAGGGCCGTATAGCTCGCCTTCTGCCACCACCAGGGCGTCACCGGCAATCAATGTCCGGGTTGGCTCATGATAGAGGCTGATATGACCCGGGGTGTGACCCGGTGTACCAATGACAATAATGCCGCCGCCATAAGGCAGCTTTTCCCCGTCCACAACCGTACGGCCCACGTTAGCTTTGGGGGGATTTACTAATATAGCCTTCAAGCCCTGCCGCCATTCCAACGGCACTTCCTTTGGCAGGCTGTCGATTCGGGCGATGGCTTCATCCGTTATTTTGATGAGTCTGCGGTCGCCTTGAATGTAAGGCTTCTCAAGCTCGTGAGCTATAACCTCGACGGATGGGCCTGATGCTTGTACCAATTCCGGCAAATTGCCGATATGATCCAAATCCTGGTGGGTAATGAGGATAGCCGTCAGCTTATCGGGAGTGATACCGGCTTGAGCCAAAGCTTCCTGTAACGCCTTCATCTGCCGGGGGTAGCCAGTATCCACCAGCATGGCCGAATCTCCATCTCTCAAGAGTGTGGGATAGACCCAGTCCGTTGTTCCCATAACTTCGGCGGACAATGGTAACATGTAGAGCATAGTGCTTTCCTGCATGATGATCCCTCCTGTTTCCGTAATCATTTTGTATCATACGGCAAAAGGGGTATAAAATCAACATAAAAATTAATCATAACATATTAATGGAAAAATGTCAAATATAAATTATTTATAGGTATATCCCATACTGTATAAAAAGTTTATGGGAATAAATTTGAAAAGATAGGAGTCCATAGAGTTGACGATGTCAAAGGAGTATGGTATTTTGAATTAATATTTTCAGAATATTGAAACAACGATGAAGAGGAAGAGTAGTGAGCCGCTCGAATGTCAGAGAGCCCATGCCGGTGGAAATTGGGTATTCGATGCTGACGAAAGAAGCCTTGGAGGATCGGACTGAAAGACGTGGAGTAAGTCCGGCGGGTCTTCCCGTTACAGAAGAAGCGCCCGGCTGTCTGAGAGCGCTGGTAAGCGGGTTGCTTTGCAACCAATATAGGTGGTACCACGGAAGCTTGGCCTTTCGTCCTTAGTGGATGAAAGGCTATTTTTGGCGTCTATCAGAAGATCTAGGAAAGGAAGATGAAGCATGCAGCAATCACAGCTATCTGCTCTATTATTCCCCCATGTGCATCTCAAGCCTCAAGATATTATTGACCGGTATGACCGAAGGAAGCTGCAGCCGGAGGCTATGGTCACAAGATTCGCGCCGAGCCCTACCGGCTTCTTGACGATAGGCGGCTTGTACGCTACCTTTATCTCCGAGAGGCTGGCGCACCAGAGCGGAGGTGTTTTTTACCTTCGGATAGAAGATACAGACAAGAAGCGCGAGGTCGAAGGAAGTCTCGAACGAATCATGGAAGCCTTAGACTATTTCGGAATTCGCTATGATGAAGGAGTTACGGCCTCCGGTGAAGAAATGGGAGAGTACGGACCGTATCGACAGAGCGCCCGGGCTGAGTTGTATCAGGTGTTTATAAAGGACCTTGTCGAAAGGGATCTTGCCTATCCTTGCTTCTGCGATGAAGATGTCCTGCAGGACATTCGGAGCACTCAGCAGTCCCGTAACGAAATGACCGGGTATTACGGCAAATGGGCGGTTCACCGCAGCTTCACGCCGGAACAAGTCAAGGAGGAGCTGGCCAAAGGCCGGCCGTTCGTTATCCGTTTGAAATCTCCTGGCGCCTTCGACCGCATAATTCGCTATACCGATCTGGCCTTGTATAATCCTGGGGATGAGAGGGAAGCTTGGTTCGGCAAAATGAAGCGGGTGGCGGAGCAGTACGGCTTTGCCCAGGATGCGAAAACATACAAGAAGCAGCCGGAATGCTTTAAAGGCCATGTTGGGGATGTTGCGATGGTTTTAAGGCTGGCGATGACCCATCGGACTCAAACACCCGATCTGTATGATATTATGCAGGTTATGGGCGAGGACAGAGTACGCAGGCGTTTCCGTTTTTTTGCTAATGAGGATGGAAATGAGTAAGGGAAGCCGGGCTCCATTAGTGTTCTTGATAGGGGGATTGGCGGTGTGCCTTGCTGTCGCATTGACAGTGTATCTCGTGCTAAGACCTTCCGATTTAGAGAAGATCAATAAGCAAATCGATGCGGACGGCCTTCAGCTGCTTATGTCCAGGGCGGACGTGGAGAAGCGGATGGGAAGTACGGCATCCTTGGAGCAAGGCTTCGGCGGCTATGCCTTGCAGTATGCCGATAAGCAGATCAGGGTTGAATTCCCGGATGGGGACCGGTACAGGGACAAGGTCACGACGATGGAAACCGACAATCCGCATTACTCCATCCTTGGAATTCGGGCAGGTGATTCCGCCGATAAGCTGGAGCAGCAGGCCAAGGCGTTTTCCTTTAAGCAAAGCCGCAGCAATCCCCCATATTTTGTATGGGGAAGATTTTATCTTATTGTGCACTATAATGAAGATCCCGATGGGGGCAAGACCATTCGAAGCCTGCGGATAGGAATAGAAGATCCCGGCCGAAGGAAGAAAGTGTTTTAGGAACGCCCGGCAGGGTGAGGAACGCGGTTCGGTCTTGTCCCAATCGGAATCAGGAAAAGAGGAGTAGGATTCATGGGAACTGAAATTGAAAAGAAATATTTATTGGAGTCTTTTCCTGAAGCCATTTTGCAGAACAAGGAGTTGAAGCTGATATCCACCCAACATATTTACCAGACGTATTTGGCTTTTTCGGATAAAGAAGAGATACGGGTAAGGCAGCTGGTTGATCACGACGGAACGTCGACATTCACTCATACGTTCAAATCAGGGCATGGCATGGTACGCCAAGAGATCGAATATCCTATATCCGAGGAGATATACCGTCAGCTTCTGGGCAATACGCAGCTCGTTCCGTTGGAAAAGGTCCGCACTACCGTCGAGCATCAGGGACATAGGTACGAAATCGATGAGTATAAGCAGATCGATCTGCTTGTGGTAGAGGTGGAATTTGCCGACGAGAGCGCGGCTTATTCGTTCCAGCCTCCGGAATGGTTTGGAAGAGAACTGGGACAAGAGGAAGAGTTTCGGAATAAGACGCTGTGGATAGGACTACAGACACAAAATGATCGCATTTAAATTTCCCGTATGGGGTTGATAAACTTCCTTATCTGTATAATAATAAATAAGCTATAAATCGAATGATTACAGGGAGAAAAGGATTCAAAATGCCAACGACAACAACTACTACAGAAGAACAAACTCAGGAAACGGAATTACAGCAGGTTGAAATTTGGAAATGTAAAGACGCGGCGTGCAAAGCCTGGATTCGCAAAGAGTTCGTGACCGAAGAGCATCCACCCTGCCCATTGTGCAAAGGCGGCATGGTTCGCAGCTATAAGCATGTGCCGGTAGTAAAGAAAAAAGGAAACAAAAAATTCATCGTTGGTAAACGAAGACTGTAGAAGCGTATATCGCTCGAATCCTGGGCGTATATTATTGATGATAAAGGGCTGCTGGGAGATACCGGCAGCTTTTTTGTTTGCTTTAAGCAAGCTGAATGATATTGTTCGATTTTGTAAAAGAAGTGTTCATTCCTCTCATTTTCGCAGCCGGATAGCTCTTTTATACTTGGAGGTATGAAATGGAGTTATTTTATGTATAAGGGGTGAGCTGCTATGAATACTCAAACAACACATTCTCCTGGCCGGCAACTTCCGCACAGACGTAAACCCTTCAAGACCAAGGGCCGGTGGGAATCCCCGATAGCCGGATATTTATTCATTTCTCCTTGGTTGCTAGGCTTCCTGCTCCTCACGCTGTGGCCGATGGCGCAATCCGTCTATTACTCTTTCACCAAATTCACGCTGCTGGATGTCCCGGAATGGGTAGGGACGAGAAACTACGAACGTATATTTGCCGATGACGATACGTTTCGCCAATCGCTTAAGGTGACGCTCCTATTCGTTGTCCTGTCCGTACCGGTCAAGCTGTTTACGGCGCTTATGGTCGCCATACTGCTTAACAAGAAGATTAAAGGGATTTCGATATACCGCACGTTGATTTATTTGCCGTCGCTCATTGGAAGCAGCATAGCCGTAGCGGTCTTATGGAAAAATATTTGGGGCATCGACGGCTTCATCAATAAGCTGTTAAGCGTGTTCGGAATCAAAGGAATCAGCTGGATCAGCACGCCGGGTACGGCATTGGGTACGTTAATTCTGCTCGTTGTATGGCAGTTCGGTTCGTCGATGGTCATCTTCCTTGCCGGCTTGAAGCAGGTCCCGACAGAATTATATGAAGCGTCCGCGGTAGACGGGGCCTCCAAGATAAGGCAGTTTTTCCGCATTACGCTGCCTATGCTGTCACCGGTTTTGCTGTTTAATCTGGTGCTGCAGACGATCGGATCGTTTCAGATGTTCACTCAGGCTTTTATTATTACGAAAGGCGGTCCTGTGAACTCGACCTATATGTATGCACTTTACCTATATGACCGTGCCTTTTCGCGATATGACATGGGGTATGCCTCGGCTCTGGCTTGGATCCTGCTTGTTATTATCGGCTTAGCTACAGCCATCATTTTTGCCTCATCCCGATACTGGGTATTTTATGAGACGGAAGCGGGGAAAAAATAATGAACAGCACATTGCGTCGTTCTCTTCAATCACATGTCCTACTAGTAATATTCAGTCTGATCATGGTGTACCCCATTCTATGGTGGGTAGGGGCTGCCTTTAAATCCAATGCGGAAATGAGCTCGCCTTCGCTGTTTCCGAAGGAATGGCTGTGGAGCAACTTTACGGAAGGCTGGACGGCGATTCCAAAATTCACGTTTACGCAATTTTATGTGAATACCTTTGAACTGATTATCGGAGTGCTCGTTACCTCCGTTCTATCGTGCAGCTTGGTTGCTTTTGGCTTCGCCAGGCTGGATTTTCCGTTAAAAAACTTCTGGTTCAGCATCCTGCTTGTCACGCTGATGCTCCCCACCCAGGTAACGCTGGTTCCCCAGTACATTATGTTTAATACATGGGGATGGGTCAATTCGTACTTGCCGTTTTATGTCCCGCATGCATTAGCAGGGGGGATTGGCGGACCGTTCTTTATTTTCCTGCTGGTCCAGTTTATCCGCGCATTGCCCAAGGAGCTTGACGAATCGGCCAAAATGGACGGCTGCAGCTGGTTCGGCATTTATTGGCGCATCGTGATGCCGCTGACCAAGCCCGCTCTCGTCACAGTAATGATTTACTGCTTTTTATGGAATTGGGACGATTTCTTCGGTCAGCTGCTTTACATCAATTCGTTGGATAAATACACGGTAGGTCTGGCCCTGAAGCTGTTTGTCGACAGCCAGTCCGCACTGCCTTGGGGACAGCTGCTCGCGATGTCTCTCGTGTCCATCCTTCCTTCGGTCGTTCTTTTTTTCATGGCCCAAAAGCACTTTGTAGAGGGCATTGCGTCCGGTGCAGTGAAAGGGTAAAATAGGTCTACCCAGCTTCATACATTGAATTAAGCTGCACATGGTGGCAGCTTTTTTGCTTCCTTTATGATAGCGTTTTCTATCAGGCTGGCCGAAAGAGCTAAATAGAATAAAACAGATGCCGCATGAGGGAGTTGACCGTTCTGAATCTGTTTAAGAAAGTGCGAATAGACCGTCTGTTTTTTAGCAGCTTTGCTGTTTTTATTACCGCGCTGCTGCTTATTTTCACCTGGATCAGCTACAGCTTCACCTCACGGGAGCTCGCAGAGAATACGTCGTTCTATCAGCAGGATTTGCTGGGAGAGCTGAATAAGCAGCTCGATATCCAGCTGAGGTCCATTGAACAAATGTCCCTGGCCGCGTCCCGTAATATCGATACGATAGGCTTCGATCCTCTGGAGAAGGATTCCTTCGAGAGGCTCCGGCGCAAGAAGGACCTGCTCAATATGCTTGCCAATATTACGTATAGTACGACCATGGTGCAGTCAATATATTTGTATACGGATACGCCGGAGCTGACCGACTCTCAAGCGCCTGTCCGGTTTCTTGATCTTCGCGGCATCAAGGAAGAAAGCTGGTACCCGGAAATCCAAAAGAATGACTTCACCTGGATCGCCGATCATATGATACAGACGAATACGGGACCTCAGCATTTTATCGGCTTTGCCCGCAAGGTGTACAACAACTCCGGCAAATATTACGGACTGCTTGTGCTTAATATCAAGGCCTCGGCCATTGAGCAGCTCGTGCGCGGCGAGACCGAGGGGCGAAGCCGGATCCTGCTGGACGCGGGAGGCAAGACGATATCGTCCATCGGTAATCCGGTATTAAGCGAATCGGAGCTCGCTTCGATCCGGGCGGAGAGGAACAAATCCGGCAGTGTCCGCCTTCCGGCGGCGGAAGGAAGGGAGGATGTGCTGCTCGTCTGGAACAAGACCCGTTCCGATTGGATGCTTGTTGAGACGACGCCTTGGAGCAGCATCGTGACGGGAAGCGTCCGGCTGGCGTATGTTTTGATTACGGTAGGGTTATCGGCTATTTTTATCGCCTCGTTCTTTACTTTATTTTTATCCCGGCAGTTCACGAAGCCGATCCGTCACCTGCTTGCCGTTATGGGAGGTGTGCCTGCGAGCACGTCCATATCGAATTTGCCGACGGATTATACCAATGAATTCGGCAATATGTTTAACGGCTACCGAAGGCAAATGGAGCGGATCGAGGAGCTGCTGGAATCGTTGAAGGAGCAGCATAAACGGCAGCGGGAGGCGGAGATTCATGCGCTGCAGGCCATGATCAATCCGCACTTCTTATACAATACACTGGATCAGCTGAACTGGCTCGCCATCGAATCCGGCCAGGAGAAAATAAGCGAGATTTTATCCCTGATGGGCAAGATGTTCCGCATCGGACTGTCCAACGGGGAAACGATGATTCCCGTGACGGATGAGCTGCTGCATGCCGATTGTTATTTGCAAATTCAGAAGGTACGCTGGGGAGAACGGTTATCTTATACCATCCATGTAGATGAGGAGGTTAAGTCACTTCTTATTCCCCGTATGACGCTGCAGCCATTTATTGAGAACGCCATTATTCACGGCTTTCACGGAAGGCGATCCGGCCATATTGCCATATATGGCTTGCTCAGGGATCAGCATGTAGAATTTCGGATAGAGGATAACGGCGCCGGCCTGAGGGACGATTGGAATACCCGGAAGAAAAGAAAAACAGGCGGCTACGGAATAAGGAACGTTAAGGACCGAATAGACGCCTTTTGGGGAGCCCCGTACGGGGTCAAGCTTGAAAACAGAGAGCAGGAAGGGACGAGGGTAACCATAATACTGCCTATAACGATGAATCGGCAGGAAGAGGTGGAGAGATACGATGTGGAAGGTTCTCATTGTGGATGATGATTTTCAAGTGCTCGAAGGGATGCGTAAAGCGATCCCATGGGAGCAGCTGGATGCGGAATGGGTCGGGGAGGCGATGGACGGTGAAGAAGGCTTGGCCGCCATCAGAGCAGCCAAACCCGATATTGTCATCACGGATATTTATATGCCCGTCATGAACGGCCTGGAGATGATCGAGCAGCTGCGGAACGAGCAATTCGCCGGAGAAATTCTTATATTGAGCGGCTATTCCGATTTCCAATATGCCCGTCAAGCCTTGCGCTTGCAGGTTACCGACTATCTATCCAAGCCGATCACGGTCGCAGAGCTTCGTACGGTGATGGAGAGGGTCATTAAGGAGCTGGAAGCCAAGGAATGGAAGAAGCTGGAGCAGGAGGAAATCAGGCGGAGATTGAGGCTGTACGAGCCGTTTGTGCAGAAGGAATGGCTCAAGTCTGTCGTAACAGGCACGTTCGACCGCGAGCTGGCCGATGAGAGCCTGAGGCTGTCGGATAAAGCCTATTGGACTCACCGTAACCATGTTGTCATAGGAATCGAGCTGATGAGCACCCTAAGGATATCCAATGTCTCACTGACCGACTGGAGCTTGTTCCGCTTTGCGGTAGCGAACATTATTAGGGAGCTGCTCGCCGAGGAATGGCCGGAAGCCGAATTCGTCGAGCTGCACAGCCATCATGCCGCTATTGTATGTCATGTGATGCCGGAGACCGCGGCGGAAGAAGCGCTTCTTAAGCTGCGCAGCATCGGAGAAAGAATCAGGCAGTGCATCAGGGAATACCTCAAGCTGGAAGTAAGGATAGGCTTTGGGGGATTGAAACACAGCTGGAAGGAAATGGCGAATTCTACCGAAGAGGCATTTCTGGACCTTCTCAGGCAGACGATCTCTGCGAAGCAGCCCATGGATAGCTATTCCGGCGGCAGGGAGATTGGTATCCGGCCGGTGAAGTTTTATCAGGAGCTGGCGGAGGCCATCGTCTACTCCAAGGAAGAAACGACGGACCGGATTATTGAAGGCTATGTCCGCCAGCTGAAGGACATGCAGGGACTGACGCCCGCTTATGTGCAGTATTTGTGCAAGGAGCTGTGGACGATATTCGCGTATTCCCTATACAACACGGGCATCGTGCTGGACGAATTGTTTGAGGCAAGCCCGGTAACCGAGGAAATAGCGGGAATCGGAACGGCCGATGAGCTGGAGCAATGGCTGAAGGGCAAAATCCGGATTATCGTATCGAGCCGGGGCTGGACGGAGAACTCCCGCCATAAGGATGCCGTCGACTTTATGATTCATTATGCTCACAGCCGCTATGCCGAAGACATCAATCTGGAGGACTTGTCCAAGCAGCTGTATTTATCCCGCAACTATTTGAATCAAATTTTTAAAAAGGCCACCGGGGAAACGTTCACCAACTATGTGATCCGGGTAAGAATGGAGAAGGCCAGGGCGCTTCTGATAGAAGGAAAGCTGATGATATACGAGATTTCCGAGAAGGTCGGCTACAAAAACGTCCCTTATTTCAGTTCCATCTTCAAAAAATATTATGGCATGAATCCGAGCGAGGTCGGAAAAAAGCCATTGTGATGAAAAGTGATAGAAATGTGTTCATTACTCTCATTTTTCTGGCTTCCTGTCGTTTATATAATGATACTTGTGAGATATAACCTGCTGAAGACGGGAAGGGGACATGGTATATGAAAAAGCAGATGCAATCCTGGGGTTTGATGTCATTAGCGGCACTAATTGCGGTAGGTGTCTCGGGGTGCGGTGCGGCAACGGACAGCAAACCGGGCGGCAGTACAGGAGCGGCTCCTGCGGGAACGGACAGCAAGCCGATCAAGCTGCGCATAGTTTGGTGGGGCTCGCAGGCTAGACATGACGCAACATTAAAGGCGCTCGACGCCTACACGAAAAAGCATCCCAATATCACGTTCGAGCCGGAGTTTTCCGGATTTGACGGCTATGCGGATAAATTGGCGACTCAGGCTGCTGCGAAGAACGCCCCTGACATTATTCAAATGGACCCGGCCTGGCTTGCCGAATATGCAGGAAGAAATCAGCTTGCGGATCTTTCGAAAGGAATTGAAACCGGGGATGTAGACAAATCGCTGCTAGACTCCGGCAAATATAAAGACAAATTGTATGCGATTCCATTAGGAAACAACGCAACGGGAATGGTGTTCAACAAAAATACGGTTGATAAGCTGGGCATCAAGCCGCCTGCCAACGGGTGGACATGGGAGCAATATTTTCAATTCGGAAAGGATGCCAAAGCGAAGCTTGATAAAGACAAGTATGTGCTGATGGATTATACCTCGGACTATACGATGTATTCGGCTTACCAGATCAGCCAAGGCAAAGGATATCCGATTACAGCGGACGGCAAATTTAACATAGACAAGGAAACCTATTTGTCCTATGTCAATAAATATACGGAGCTGAGAAAAGAAGGCGTGGTTCCGCCGGCTGAAATCGCAAGCACGGACAAGGAGTCCGATGCGAAGCTGGATTTGATGAACAACGACACGGTCCTGATGAAGCGCAGCTTTGCCGCGTTATTCCCGGGCTATGACGGCGTGAAGCCGGACACTTATACGCTGGTGACACAGCCTAAAGGGACTCAGTCCAGCGGCTGGCTGAAGCCTTCCATGTTCTGGTCCATTAGCGCGGATTCCAAGTATGTGGAAGAGTCCAAGAAATTCATCGATTGGTTTATTAACGATAAAGAAGCGGCGGATATATTGACTACGACGAGGGGAGTGCCCGTATCCAAAAAGATTTTGGACTATTTGACCCCTAAGCTGACGGCCGCAGACAAGCTGCAGATCGAGCTCATCAAGAGCGTATCGCCGGACGCGCAGCCGTTCAATCCAGGCGCCAAGGGCTGGAGCAACTATACGGCCAAGGATTTCAAGGATATCGGCGAGAAGGTTATGTTCGGTAAGACAACGCCGGAGGCCGCCTATGACGAGCTGGTGAAGAAGGCAAAAGATTATCAATAATAATAGAGCGGGGTCCTTATCTGCATTAGCAGGAAAAGGGCTCCGCTTTTTTTGGCAGTCCGTTAGAACGTAGATTCATTTTCCGGTTAGAAGAAAATCATACTAAGAAAGCTCCGTTTAAAACGAAGGATGAAACGGTTTTATTTTTCAAGCCCCGGTTCTCCGTAGTATAGTGAAAATAGAACCTAATTATTTGGAGGATTCCTATGAACGCCAAACAGCTTGCGGGCGAAAAAGCCGTTGAATATGTCACAGATGGAATGCTTGTAGGGCTTGGTACCGGTTCGACCGTGTACTGGTCTATTCTAAAGCTAGGCGAGCTGGTGAAGCACGGGCTGGATATTAAAGGGGTACCCACCTCTAAAAGCACTGAAAAGCTGGCCATTGAGTTAGGGATTCCTATAGCAGATCTGTCTTCTGTCGATCAAATAGATTTGACCGTTGACGGCGCTGATGAAGCGAATCCGAATTTTGAGCTGATAAAAGGCGGCGGAGGCGCCTTATTACGTGAGAAAATGGTCGCCTCCGTCTCCAAGCGGCTCGTTATTGTGATGGACGAAACCAAATTCGTGACGAATTTAGGCCGATTCCCGCTACCGGTTGAAATTGTGCCGTTCGGCTGGGAAATGACTTGTAAGCAGATTAATTCTTTGGGCTGCAAGCCTGCTTTGCGAATGGCAAATAATACCCCGTTGATTACGGATAACGGGAACTATATAGCGGATTGCCACTTTGAGAGCATACAGGACGCCAACAAGCTGAATCATACATTGAATATGATTCCCGGAGTTGTTGAGAATGGTCTTTTTGTTCAAATGGCGGATACCCTTGTGATAGGCCGTACTGATGGCCATGTCGATATCCTGCTTAAATAAATCATCTCTGAAAAAACGGGTCTCCGGTATTTGTTCGTTGACGATAGCAGAGACTAAGGGAAAATAAAGAAGACAACTCTCTTTTCAGTTGCATGAGCAGCTGCATCGGGAGTTGTCTTTTTTATCATACAGAATGATGAAAATCGCAGGTGATCAAAACGACTTAAATACCGAATCGGCGGATATGCTCCGAGAGCTGCTCCTGAATTAAGATGTCTTTTTGCTTGCTGCCGATAAGATCATAATGAGGATACTCGTCACGATGATGAATATAATCCGGGTTCAATCCGTTTTTGATGCACCAGCTTCTCAATTCCGCCAAATCGGAGCAGCCTACCTTGGTCACGGTCTTGATTTCCGGAAAGCGGGGTTCATACCAATAATGGGTCAAAAATGCAATTTGGCCTTCAGCCACGCGTCTCTTCCAATCGTTCAGTTCATCTCTTGTTATACCGAAAGCCATATGTGTACCTCCTTGCAGGCTAATTTTTGAAAGGCTCTTTAACGTGGTTTAATCTATGGAGCGTCTTGATGAGCGCTCTTGAATCCGTTGAAACAGCCATATACTTAAGGCAAGCAGCGACCCGCTGGCCAAATAACCGCCGATAACATCGCTTGGATAATGTACGCCCAAATAAATCCGGCTAACCCCGATCATAACGATCATGACGGCGCTCCCGAGTACCAGCAGGAATCTGCCCCACGGGGTAGGGATATGTCTCCATAGGAGGAAGGACAACGCGCCGTACAGCGTAAAGGCAGCCATGGAATGGCCGCTCGGAAAGCTGTAGCCGGTTGCTTCCGCTATGCGGTGGATTATCGGTCGAGCCCGGTGAAAGAGCAGCTTCAGCAGCTCGTTCAGCACCCAGGAGCTCAGCAGCAGCGTAAGGAAAAAGACCAGCTCCCTGCGGTGTCCTAGTACGACGTATAAATAAATGGAGATAAGGACGGTAAGAACGGTTGCCGGGGCTCCTGCTCCAATGAAGCTGAAGGATAGCATGACCGGTGTCAAAGCAGGAGATTCCAGCCCCTGAACGTAGGATATGACCGTCTGGTCAAATTGCGCGATTCTGTGATCGCTGATGAGTGCGGCGACCAAGCCGAACCCTCCGGCGCATAGTAAACAGATTAGCAAGGCTCGCGCCAGCAGCCACGGAAGAAGATGTCTCAAAAGATAGATGCCTCCTGGTAAGGGTCTGGTGTTCTTTTTATTATGCATGAGCGGACTGAATTTAGCCAATGTCTTCTGCTTGCCGCGATAGAACCCGACCCGCACTGAAACCGGGTGTTCTTATGCTGATGAAGATAATTTTAATAAAATGATTGAAAAAATCAAAAATATGATTTAAAATTTCATTATTAAGATGAGAGGGGTAATAAAATGACGACTTTCGGTCAATATACGTATCCGGAAATAAGCGCTCAAGCGGAAGCATTACAAGCAGCATGGGATCAACTTGGCAAGCAGCAGGACTGGATCGATAAGTATTTGCTGAACCCACAGTTTGACGAAATTATTTTTATAGGTTCCGGTTCTTCCTACTACCAAGCTTTATCAATGGCTTCTACCTGCCGTTCCTGGCTTGGCAAAAGTTCGACGGCTTATCCGTCTTCCGAATTGTTCTTATTCCGTGAGCAAACAGCTCCCGCACACCGCAATTATTTGGTTATCGGCGTTTCCCGCTCTGGCGAATCGACAGAAGTTATTCTTGCCCTGGATTCGGTCAAAGACCTTTCTTACATTACGGTGGCCGGCATTACATGCTATGAGAACAGCAAAATGGCGCAGCTTGCCGAATGTCTCATATCCCTGCTAGGGAAAGAAACAAGCACGGTTATGACGAAATCCTTCATGAGCATGACATTTATGATGCAGGCCGCTATTGCCAAAGCATCCGGCCAGGAGAATTTGGTCCGCGAAATGGAGCAGGTGATCGCACTCGATGCGGCTCTGGTCCCCAAAGCAGATTCCTTCGTTCAAACGCTGCTGAAGGAGAACTCTTTCAATAAATTCATCTATCTCGGCATGGGAACCAGCTACGGTATCGCTTTGGAAGCCTGCCTGAAAATTAAGGAAATGTCCTACGTATGGACGGAAGCATACGGAACGCTGGAGTTCCGCCATGGTCCAAAATCCGTTGTCGAGCCGGGAACTCTGGTATGCGTGATGGTTTCGGAAAAAGCTCGCTCTTACGAGCTCAAGGTAGCTCAAGAAATGCAGGCATACGGTGCATTCGTCCTTCTGCTTACGGCGAAGCAGGGTGAGGATACGGCGTTTGCCGATGCGGTAGTTGAAATCGGCGGAGAAACCCTGTCGGATGATGCGCGCAGCGTCCTGTATTTGCCGACACTTCAGTATTTGGGCTATTACACAGCCTTGAAACGCAATGTGAATCCGGATGAGCCGCGCAACCTGACTCAGGTCGTTATTATTTAATTGGAGGTCAAACCCCTATGCCATTAGTATCGTCGACACCCCTGTTGGAAGCAGCGAGAGCGAACGGTTATGCCGTTGGTGCTTTTAACGTTCATACCCTGGAAATGCTGCAGGCCGTAGTTGAAGCGGCAGAAGAGACGCAATCTCCGTTAATATTGCAATCCACCGTCGGTACGGTGAAGCACTTGGGAGCCGATTATATTGCGGCAGCGGCCAGAACCGCCGCAGATCGGGCCAGCGTGCCGATCGCGCTGCATTTGGATCACTGCACCGAGTTTGATGTGCTGGTGCAATGTATTCGTGCGGGCTACACCTCGGTCATGATTGATGCCTCTATGCATCCTTTTGAAGAGAATGTGAGACAAACCCTGCGTGTGGTTGAAATTGCGAAGGCTGCGGGCATTAATGTCGAGGCGGAATTAGGCAAAGTCGGTGGCGTCGAGGATGATATCGTCGTAGCCGAGCATGAAGCTTTAATGGCCGACCCGGAGGAATGTGTCCGATTTGTCGAGCTGACCGGTGTCCAAACCTTGGCACCCGCTATCGGTACGGCGCACGGGATCTACAAAGGAGAGCCGAAAATCGATTTTGACCGCATTCAGCGCATTGCCCAGAAGGTTCCGGTTCCGCTGGTGCTGCACGGCGGCTCCGGCATTCCCGAGGAGCAGGTGAAACGCAGCGTATCCCTCGGAATGGCCAAAATGAACATTGCTACGGAAATCCGGATCGTGTTCTCGGATGCGATCAAGAGCGTATTCGCCCAAAATCCCGACGAAAACGATCCGCGCAAATATATGATCCCTGCCAAGAAAGCGGTCAAAGCGGCTGCCATTGAAAAAATGAGAATGGTAGGATGCATCGGAAAAGCACAGGATTGGCGCGCTTAGGAGAGGAAGCAGATGATAACAACAGTCACGCTGAACGCCGCGATTGATAAAACCTATTATATGTCCTCCTTTCCTTTGGGACGGGTTTCGAGAGCGCAGCGGATGTTTGCAGAGCCGGGAGGCAAAGGTATCAATGTAGCACGGGTGATTCATCAGCTGGGTTACCCGGTGACGGCCGCCGGGTTTGTAGGCGGGCATAATGGCGAATGGATTCGCACGGCACTCGCCAAGCAGGGGATTGGCAACGATTTCGTACAGATAGAGGGAGAATCGCGGCTTTGTCTGAATATGATAGATGAAGAAAAGGGAACCTCGACGGAAGTGCTGGAAGGCGGTCCTGTGATTCCTCAGGAAGCGATGGAGCGATTAGCGGCTGCGGTAGTGCGGTTAGCCTCCCGTTCCAGAATCGTCTGCTTCAGCGGCAGTCTTCCTCAAGGTGTACCGGCCGATTATTACGCTGAGCTGATCGCCCTGGTCAAAAAGGCGGGAGCGCTGGCCTTTCTGGATACGAGCGGCGCTGCGCTTCAAAACGGTGCTGCGGCGTCTCCCTATTTCATAAAGCCTAACGAGGATGAAGTGCTTCAGCTTCTCGGGTCACAGCTGGAGCTTAATCTGAGTCACGATGCAGCTAGTCTGGAGTATTCGCTGAAGGCCCCTATGGCTGCTTTACACGATAAGGGTATTGCAGCGGTTACTGTGTCCTTAGGGTCGAAGGGCTCCGTTTCTTCCATTGAAGGCGGAGTATTCCGGGCCAAGGCACCGAAAATCGAGGTGGTGAATACCGTCGGCTGCGGTGACGCCTACGTGGCCGGGATGGCGATCGGTACGGCGCGCGGGCTCCCGGTGGAGGAACGCATCGCTTATGCGACCGCGGTCGGTACAGCCAATGCGCTTCAGGAAAAAGCGGGATATGTAAGCTCGGCGGATGTCGAGCGTCTGTTTGGCGAGGTCATGGTCGAGCGGATATGATGGAAAACAACGGTGCGAGCTTTCGCACCGTTGTTTTTTAACTATGCCAATATACTCCGATGCAGTACGCCCCAGATAGCAACGCCGGATGTTTCTCATTCTACACTTGCTGGGTTGATTTGCGGATAATGAGCTGCGAGGGCAGGAGCACCTTGCGTTTGGCGGCAGGAGCCTTGCCTTCAATGCGTTCAATGAGCATCTGCATACCGATGAATCCCATGTCGTAAGCAGGCTGAGCGGCAACCGTCAAAAACGGGTTATAGTCGGGAATAGGCTCCGGATCATCGAAACAGGCTACCGCGATATCCTCAGGTACTCGGAGATTCATTTCCCTTAGCGCCCGCAGGGTATTGACGCCAATGAAATTGTTGGCGGCAAGGATAGACGTAGGACGCCCGGACGGAGCTAAGCTCATCAAGGAACGAACGATATCCGGAAAATTGTCCTGCCGGAAATGAGTTTCAATGATGTCCTCGGGGGCCCACTGAAGCCCATTCAGAATAAGCGCATCTGTAAACGCTTGGCGCCTCTCACGGGCGTTCGATGCCGTATCGGGCCCGTTAATAAGGGCGATTTTGCGATGCCCCTGCTCTACGAGATGCGCGACCAGCTTGCGGGTCGTCTCCGCATTATCACCCATGACGAGGTCGGCGGCTATGCCATCCACATGCCTGTCTGCGAATACGAACGGGACCTTGCGTTTGGCCAGCTTGCGCAGATGGGCGAGGGAAGGCTCACCTGTCGGAGCGATCAGCACACCATCGACCTGCGCGGATAGAAGCATATCTATATAACGGGACTCTTTATCCGCCTGCTCGTCAGTATTCCCAAGCAGCAGCTGATAACCGAACTGATGCGCCTTATCCTCCGCGCCGCGCGCAATGGTAGTGAAGAAGGGGTTGGAAATATCCGGTATGACAAGAGAGACAATCTTTGTTTCCTTGGAGGTTAGGCTGCGGGCCTGCTTATTAGGGATATAGTCGAGCTCTTGAATGATAGCCTCGACTTTTCGGCGGGTTGCTTCGCTGATCGAAGGCGCATGGTTTATCACCCTCGATACGGTCATGGGAGATACGTTTGCTTTTTTGGCAATGTCATAAATGGTGACCATGGTGCAGTAATTCCTTTCACGAATCTGGCTGTAGTAAAATGTCGACAACGAGCTAAAACGATTGACGCAGATAGCTTGAACTGTTATGTTAATGTTACCGATAACATAAAAGTATCACAATGAGAGTCCTCATTCAATGTTTCGGCAGCGAATAATAAGCCGTACCCAGGATGAAAAGGACCAGCCGGATTCGGCATAAAAAGGCGAGCTTCATGGAAGCGTATTCATCCGAGATGTAACAGTCAAAGGTTATAGCAAGAAAGCGATGGATTACAAAGGAGGCGTACTTTTCTTTATGAAAGCAATTGTTTGTGAAGAGCCGAATCTTTTTGCAATGAAGGAAATCGACCTGCCCTCGGCAGCCAAAGGGGAAGCCTTGCTTCGCATTCGCCGTGTGGGCATTTGCGGAACGGACTTGCATGCGTACAGGGGCAATCAGCCTTATTTCGTTTATCCCCGGATTCTGGGTCATGAGCTGGCGGCGGAGATCGTCGATATTGGAGACAACACACAGGGGCTAAAGCAAGGGGATCAGGTCACGATTATCCCCTATATCGAATGCGGCACTTGTATCGCCTGCCGAAACGGCAAAACCAATTGCTGTACGTCGATGAGTGTCCTGGGTGTTCATCAAGACGGAGGGATGCGGGAGTACATGACCGTATCTGCCGACCATCTGCTGGCTGTTGACGGGCTAAGCCTCGATCAGACTGCGATTGTGGAATGCTTCAGCATCGGGGCCCATGCCGTACGCAGGGCAGCCGTTGAGAAGGGAGAGTTCGCCCTAGTCATTGGCGCGGGCCCGATCGGTCTGGGCGTCATGAAATTTGCCAAGCTGGCCGGGGCTAAGGTGATTGCTCTGGATATGAATGAGGAGCGGCTAAGCTTCTGCAAAGACTGGGTGCCGGCGGACTATACCGTGAACGTGAAGAACGATCCGTTGAAGGCCATCGAGTCGATTACCGGAGGCGATCTCCCGACTGTGGTGTTCGATGCGACGGGGAATGCCCGTTCCATGGAGGGAGCGATGCAGTACGTGTCCCATGGCGGCAGGCTCGTCTATGTTGGTCTGGTCAAAAGCGATATCTCGTTCAGCGATCCGGAATTCCATAAAAAGGAGATGACGCTCCTGAGCAGCCGCAACGCCAACCGCGTTGATTTCGAGCACGTGATCGAGAGCATGCGCAGCGGTCAGATCGATACGGATGCTTTTATTACCCATCGGGCCTCCTTCGACGGGATGATTGATGCATATGAGAGCTGGCTCAAGCCTGAAACAGGCGTCATCAAGGCGATAGTTGAGCTGTAATAGCCATAGGCATCCTCGCAGGAGGATGCCTCAGGTTGTTGAGAAACCCTGTTCTACATGAACATTGCTACATATGGAGGTGGGGTATGCCTCGGAGGAGTTTACGTCCGCCTTTGAAACCCGTGAAAATACCGCTAAATATAATCCCATTTCACGGGTTTCAACAGCGGCTGGAGGGGCATACCCCACTGGAGTATATAGGCAATGCTTCAAGCAATATAGGTTTCTCGACAAACTCAGGCATCCTCGCAGGAGGATGCCTATTTTTGTTTTTCGGGCTCGAAGCGAAGCCCGCGCTTATTACTTATTACTATACACGGACCCCATAATGAGGCGTTACGGCAAAGCCTTGACTGCGCCGTAGCTCATGACTGGCCAACGGCATGAGGTGCAGGGCGCCGTCGTAATCGCGATTGATGGTCAGTGCGAGACCGGTTGCGCGGTGCAGGATGCTGCACCAACCGCTGTGTTCGGCGTCATCAACGAGAGTCCATTGCTGTGTGGAGCGGCCGGATGCTTCTCGCAGCCGAACGGTCAGGCACATGTCGGCATCGGAATCGGAATCGGAATCGGAATCCGTCTCTGCCTCAGCGACATCGTCGGCATCCAAATACTTGCCGTTATGCTTATTCCTAATCTGGACAGCTCCATCCTCCAGATTCTCTATAATCCAATGCTGTGCGGCAGAGCCATAAGCCAATTTCCCGGCCGTAACCGTGTCTGCCTGCGATTCGCCGACGGCTGGACTTTCCGAATCATCACCCGAAACTGCCGCCAAATATCGGTGCGACCGGTTCAGGATACGCGAGAAGCCGCCTCTTTCGCTGGATGGTACGTTGCTGGTTTCCTCCGAAAGAACGCTCACCGCATCCGTCCATTCAAGCTTCATTGACTTGTCGTCCGGAAACCGGAGCGGCAGGAAGACGTAGGACGAGCTATGATAGTCCGAAGGGTCCCACCGGTCGCCGACATAGAGATAACGCGTTTCCCCTTCTCGGCTAACCGGAAGGATGAAGGTGGGCTGCGTATCGTATGTGGTCGGTCCGCCCAGGTCGTAAAGCTGTGACCAGTTGCCGGTCAAGTTGTCCGAATAAGCATACTTGCCTTGATTCGGCTCCCAGCCGGTGCAGCCGGACGAAACCATAAAGTAGACGCCGTTTCGCTTCATGACAGCAGGAGCTTCCCGGTACTGGCCCGGCCACAAGGTTCTGACATGCTCGTCAATCGACAAATAATCGTCGCTCAGACGGTACATGTGCAAGTCGGCATTTTCTCTCGCGGCCGAAATGAAATAGGCGGTCCCGTCATCATCGACGAACAAGGTACAGTCCCGCGACATGAATCCGCATGGATTGAAGCTGCCGTGATACGTATATTCTCCGTCAACCGTGTCGCAGCTGGCGACAGCACAGCGGGCGGCTGAATAGTCGGAGCCGTTCTCCCAATGCATCCACATGACGTAGCGGTTGGCAGGGGCATGATAAATGACCTTCGGTCTTTCGATATTGGCGCCCCGTCCCGTTGCGGCGTCCGTAACGAGCTCCGGTGCGGTCCGAACATCGATCGGCCGGTGAGGGGAATCCAGGGTAAGCACATCACCGCGGAACTCCCAGTCCTTCAAATTATTCGAGCGATAGCAGGATACGCGCTTGCGTCCCTGCCTGTTTTCCCCGAACCAGTAATAATAGTCTCCGGATTGGAGTAATCCTCCCCCATGGGCATGAATCGGCTGACCGGATGTGTCCCGCCATTGCGTACCGTTGTACAGCATCGTTCTTCCTCCTGTTCTGGATAGGCTTGATACACTTGACGAAGATTATTTGCCTGAACCAATATCGATTTGCCGGATATGGTTTTGGATAGCTTCATCGGCGGCGCGCAGCGTAGTATTCACATCCTGCTCGTCATTCAAGTATTTGGTCACTTGCTCGCTTATCAATTTACTGGCATCGGGATATTTGCTTGTTGACGTATAAGCCGGAATATAGGTGCCTTTAAATATCGCATCCAGATGCTTGCCCTGCAGCACGGGCATATCGGCTCCCAGCTCACGGCGGATGCTGGCATCCTTGAGGACTGATAGCTTCCCGGAGGCTCTCGTCATTTTTTTCTGAATGGCGTCCGACGTTAATATTTCGATCACCTTGAACGCTTCGTCCTTGTGCTTACTCGTTTTGGTCACGAAGGCGACATGCTCATCCACCATACCGGCCATATTCGGTTTATCCGGGTAGCTTGGATATTGAGCGATGTCCCAGTTCAAGCCTTTGGCTGCATCCGATTGGAGCAGATTGAAATTGTTGCCCGTTGCAAACATCGCCAAATTGCGGTCCTTCATAAATTGATTCCGCTGATGAACATTAGGAACCGGTTCGTTCGAAGGGATCGTATGGATTTTCTTGGACAGCTCCAGAATTTGCTTCCAGGACTCATTATTGAAGTTCGACTTGCCGTCCTTAATGGAAGGGAGAGCAATTTGCAATGCCAGCTTCCCGTATCCTTCGGCCTCCAAGCCTCGATAGCGGACGCCCTGCTCCTCCCGGCTCACGCGCTTGGCCAGCTCGATGGTTTCATCCCATGTCATGCCGTCCTTCGGATAATCGACGCCGAACTTATCAAAAATGTCTTTATTGTAGTAAATGACGTTGAAATTCGAATCATAGGGCAGGGCGACCAGCCCGCTTTTATCATAGCCCCGAATGGTATCCACGTATGTGGCCTCGAAGCGGTTCAGATCCAGGTTATGCTTCTTGATGAGAGGCGTCATATCTTCAACCAGCCCCAGCTCCTGATAATCCGGGATCAGATTGACCCATGTCGCGATAAGGTCCGGCACAGTGCCTGCGGCTACCATTTCCTTAATGTTGTCGCCCTTGAGCATTTCGATTTCGATATGGGGATATTTTTGCCGGAGCGGCTCGACAATAAGCGATTGGAAATCGGCGTCGTTGATTTCAGACCATTTTTGCGCCATCAACAGCTTCACAGGCTCTTGCTTGGCAGGGGCCTGGGTACCCTGATCGGGTGTTGGTGCAGCAGTTTGCCCGCTACCTCCGTTGCTGCAGCCGATAAGAGCACCGATAGCCAGCAATGCTGCCATAGCTGCCGCGTAAGAACGAATTACCATTTTGCAATCCCCCTTATAGTTTCTTTTTGAAAGCGGTTTAGTGTTATCCTATCACGGGTTTTCGGGGGCCAGCAATTCACAAAAGAATGCTAAAATAACACTTTTGCACTTACACCGCAGCGATATTGAAAAGGGGTCGTACCTACCTGGGCGCGAAAAAATTTACAGAAATAGGCGGCCGACGAAAAGTTCAGCTTCAAGGCGATGTCCTCCACAGACAACGTGGATTCCTGCAGCAGCTTCTTGGCCTTCTCGATCCTCACTTTATTGAGGTAGTGCTTCGGGGACATCCCGTACACCTGCTTAAAGCAGTCCGTAATATAATTGCGGTGCACGTGCAAGCGCTCCGACAGTTCCGAAATTTTCAATCCTTCCGCTCCTCCGTATGTCTCCAGCAAATAGGCCGCTTCCGCAGCAATCGTATGCTTCGATTTGGGGGCAGAGGGTTCATCCCGGATATCGGGGATCACTATTTTTTCAATTAAAAAAGCCAAAAATTGCATCATCATGGACTGCACCATCATTTTCTGGGTGAAGGCCGGCTCTTCCAGCGACTTGAACAATTGGATCAGCCGGTTCATGGAATGCCGGATCTCGCTTTGAATTTCGGGTGGCTGCTGCGTGCTGACAATCGGCTGTCTCCTGCGGTGGAACAACGAATGAACCTCCCGGGGCTCCACGTCGAAGTGAAAATTGAAAAACCGGCTTTCCTCATGCGCTTGCGGATAGTGCAGCTCGCCGGAATTAACGAGAATAAAATCTCCTGCTCTCAGCTCGTACTCAATACCGTTAATCCATTCGCTCATGAAACCGGATTCAATATATAAAATTTCAAACATCGGATGTTTATGGTTCGGATATACGGAGCCTTTCTCCGCATTTTTATATAAAATGCTCCAAACATGAAACGATGTAAAAAAACCGGGGAAGTAAAAATGATCCTTCATCTTTTGCACCGCCCTTTTCCAGTAAATGCCTTTGGCTTCAGAGTATCATAACAAATCCGTTGGGTAAATGTCCCTGTGTATGCAAAAAAGTACAATCGAAAAAACGGGCGTAAAACAAAAAAATGCAAGGTAATCAAAAATATACAATTGTTAGCCGGAGGGAGAATCCCTTATGGTTAGGGGGTAGTACAGGCTTGCTGGCAGGACTAGAAGAGAGGATAGGCAGGAGGTGAAATGACATTTTGTAACCGTATACATTTTGTAGCGGTGTGATGGAAACAGGCAGCAGGGGAGATACGGATGAAGCACAACCAAATGATGGAAGTACATTAGGAGGCGGAATAACGGATGAATAAGAAGCTCAATCGGAGATTCAATAAAACAAGCCATGTACTTGCAGGTGCCATATTATTAGGCGCATTGGCCGCGCCGCTGCAGGCAAGTGCGGCTGCCGGTTCGGCAGGCATACCAGGCGCTTCTTCTATACAAAGGCAAATGGAATACTTAGACCGAGGTCTTGTAGCGATAAAAACAGACGGCGGTGTGTTCGTCAGCTGGAGGCTGCTCGGCAATGAGCCTGACGGTATTGCTTTCAATCTGTATCGCGACGGGGTGAAGGTCAACCCGTCCCCGATAACGAATAGTACGAATTATCAGGACAATTCCGGCTCAAGTGAATCGAAGTACACGGTCAGAGCTGTGCTGAACGGCAAGGAGCAGCCGGCTTCGGCCCAAGCAGGCGTTTGGGATACGAATTACTTGTCGGTTCCTCTTCAGAAACCGGCTGACGGCATCAATCCGGACGGCTCGACCTTTACATACAGTGCTAATGATGCAAGCGTCGGGGATCTGGATGGGGACGGCCAGTATGAAATCGTGCTTAAATGGGACCCGTCCAACTCCAAGGATAATTCGCAGGACGGGGTTACCGGAGAGGTGTTTATTGACGCTTACAAGCTGGATGGCACCTTGTTATGGCGCATTAGTCTCGGGAAAAACATCCGCGCGGGTGCGCATTATACGCAATTTATGGTATACGACCTCGACGGGGACGGCAAAGCGGAGATCGCGTTCAAAACGGCTGACGGAACGACGGATGGAACCGGTAAAGTCATTGGAGATGCGAATGCGGACTATCGCGATCTGACAGGCAGCCGCCCTGGACGTGTGCTATCGGGGCCGGAGTATTTGTCGATATTCGAAGGGAAAACCGGCAAGGAGCTAGTAACGGTGCCTTATGATCCGCCGAGAAGCAAGGTGACGGACTGGGGGGATAATTACGGCAACCGGGTTGACCGTTTCCTTGCATGTATCGCCTATCTGGACGGCAAAAGACCGAGTCTTGTGATGGCACGAGGTTACTATACCAGAACCGTACTTGTTGCGTACAACTGGCGTGACGGGCAGCTGACCAAGCTCTGGACCTTCGACAGCAATGAACCCGGCAATGAGACCTACGCAGGGCAGGGGAATCACAATTTAAGCGTGGCCGATGTAGACGGTGACGGCAAGGATAAGATCATCTACGGGGCCGTGACGATCGACGATAACGGAAAAGGGCTCTACAATACCCGATTAGGTCATGGCGATGCCCTGCATGTCGGTGATTTGGACCCTGGCAGACCGGGACTTGAAGTGTTCAAGGTCAATGAAGACAAAAATTCCCCGTACGGCGCAGCCATGTGGGATGCGGCTACAGGAGAAGTTCTATGGGGTGTCCATACAGGGAAGGATACGGGCCGCGGCATGTCGGCGGACATCGATCCGAACTATGAGGGTGAGGAAGTATGGGCATCGACAGGAGTCGGGTTGTACTCGAACAAAGGGCAGAAAATCAGCAGCTCCACGCCTTCGATCAATTTCGGCATTTGGTGGGACGGTGACCTTCTTCGTGAGCTGTTGGATAACAACCACATCGACAAATGGGATTACAACAATTACAAAACCGTGAATCTGCTGACCGCAACGGAGGCAGCCTCCAATAACGGCACCAAAGCGAATCCGGCTCTGCAGGCTGACTTGTTCGGCGACTGGAGGGAGGAAGCGGTGTGGAGAACGGAGGACAGCACGGCCTTGCATATTTACACAACGACGGATTTGACGGACCATCGGATTTATACGCTGATGCATGATCCGGTCTATCGACTGGGTATTGCATGGCAAAATGTCGCGTACAACCAGCCGCCGCATACCGGGTTCTACCTCGGAGTTGGAATGGAGACACCTCCCGCGCCGAATATGTATGTCGTACTTCCGGCCGAGGTGAAGGTTGAGCCGCAAACCTTGAATCTGAAAAGCCAAGGGGGCCAGAATTCCGTCACCGTATCTATTCAGCTTCCTGCAGGTTATGATGCCTCCGCCATCGATGCTTCGACGGTACAGATGAGCGTCTATGGAAGCAAGCCTATAGCAGCCCAAGCCGCTGCAGGCAATAAAGCTGCGCTCAAATTTGACCGGCAGCAGCTTATCGGGGCGCTTCAGGGACAAAATGGCAATGTGGAGGTTACGATCACAGGGGCATTGAGAAACGGTCATACGTTCCGGGGGACCGATACCATTAAGGTTATTCATTAGTTCATGCTTGTACGAGGGAGAGCAGCTCTGACACAGGGGTTGCTCTCCCTTGCTTTATAAGGAACTTAAGATGCGATTGAGGGTTCCGCATGGAGATGTTTATCCATTTAGGGCAATATGCTACGATAATGTTATCGTTTATGCAAGTGAATAGTACAGCCTTATTCAGCATCCCATAAAAGGAGTGATCGAATTGAAGCCGACTTATACGGATCATGCTGCCTTCCGGTTAGAAGCGGGGCATTTGCCTGCCGGCGAGCCGCTCTATATTCGCGGGGACGTAAGACTAAAGCGGGAGGAGGGCTCCGCCAGCGAGGCACTAAAGCCTGTGTTGCTAATCAGCCACGGCTTTAAAGGCTTCAAGGATTGGGGGTTCTTCCCTTATATTGCGGAAAGGTTCGCCGAATCCGGTTTCTTCGTGGTGACCTATAATTTCTCGTGCAACGGTGTCAATGAAACGGACTTTGACGAGCTGGACAAATTCGGCGTAAACACATTCTCGCGTGAGCAGCAGGATCTCGATATCGTGCTGAAGGCGTTGCTTGGGCGAAAGCTGCCGCTTGCCGAGAAGGCCGACACAGAGCGTATCTATTTGCTCGGCCACAGCCGCGGAGGCGGCGGGGGAATCGTCTTTGCTGCCGAGCATTCCGAGATTCGGGCTCTTGTCACGTGGAACGGAAGTGCCTACGCCGATTTATTCGACGAAGCCTTCAAGGCTCGGGTGCTGGAGGATGGAGTCGGCTATGTGACCAATGCGCGCACGAAGCAGGAGATGCCGATCCGGGCAGAATTTTATGCCGACCTGGAGGCTAAAGGGGAACGGTTTGATATCATTCGCCGTCTGGCGGAGCTCACCATTCCGGTGCTGCAGGTCCAGGGAGATCAGGACTCGCCGCGTCTGCTTGCGGGTTTTGAGGCGCTTCGTGCAGGAGCTCCCCAGCATAAGCCAACCGTGATCCAAGGCGGGAACCATACGTTCGGCGCGGGGCATCCGTTCGTCTCCACGACCCCTCATCTCGAGGAGGCCATTCAGGCGACGCTTCAATTTTTGCAGGAAGCAGATTCTAAACGAGTACATAGCTAGAAAATAACCAGGTCCTTCATGGTTATGCATGCTTCATGCCTGACTGTGGAGGATTTTTTGTGCCAATCGCCTGTTGAAGTGTATGGTGCGTCATGATACAATACACACATATTGTATGGTGTGTAGCCATACACTTCTAACATTGGAGTGGAACGAATGGACGATTTTAGATGGAAGCCGGATCAATTGCGAATCGACCCGTCGCGTCCTCTGTATGAACAGTTCGTTGAGCAGCTGCGTGCCGATATAGCACGCGGCGAATTGGCTCCCGGTGCCCGTTTGCCGTCTGTCAGGGAGTTGGCTGCAGGCATTCGCGTCAACCCGACAACGGTAATGAAGACATACCAGGAGCTGGAAAGAGAGCAATTGATCGTAACATACCGCGGTCAAGGCACTTTCGTTACAAAAGACGAAGCCATCATTCAACAGAGCAAGGAAACGCTTGCTGCTCAAGCCGTACGCAAGCTGCGCGAGGTCGCCGAATCGCTCAACATGACGGTGGAAGAGCTGCTGTTATTAGGAGGATACAAAGGGGGAACAAGAGAATGATCGCTCAAGGCAATGATAATGCGCCGGTCATCGAGTGCCGGCAGGTTAGCGTAACTATAGGGAAAACGAGAGTGCTGCAGGACGCTACGTTTACCCTGGAGAAAGGACGCATAGCCGGTCTGCTCGGTCCTAATGGGGCGGGTAAATCCACTTTACTGAAGGTTTGCTCAGGAATATTGGAGCCAACAGCAGGAACGGTTGCTATATTCGGGGAAAAGGCAGGCATAGCGACATTGGGGAGCATGGCTGTGCTGCCGGATCGGGGCAAACTCCCCGGATGGCTTACGTCCGGTGAGTGGCTCCAGTATGCCGAATCGATTTATCCGGATTGGGACTCCCTTTACGCCGAACAGCTGACAGAAACATTGAAGCTGGATTTGGCGCTGCGCATTGCTTCCTTGTCCAGGGGAGAGGAAGCTAGATTGCAGCTATTGAGCTGTCTAGCCCGCAAGTCTCCGCTCATCATGCTGGATGAACCGTTCACCGGCGTCGATATGATATCGCGTGAGCGGATAGCATCTACAGTCGTTGGTGATCTGGCGGATGGGGAACGAACCTTCCTTATTGCAACACATGATATTCGCGAGATGGAGCAATTATTTGATACGCTGATTTTGATTGATCAAGGGACAATCCGGGCGACAGATGAGGTAGATGCATTAAGAGAGCAGGGATTATCGGTTGAAGCTCGCTATAGGGAAGTGTTCTCATGAAAATCATCAAGCTGCTTGCCGATATGGAAACAAGCCGATTCGGTTCTTTTATGCTTGGAACCCGCAGAAGTAACTACAAATGGATCGGTCTCGGTATGCTGGTCCTGCTAGCTGTCAGCATAGTATTGATGAGAGGCTTTACTACGGTCAATGGCTTGCTGAGCACTGCAGTACTGAATGTTTTCACAGTGATGATCTTTTTTGTCCTGATAGATGGAATTCACCTCTCCACCAAGCAGGAAAGAGCATGGTGGCTTCTGCTTCCTCACCCCCGTCTGACCCTCGTATTGGGCAAAGCGCTGGCATTATGGCGAATAGGGATGCAGCTGTTTTTGTATTTTGTGCTGATACGAACGGCACAATATGCCCTTTTATTAGGACTGCATCAAATAGAGGCTGCCGCATGGTCAGACGTGCTATTGACCCTGGGAGCGGGGGTGCTTCTTTTGATTGCAGGCTTGCCGGTGATAGTCAGTCTAGGGATACTCGTATCGGTATTTCCGTTGTGGTGGGTACGCAGTCTTGTGATCCTGGTGATGATGTATTTATTTACACCGAGCCTTATATTTACCTTTATGGCGGGGGACGCCGGCTTCGCTTCAACTACTCTTACGCCGTTATCTGTTAGCCGATTTGCCGGCATCGCTTTGTTGATCGGATGGCCCTTTTCCATCCTATGTTTAGGGTTTACCGCGACAGTCGGGATGAGGTATTTGGTGAAAGCAAGCTCTTGGACCGGCAGTGCTACCGTTAGACAACATCATGAACGACAGGCAGCCTTGCCAGTAACAAGGTCTAGACCGAGCGTTAGCCGGAACAGCAATCCATTTTGGTCGCTAGTTGCGATGGAGAGACGCAGATATCTCTGGTTCGGGCTGCAAAATCATCGTCAAGGAAAAACTATTGCTGGCGTGTTAATGATGGTTATTGCCTTCATTGCGTACCAAAACGCCGGGGAAGTGTTTGAATTGGTCTCGTTCTTTTCTTTAGTGTTCATTGGCTTTTATATGTTTACGATCATATATTACTTTAATCGGCAAACTGAATTTATGAAAGGGACTGCCTCGTGGTGGGTTGCGATGCCGCATTCACGGCGATTGCTGCTTGGAAGCCGCGCCATGGCTTATCTATCCGTTGTGCTGCCTTACTTGGCGGTTCTGCTGCTAAGTACGGTTATCGGCACGGCTGTGCGACAGTGGATAGACCCGATGCCGAAAGAGGAGCTGAAGGTAGCGCTGAGTTACTTCTCCCACTATGCTTTAGTGTTTATTCCGCTCATCATTTTGTATATTATTGCTTTACAAGGGTTTCCCGCTTTTCTGAAACGCTCCTGGCAGATGATTTTTACGGCGCCGCTATATGGCGGATACATTCTCAGCTTTCAATTGGCCAATGCTGTTATTATGCCGCATCGACTGGATGGGGTAACGTTTCGATCAGGTCCGGCGCCTGATTTTGGTTACCATCTGCTGTTGATTTATGGTGCTGCAGTGCCTTATGCCCTATTCTGCTTTTGGCTTGGCTGCAAATATATGAACCGGTACGCGTTAGCACGGGATACCATCTGGCTCGGCAAGCTGAATAAATAACTAAGACAAGCCGACAGCCTTCCACCAAATGACAATACCTGCCAATAACCTGCATGAGATGAAGGGGATATTGGACATCCTAGCCTTAGGTCCAGGGAATTCCCAGCCTGCGGACTATTGAGACGCAAATCCATTATCTGTAATCTATAGATAAAAGATGACGAGACCATGAAGCAGGGAGTTGCTCAATAGATGATCAATATTGGAACGATGGTGCAGGAAAAATTCCTTTTTCTTAATAAATTTATTCAATCCCCTAAAGATGTGGGGAGTATTACCCCCAGCTCGAAATATTTGGCCAGAGCCATGACGCGAAGCATTCCTTGGGATGGAATAGAAGCTGCCGCAGAATTGGGAGCAGGGACCGGTGCGATTACCGAATCTATGAAACAAGTTGCAGGGAAGCATACAAGAATCCTTTTATTTGAAAAGGATACCGCGCTCAGAAACCAGCTGGCCGAAAAATACACGGACATGGCCTGTTATCCGGATGCCTGTCAGATCCGCAAAGCGATGAGCAAGGAAGGAATCGAATCGTTAGACCTGATATTGAGCGGACTGCCTTTCTTTAATTTCCCGCAGCCGATCCGCGATGCCATCCTGCAGGAAGTATTGCTGTCGCTGAAGCCGGGCGGATGGTTCGTGGCCTTCCAGTATTCGCTGCAGATGAAGCAGCAATTAAGCCGCTATTTTGAAGTAGAAAGCATTCGATTCGTCCCTCTGAACCTGCCGCCTGCTTTTGTGTATGTTTGCCGCAAGAGAGGTGCCGGGGAAGATGAGCTATGATACGTTAATCAGCATGATCGGCGACTACGGCTATGCGGCATTATTTTTTGCCTTGTGGCTCGGTATCGTGGGAATGCCGATTCCCGACGAAGTGATCGTAATGACCGGTGGAGCGGCTGCCGCAAGCGGGCTGCTGCATGAGATTCCGGCTTTCTTGTTAACGTATCTCGGCGTTATCTCGGGGCTGTCCTTAGGCTATTTTCTGGGCCGCCTTATGGGGACAAGGGTCATTGAAAAATGGAAGCGTCAGAAGAAGATGGAGAGGTACTTGTCCATGTCGGAGAAGCTGGTGGAGAAATACGGCCCCTATGCTCTAGTAGTAAGCTACTTTTTCCCGGTTGTCAGACATGTTACCCCCTATATCGTCGGGATCAATAAGATGGGCTTCAGAAAGTATGCGCTGCTGTCCTACTCCACAGGCTTTGTGTGGACATTGATTTTTTTCGCCGCAGGCAAAATGGCTGGAAATCACGTTGAGCAGGTTGGGCTGCTGATTCACAGCTACGGACTCAAGCTGTTATGGATTCCGATTGCAGCGGCGGGGATCTGGATGGTCTATAAAATAACCCGGGGGAAGCGTTCGAACTTGGATGCCGGGAACTAGTCGGCAAAATAGGAAGGGGCAGAATGCGGATCTAATGCAGCTGCTCTCTTTTGGGTTCCGTGGTAAAAAAAGGGTTGACATCTGACGGCAATGGATTTAGTATACAAATAACCATTAAAACCAACTAAGTATATAGGAATAATAAAAGTATCATTCGCCGGACGGCCGGAGATGAGGCGCTCTTTAAGAGAAGAGCTGCAGCATCTCCTTTTTTTATGTTCTAGGCAAAGGAGGATGGATATGTTCACTAACGGATTCAAGGTGTTTGACATTCATGCGCATCTGCCCTATCCGCTTCCGTTTCTGAAGCGCAGCGAGATTATTAACGAGCATAACGCCAAGCGGTCGGAGCGAATGCGGCTGACGTGGGACTTTCCCCGCAGGGACCAGGAGGAGGAGAGGGAGGCAGGCAAGCCTGTCATTGAGCGTTGGAAGGAGGAGCTCGAAAAGTATGACATCGGGGGCATCAACTTCTTGACCGCATGGAATAACGATAATTTGGCGGAGCAGATTCGGGTCAGTCCCGACCGGTTTACCGGCTTCGCCCACCATTCCATTGAACTGCCGGATGCGGCCGAGGAGCTGAAGAGAGCGGTCGATGAGCTGGGACTAAGAGGCTACAAGCTTTTCGGCCCGCTGGTGCAAATCGCCTTCGACTCAGCCTCCTTGACACCGGTTTGGACCTTCGCAGCGGAGAGAAGGCTGCCCGTGCTGATTCATTTCGGTATCCTGGGCCATACGGGCGGCATTGTGCATCACCCTAATATCAGCCCGCTCTCGATCTTTAATGTAGCCCGGGAATATCCGGAGATTCCGTTCATCATTCCGCATTTCGGCGCCGGCTATTTCCAGGAGCTGCTGCATTTGTGCTGGAGCTGTCCGAACATTTACATCGATACTTCAGGCTCCAATCAATGGATGCGCTGGACCCCATATGAGCTAACCCTGGAGACGCTCTTTCGTAAGACCTATGAGCTAATCGGACCGGAGCGGATCATCTACGGTTCGGATTCCAGCAGCTTTCCAAGAGGCTATGTATACCGCTATTTACAGGATCAGGTCCGGGTTTGCCGGGAATTGAACTGGAGTGAGCGGGATATCGAGAACGTGTTCGGCAACAATGCGAGGCGATTGCTGAACGTTCCAACGAAGCTAACCGAATAGGAGAGAGGAAGGAAGAGCATGAAGAGAAGAAGGAACAGCCAGTCCATAGACAGGATGAGAGCCGCTTTGCTGCTATCCGGCTTACTTATCGCTTTATCCGGCTGCTCGGGAGGGGCGGGCCAGCATGCTTCCGGGAAAGGAGACACAACCAAGGACCAGGAAGCAGCCAAATCGTCTGCCGATGCCGCTCAGGCCAAGGACGAGAAGGTGACCATTGAATATTGGCAGTATCAGTACCCGGCCAAGGTCGATTTGATCCATGCGCTCATCGAGGATTTTCAGAAGAAGCATCCTAACATTATTGTAAAGCAAACCAATTTTCCCTATGACCAATATAACGAGAAGGTGGCGGCGCTTGTTCCTGCGGGAAAAGGACCCGATGTCATCAACCTGTACTACGGCTGGCTGCCTAAATATGTCTCCTCGGGGTACTTGCAGCCGCTGCCGGACAGCGCCTTTTCGGAGGCGGCCATTAAGCAGGAGTTTTTTCCCTTCGTGGATACCGCCAAGCTGAACGGCAAATATTACGCCATACCGACAGCTGTCCGTACCCTCGCGCTTTTTTATAACAAGGAGCTGTTCACCAAGGCTGGGCTGGATCCCGCCAAACCGCCGGCAACATGGGATGAGCTGGTGGATTACGCCAAGAAGCTGACCCAGAAGGATAAGAACGGCCAATACGTCGTCGAGGGGCTGGCTTGGCAGCCGAACGCGCAGCTGCACCATTGGTACCGGGATGCGCTGGTGTATCAGGCGGGGGGCAAAGACATCAGTGACGATAGGCGCAAAATTTTGTGGAACCAATCCCCGGCAGGGCTTGAGGCCTTCAAATATTTGATAGATTTGTCGCTTGTACATAAGGTGGGCACGAACAATTTTTATAATGATGACATTACGGCCTTCAAGGGCGGTCATGCGGCGATGAATATCGACGGTTCGTTCCAGCTCGGCGGCTTGAAAAAGGATGTGCCGGATTTGCCGTACGCGATCGCCCCGCTGCCTGCATATAAGGAGAAAGCGACGCAGGTATCGTTCTGGGCCAATGCCATTACGAAAAACGTGCAGGGCAAAAAGCTTGAAGCCGCCGCGGAGTGGCTGAAATATTTGACAAGCAAGGAAGTGCAGGAGCAATGGGTGGAGAAGGTCGGGGAGCTCCCGGCCAAGAAGGAGGTCGCTTTGCAGGAGAAATATGCCAAGGATGAGAAGCTGGGGCCGTTCATTCAACAGCTTGGCGTGGCACATGCCCATTTCTTCGTTGATGAGAAGCTGGAGCGGGACTACTTCACAGAGGCGGTCGATCAGGTGGTGCTGAACAAGGTGCCTTATGAGAAAGCTTTCGAGGAGCTTGTATCGAAGACGCAGAAGCTGTATGACGATTATTGGGCGAAGCAGGATAAGAAATGAGGCGGGAGTCAGGGGGAGTGTCTATGGAACAAGTAAATAAGCTTGCACTCCGTAAAAAGCCAATTTCCTTTAAAAGCGGGCTCAGCTATAAAAAGCAGCGCTATCTGTTTATTTACAGCTGCCTTCTGCTGCCCCTTCTTTTTTTTGTCATCGTACGTATTCTGCCTATTGCCTATGCATTCAACATTGGCTTCCGGGAGTGGGATTTATTGTCGGAGGAGAAGCCCTTCGTCGGATTCGACAACTATGCAGCGCTCTTTCAGGATACGAAGTTCATCAGGTCGCTCGGCAATACGTTCGTATATGTTCTGATCGGCGTGCCGGGGCAGTTGATCGCCGGTCTGGCGGTTGCGCTCCTTCTTCATAAGCTCCATGTATCCAGAGGCTTGTACCGGACCCTTTACTTTATCCCCTATATCACCAGTGTAGTTGCGGTAAGCTGGGTGTTTCGCTGGATTTTTATGAAAAATGGAGTTATCAATGCGCTGCTCCTGAAGCTGGGTCTCGAGCCGCAGCTATTCCTGGGCTCTCCGTCTCAAGCGATCTTTATTGTTATTGCCGCAATGATATGGCAGAGCATCGGGTTTCAGATGATCGTCTTTTTGAGCGGGCTGGAGAATATCCCGGCCTTGTATTACGATGCAGCTTCCATCGACGGAGCGAACCGCTGGCAAAGGTTTCGTTATATTACATTACCGCTGCTCAACCCGGTTCTAGTGTTCTCCGTCATTATTGCCAGCATCAGCTATCTGCAATCGTTCACCCAGGTGTTGAATATGACCTTGGGAGGTCCGCTGAACTCGACGGTTTCCCTGGTATTGTATATCTACGATATGGCCTTTAAGCATTTCAATATGGGAGAGGCGGCTGCGGCGACCGTGGTGCTGTTTGTCATCATTTTATTGCTGTCTCTGCTGCAGATGAAGATATTAAGCAGCAAAACAGAGTATTAGGCCCTAGGGGGTGAAGGCAGTGAAGGTTACAGGAAACGCCGGTGGAACGAACAAGAGGCGCCGGTTCGGGGCTACTATAGTTCTGCTTCATATCGTACTCAGCATCGGAACAGTGGGAATGGTATTTCCTTTTGTGTGGATGATCGCCACCTCCTTGAAGCTGCCGAAGGACGTATTCTCCTTGCAGCTGATTCCGGAGACGATGACCCTTGATAATTATGCGGCCTTGTTCGTCCAATCCCCGTTCGCCGACTGGATGCTGAACAGCCTGGTCGTGGCCTGCATAACGACGGCAAGCGTGGCGCTGTTTGATACGGTAGCAGGCTATATTCTGGCCCGATTTTCATTTCACGGCAAGCAGGTTATCTTTATCGCCATCTTAAGCACGATGATGGTGCCTACGGAGATGCTGATCATCCCCTGGTATATCGCCTCTGTTCAACTGGATTGGGTAGATACGTATACGGGGATTTTGTTTCCCGGGATCATGTCGGCTTTCGGCATTTTCCTGATGAAGCAATTTATGGAGCAGGTTCCTCAAGAGCTGCTGGACGCAGCCAGAGTCGACGGTTTGAATGAATGGAGCATCATGGTGCGTATTGCGGTGCCTCTTGTTCGTCCCGCGCTGGCTGCGTTAGGAATACTTACTTTTTTATCCAGCTGGAACGCTTTTATTTGGCCGCTTATTGTGACCCAGTCGCCCGAACGATTAACCATTCCGGTGGGCATTTCCTTCTTCTCGAGCGAACAGAAGGACAGCAGCAGCTGGGCGATGATTATGACAGGAGCAAGTGTCTCGGTGCTTCCGCTAATCGCCGTATTCCTGTTGTTTCAAAAGCATATTATCCGCGGCATTGCATTAACGGGACTGAAATAGGTTCTTCACCATTTGGCGGGTACTCATATGAATTTGGCCTCTTTACAAATAGCCGGATATAGTAGTAAAGTCATGGAGATACGGTTGGTGCTATAGGAAAACAAGTACTATTTTGCCAGCTTGTATGCTACAATGGATGTAGTTTGGCTATATAATCACCATGACAAATCGATAATGGCAAACTTGCCGAAAGGCAGGGACGCAAAGCCACAGGCCTAAAGGAGCATTCCTATGGCGGCTGGGTTACCGAAAACGGCGCATAGGTTCTAAGTTTTGCAAAAACAAGACTGCCCAATTTCGGGCAGTTTTTTTTAATTCTTATAACTTTCTTTGTAAAGGGGCTGTATCATGTGCAAGCAAACTTCGTGAACCCGTTCTTAACTTCTTCACTTCATGTCATTGAAACGCTGATCCAAATTAAACCCATTGTCGGGCAGCTTAGTATGAGAACGATCCAATACACGGAGGATTACGTTTGGCTCAAAATCGGGATTCTGGGCCAGCTGCAAAAGGATATTATTTTTGGTATTCCCGAGACGGTTGCTTTACGGATGGTATCCGGGATGATGGGCGGCTATCCCCTCACGCATTTTGATGAGATGTGCCAGAGCGCGGTCGGCGAGCTGGGGAATATGATTAGCGGAAATGCCAGCACCTTGCTGTTTCAGCAGGGGATCGAAGTCGATATTACACCGCCGAGCCTCATTAACGGAGCTGCAAACCATTGGGGGGGCGAAGTGTTCAGTATTCCTCTTAGTCTGGAAACCATCGGAGAATTTCATATTTATATTTCCGCATAATAATGTATACTATTCCTATGAGACAAAATGTATATAAAGTCCTATAGTTTTGAGCATTGGACTTCCGATCTCTTTATGATATGTTATGTAATATCACACTCCTATATATAGGCGGGTTTTCTTTTATGGATGCAGAGCCTTTGTTAAAGCATGTAAGGGATAAGAAGTCACAGGTTATTGAGCAGTGGCAGAAGCTGATGGAGGAGCAGATTTTACGCGGGTATAATGTATCCAATATGATGCGCAGGGGCGACATCTATTTTGATTATATTACCGATCTTCATATTCCCCCGGAGCAGCATCCGATTCGGCAATTGGTTGACGATTGGTGCGGAAGGTTCGAGGAATTGGGGCTTCAAATTATTGATATTATTCAATGCTCTCACTCATGGCGCCGCGCCTTGCTGGATGTACTCGGAGATTCGCTGCCGGCAACCTTGTATCACCAAATTTGTCTTCGAATCGACGATTTCGAGGGAATCCTATGCAAGCATTATTGGCAGATTACATTGGCTTCAATGATAGAAAAAGATACGGCTATTCACCAGCTTCACGACGACCGGATGAATCTGATCGGGAAAATGGCCGCCAGCATGGCGCACGAAATTCGCAACCCTTTAACTTCTATTAAAGGGTTTATTAAACTGCTTCGTTCTAATATCCATTCTCTGCCAAAAGAGAAGATAGACTCCTATTTGGAGTTCATAGAGGATGAATGCAACAATATGCATATGCAGGTGACCGGATTTCTCAGCTTCTCCAAGAAGCCTATGGTGGAAGAAGAGAAGGAGCCGATCTCCGTCAAGCAGATGCTGGAATACAACCTGTCGTTGCTGCGCCCTCGACTAATTAATGAAAATGTCAATCTGTGCGTTAAAATTCCGGAACATATGACCCTTCGCGTTCAGAGGCTGGGAATCCAACAGGTGCTGAACAATTTGATTAATAATGGTATCGATGCGCTCTCTCAAGCGAAGTACGATAAAAAAATGAAGATATCCGCCTTCGAGGACCAGCGTAAAGCCTATATTCACATTACGAATAACGGTCCTCCTATTCCGGCGGAGCTGGCCAAATCGCTATTTGTCCCATTTGTTACCAACAAAACGAATGGAACGGGCCTAGGGCTTACGATTTGCAAGCAAATTATGCATAAAAATGACGGGGAGATCTCGTTCTCCAGTACGGATAAGGAAACTGTATTTATGCTGACCTTTCCCAAGTCGGCTTCCTGAATAACTGAATCCATAAAAGAGGAACTGCAAGCGATTAAGCTTGCGGTTTTTTTGTATGCACATATACCTGCAATAACTTACCAACGGTTAAATAAGGAGCCGAGAGGGGTTTGTTCATGCTCCGTTCATATTCGTGGTGTACTTTAATCGAAGAAATCGAATGTGCCCTGTCGTCATTCGTCCGGGCATAACGTGGATGCCGACGCTTATAAAGCAAAGTTCAGTACCGCTTACGAAGTAAGTTTTGCCCTGCAAAACTAAGCAAATGCTTACGAAGTCAGCTTTGCTTCGCAAAGCTAAGAAAATGCTTACGATGCAAGCTTTACTGCGTAAAGCTCTTAGGAGGGAACCCAATGAACAAACTGACCAGCTTCTCCATGAAAAATGTAGCTGCGGTGTTCATCATGATAGCCATATTGATGGGCGGAGGCTTGTACTCAGCATCTACATTGAAAGTGGAGAACATGCCGGACGTATCCTTTCCGGTAGTCTTAATTTCCACCACCTACCAAGGTCCGCCTAAGGATGTGATGGAAGAGGTCACGAAGCCTATAGAGGATAAGGTGGCCAATATCGAGGATCTTGATTCGCTGACGTCTACCTCAAGCGATAACGTATCCACCATCATCGTCCAATTCAAGCAAAATGTAGACACAGATAAAAAGAAGCAGGACTTGGAAAGTCTGGTGCAGGAAGTGCAGCTGCCTGCTACGGCGGATAGACCCAAGGTATCCACCTTCGGCTTTGCTTCGATACCTGCCTATTACTTGGCGATCAATGCCGACAACGGCATGAGCCAGACGGAGCTGGATCAGCTCTATGAGGACAAAATCAAGCCAGGCTTTGAAGCGATGCCGGGCATTGACCATCTGGATTCCATCGGTGCCAGAGAAACGACCATGGATATTCAGCTGGATGCGGATGCATTGAACAGCTTTGGCTTGACCCCGGCGCAAGTGACGGCCTCGCTGCGCAGCGCTTTGTCCAACGGGCCAATCGGCTCCGTCGAGTTTGACGGCAACACGAAGATGGCGCGGGTCACCGGCAATCTCGACAGCCTGTTTGGCTTGGAGCAGATGGAGCTGACTACAGGCAGCGGCAGCACGATTACGCTGAAGGAGATCGCCAAGATTAAGGCGGTAACCGATTCTACCTTTAACTCCCGCCTGGATGGGAAGCCGGCTATCGGCGTTCATTTGTACAAGACGAAGAGCGCGAATGCCGTTGATTTCTCCAACGATACGGACAAGCTGATCGCAGAGTGGCAGCAATCGGTGCCTGGCGTGACCTTCAAAGCCGTATACAACAGTGCAGACGAAGTCAAAGAATCCGTAACCGGCATGCTGAAGGAAGGCATATCCGGGGCGCTGCTCGCCTCCTTGATGATTCTGTTGTTCCTGCGAAATGTTCGTATGACGTTGATCGTACTAGTATCCATCCCGTTGTCCATATTAATTACCTTGCTCGCGATGTCTCAGCTTAATATTACTCTTAACATCATGACGCTTGGCGGTATGTTCATAGCGGTCGGGCGTGTCGTCGACGACAGTATCGTGGTCATCGAGAACATATACGCCGCGCTGCAAAAAGCGCATGAGCGCAACGAATCGGTAATCAAGCTTGCGACCAAGCAAGTATCAATGGCTATCACATCATCCACGCTGGCAACCGTCGGGGTATTTGCTCCGATCGGGATGGTGAGCGGCATCGCCGGTGAATTTTTCAGACCGTTTGCCATTACGCTTGCCTGCGCCCTGCTTGCATCCCTTCTGGTGGCGCTGACAGTGATCCCGATGATGGCCAAGCTGCTGGTGATCCGCGGCGGAAGCATCAAGCATCATGATGAGAACAAGCGCGGACCGGTACAAGCTTTTTATGAAAAAGTGTTGAAATGGAGCCTGACCCACCGGATCAAAACGCTGGTTATCTCCGGCCTTTTGCTGGTCGTCACACTGGCGGCCGTCATGCCTAATTTGGCCGTCAGCTTTATGCCGAACAGTCAGGCAGAACGGCAAATGTATTTTCAAATCAAGCTGCCTTACGAGACTTCCTTTGAGAGCAACGACCAGCAGACGAAGCAGATTGAAGCGATGCTGCGTGAAGCCAAGGACAGCTCGGGCGAACCGCTTTTCACCTATGTTGAGGCCTTGGTTGGCTACGGCGGCAAAACCGATCAGGTAGCTTATGAATCCGAGGTGTATACCGAGGTGAATGAGAAGGCCGATCCGGACAAAGTGAAGGATGATTACAAAACGCTAATTCTGAACGAGCTGCCAAAAGGCTCGGAGGTAACTCCCAAGACATTGGCGGGCGGTGGCGGCGGCGTTTCCTCGACCGACTTCTCCTACTCCCTGAAGGGAGATGATCAGAAGCAGCTGGAGAACGCATCAGCTATCGTGAAAGAAAAAATGAAGGAATTCCCTGAGCTGACGGAAGTGGAAGACAGCTTGAGCGATTCGAAGACGGAAGTCGAAATCAATGTCGATCAGCAAAAAGCCCGTACGTTCGGCTTGAGCGCTTCGACGATACGCGATACGGCGCGCAGCTGGATTCAAAAGGATCAGCTCGGCGATCTTCATTTTGACAACTTGCTGTACAAAACAACGGTCGAGCTAGCCAAAGAGGATAAAAATTCGCTAGATAAAATCGGGAAAATCCCTTTGAAGGCTTCGAACGGGAATACGGTCTATTTGAATGAAGTAGCTAAAATTACGGAAAAGCAGGCTCCTGCTTCCTTACAGCGCGATAGTCGTGTTCAGGTTGTGACGATAACCGCCAAAATCAATGATGTGAACAAATCCGGCGTCAGCAACAAGGTATCTGCCGCGTTGAATGCAACGGAACTGCCTGACGGCGTATCCCGTGAGGTCAAAGGGGTAACCGCCGATATTCAGGAAAGCTTCTCGCAGTTGTTCGTAGCAATGGGTGCCGCTGTGTGTATCGTGTATCTGGTCATGGTGCTTGCCTTCGGTAACGCCGGTGCGCCGTTTGCGATTCTGTTCTCGCTTCCTTTTGCCGCCATCGGGGGGGTAATAGCGTTATTGTTGACGGGAGAGTCGTTGAATATTACATCCTTGATCGGCTTTATGATGCTGATCGGTATCGTAGTTACCAATGCCATAGTGCTCATCGACCGCGCACAGCAGTTAAGAGATGAAGGCTACACGGTTCGCCACGCGTTAGTAGAAGCCGGCATGGTGCGGTTAAGACCGATCATTATGACGGCGGGTGCTACCGTCGTTGCGTTGATTCCATTGGCTCTTGGTCTGACCAAAGGCACCTTGATTTCCAAAGGCTTGGCTGTCGTGGTCATCGGCGGGTTGACGACTTCAACGATACTGACTCTGGTTGTCGTACCGGTCGTGTATGAGCTGATTGAAGCCATCAAGAGTAAAGTCGGACAATGGCTGCACCGTAAGCAAAAACCTAATGAAACTATGGACATGTAAGGGGAGAGGATAGGATGAATCAGCGGAAAAGAAAAAGTCAGTACCGGCGCTTGTCGATGACGGCAGGATCGTTTCTTCTTGTCGCTGCGTTGGCTGCCGGCTGCGCATCACCCAAAACAACGGACACGGTGGCGTCAACGCAATCGGATACCAAATCCGTCAAGGTAGCAGCCGTCACTAAGCAAAGCATGGGGGATCCGAAGGAGCAAATAGCGGATGTCGTTGCGGCTTCACAGGTGGACGTTAGCCCCAAGGTGGACGGCCAGGTGCTGCAGGTATTGAAAAAACGGGGCGATGTGGTTCAGCAAGGGGAGGTGATCTTTAAGCTGGACACCAAGGATGCGATCCTTCAAAAGCAAAAAAGCGAGGTAGCTCTGAAAAGTGCGGAGGATGCTTTGCAAAAAACATCGGAGGACTTGAACAACAGCCGTACCGAGCTTCAAAACTCGATCACGAAGGCACAGCAGCAGCTGGATAATGTGACGAAGGATTACAATAAAATGCATAACGATTACGATGCGGGACTTGTAACGAAGCATCAGCTTGAGCAGAGTGAAATGCAGGTGAACAATGCCCAGCTCGATTTGCAAAATTTGCAGAACAAGTTGGATGCGATGGATAAAACGAATGGACTGGCAAGCGCCCAGTCGCAGGTAGATTCGGCAAGAATCAGTATCCAGGACATTGATAACACGCTGGACAATTATGAAGTGAAAGCTCCGACCAGCGGCGTATTGACGGATTTGAGCATTGAAGTAGGCCAAACCTTAGCACGCGGCAGCAAGGTAGGGCAAGTTCAGCAAATCGACCCGATTAAAATTAAGGCCGACTTAAGCGAGACGGCAGCCCAGCTGGCAAGAGGCAAGCAGGAGCTGAGCTTCTATAGCGCGGATAACCCGGGCCGGATCTTGAAGGGCCGCGTCACTTATTTGGCTGATGTGATGAATTCGCAGACGAAGTCATTTCCTTTGGAGCTGGAAGTGTCAAATACGGACGGATATTTGAAGCCAGGTACCCGCGTCCAGGTTCAGCTGACCACGCAGGAGGAGCAGCAGGTGATTGCTGTGCCTAGCCTGAGCATTGTACGTGAAGGCAGCGACGCCTTTGTATTTTTGCTCAAAGGAGGACAGGCAGTTAAAACTCCTGTGAAGCTGGGGCGCATTAACGAGACGTACCAGGAAGTGCTGGAAGGCGTGAAGGCTGGCGATGAGCTGGTCGTTTCAGGACAGCATCAGCTTAAGGATGGACAGAAGGTTACAGCCGTTAAAGAACAGACTACTGATATGAAAAAGGATACGGCTAACGAACCGGCAAAAACAACGACACCGTAAGGAATGCTAAAAAAGGAGGTTTTTCTCAATATGAAAACCAATTGGAAAACGGCTATGGCAGCAGCTGTGCTGTCCTTAACGCTAGTGGCCTCAGCCATTCCGGTAATGGCCGACGATGCGGTGCCGAGCGCTTCGATAAGCACTCTCTCCTATGCTTTGAATGATTCGATAACCGCATCGGTGAAGCGTGTTGCCGTTAATCGAACGACGGGCGGCTTGCAAATCGGCGCTGTTGTCAGATTGACGAATAACGGGAACAGTATGCTGCGTGTCCCCGATTATGAAATTCGCGTGAAGACGAAGGAAGGAATCGAATACAAGCTGCAGCCTAGCGCATCCAACATGAAATCCATTATGGCTAAGGAGAACGGGGAGCTGTCCTACATGGTAACCGTGGATCGTCCTGATGATATCGAAGTCACGGACCTCTCCTTTGTTGAGGTAGACGAATATACCTATCCTAAGACGGAAAAGGTGCTGCTGTCGGTCCCTGTAGCATTGAATGTCTGGTATGGAACCAAGGGGCAGCTGACAGATCCTTATGCCAATATGGCTTGGGGACAGCCGTTTCAAATTCCGGGGTCAAGCTCTCCGATTCGCTATACACCGGTAGAACTGACCAAGCAGAACGATGCGAACGGCTTCTCCTATTTAGTTACCCTGATGGCCGAAAATCCGGGTACAGGCAATGAGACCGTCTCGAATTTCCGTATGGACGGCAAGACACCGGACAAGTTGTACACCGGGAAGAAGGTTGAGCAGGAACCCGTTACTCTCGCACCCGGCGAAAAGAAATATGTCCATTTCGCCATAACGTCGGATAAGGACATCAATCTGATCGGCTTGATGCTGATGACCACGGAGGGATTCGTTCCTGCGGGCGGTCAAGCTGGACAAGGAGCAGGGGCCGCCGGAGCGGGCTCGGGCACAGGAGCGAGTGCCGGTACTGCTGCAGGTCCGGTAACGACCTCTGCGACAGGGTCCGGATTTGATGTTGGCCGTCTGGTCATTGCAGCACCGACTCCAGAGCAGATGAATAACACGGCTAACTATACTATGGGCACGCCTATCGCTTTGGATCCGATGAATCATCTGGTTGATTCCAAAACGGAGGTTTCCTTAGTCGAGCTGCATTTGCATGATAACGACGGACAAGGCTTCAAATCGGTCGTCGCCAAATTCAAGGTTTCGAATAAAGGCGATATGACGGTTGCCTTCCCGCAATTCCAGGCGCAGCTTGTCGGCGGGGACGGAGCAAGCTATGCCGGTACGAGACAGACAACAACGGCAGCCGAAATCATGCCGAACCTGGGTTACGTGGTCAGCTATTCCTTTATGATCCCTGCTTCAGAGAAAGGGGACAATCTGACCATGAAGCTGCTGGATAACCAAACCGCGGCGCCGTACAGCAGCACGATAGCCAATTTCAGCGCCCCAGTACAGAAGGAAGCGGACGACTCGGTCATGTCTCTATATCCGTTTAATGTGAAGCTGGACGATTGGACAATATCGGCATATACCAACCCCGGAGCCAACGGAATGGGTCTTTCCTATTCATATAATCTGAAGCTGTGGCTGACCATCGATCATCTGGAGGATGTAGTCGTCGATAAAAACTTCTCCAAAATGAAGTTCGAGATTGTCGACAGCGCAGGCCGTATCCTTGGCTCGCAGACGGCTTCCTTAACGGGAGAAAACAAATTGGTCAGCGGCGAACAGATGATTCAATTCAGCAACATCAAGACAGACCAGTTCAGCTATCCGCTAACCCTCCATATTTATGAAGCAATCGATACGCCGAATGGAGAAGCAACCCGTTTGGTTAAGAGCGTGACGCAATAATTCCGACAGCGGGCTGTAACATTGGCTGCAGGGCAAGGAGCCTAGGTAAGAAATTATGACAATGGTTTAAGGTTGCATATGTTTCTCAACAGACGCCATTGGACCGATAAGGTCCAATGGTTTTTTGCCATTCTAGAGTTTACAAATCTCCCTCCGTAATCAACGGCAACAAACATCATAGCAGGAAGTCAGAAGGTACATAAACAAAAGTGCGTGCCCAAAAGGATAAAAAGGGGCGACTTAGGCGAAAATGGATAAAAAATAGTGAAAGAGGATGCTCAGTGGACCTGTTTCAATTTTTATCCAGAAAAATGTTCAATTCGAGCCGGCGCGGACAGCAGATGAATGAAACGCCGATCAATGAGGAGCAGCCGCGTCTATTATCTCCGGAATTGGCCGTTAATCAGGATGTCATCACTTCTTTGTACGAGGATTGCACGGACATTATTCTTCATCCCTTTAAAATTGGGGAAGCCACGGATGCTTTACTGGTTTACATAGATAACTTGTCGGATACCGATCTTTTGGATCAGCAGGTGCTGTCCCCGTTGATGCAGGCAAGTCCAACAGGAATAACAAGAGCGGAGCTGAAGAACCGCATTCAGGTGTCCGCTTCTCAGGAAATAACTACGTACGACGATGCTATCAAAAGCATTTCGAGAGGGGATCCGGTTCTGTTCATTGACAAGATGAACATCGCCATGTCCTTAGGCTTAGGCAAGTGGGAGAAGCGTTCCATTGAAGAGCCTATAGCGGAATCTGTTGTAAGAGGGCCGCGTCTCGGATTCACGGAAACTTTGGGTGTGAACACGTCCATGCTAAGGAGAAGCATTCGCAGCCCCTCTCTGAAAATGAAATCTCTCACGGTAGGACGGTACAGTCAGACGGAAGTGATAGTCACCTATATCAAAGGAATTGCCGATCCTGCTCTGATCGAAGAAGTGTGTCAGCGGCTGCATCGGATAGATATTGATGGCATCTTGGATAGCGCTTATATCGAGGAGCTGATTACGGATAATCCGTATACGCCTTTTCCTACCATGCTGTCTACGGAACGCCCGGATGTAGTCAGTGCCAACTTATTGGAGGGACGCGTAGGTATCATTGTGGACGGATCGCCGTTTGTTCTGCTGGCTCCGGTCACTATGTTCTCCTTGCTTCAATCGCCCGAAGATTATTACCAAACCTATTGGGCAGGTTCTATGATCCGATGGCTCCGCTATTTATTTTTTTTAGTTGCGCTTACGATTCCATCGGCTTATGTCGCCATATTGACGTATCATCAGGAGATGATACCGACGACTCTCCTGCTCAGTGTCGCCAAATCGCGGGAAGAAATTCCTTTCCCCGCACTGGTTGAAGCGCTGCTGATGGAAGTGACCTTTGAGGCGCTGCGCGAAGCGGGTCTGCGCCTGCCCAAACAGGTCGGTGCCGCCGTAAGTATCGTAGGAGCGCTGGTTATTGGCCAGGCTGCCATCTCGGCAGGACTGGTGTCCTCTCCCATGGTCATGGTCGTAGCCTTTACTGGAGTGGCCTCCTTTACCTTCCCGCGTTATACGCTGGGGGTAACCGTCAGGCTGCTTCGCTTCCCGCTTATGTTTCTTGCAGGTTTTCTGGGTCTGCTTGGTTTGATGCTCGGCATTATTACGATTGTTATTCATTTGTGCACGCTGCGTTCCTTCGGGGTCACCTACTTGTCGACCGTAGCACCTTTGAAAAGAAGGGCTCTCAAAGACGTATTATTTAGAAATCCGCTTTGGACAAGGGACATGCGGCCGCACCTTAGCGAATATTACAATGAACGCCGGCAGTCGCCTCATTTGAAACCGCGGCCTCCAAAGTCCTAATGCAATCGAACTTAGAGCATCCAAGTGAAAGGGCAGGATACAATGGGCATATTCACTCGCTGTATTACGGCAATAAGCGGCTTCGTTATGGTCCTGCTGCTTACCGGCTGCTGGGACCGGATCGAAGTGAATGACTTGACGCTGGTTATGGCCGCAGGGCTGGATAAAAAAGGTGATAAGATATCGCTTTCCATCCAGGTATTCGTTCCTCAGCCTTCCGGCGGAGGGGGTGGCGGTGGTGGCGGTGGTGGCGGGGGCGAATCCGGCCAGGGAACGAGCGGCGCCACCGCCCAGACTATCGTTAGAGCGGCCGAGGGAGTGACGGTGGCGGACGCCATGTCCAAGCTGCAGGAGGGATTTCCGCGCCGTATTTTTTGGGGGCATTGCGAAATATTTATTTTTGGCGAGGAGCTTGCCAAGGATGGTTTTAGAGACAATATCGATTTTATTATGAGAGAGTCCGGTCCGCGGGAGAGAGCGGATGTCTTCGTCAGCAAAGGCGATGCCAAAAGTATTTTGCGGTTAATCCCTCCCATTGAACGGAGCTCTGCCGAGGTGCTTCGGGAAATGGCCAAGCTTCAAACCGGAATGAAGGTAACCGTGAAGGATTTTGCCGAGATGCTGAACGGAGATGCGGGCGCAGCCGCACTGCCTTGGGTTGAGGCTCTTCCGCCTGAGACTGGTAAAGAGTCCCAAAATACGGTAGGCTTTATCAACGGAACGGCTATTATCAGAGGGGATAAAATGGTCGGCCGCTTGAACGATAAGTTGACGCGGGGACTTTTATGGCTGAGAAATGAGGTTGAATCCTCCATCGTAACGATAGAACCTAAGGAGTCCGCGGGGCACGTCTCCATGAAGCTTCTGCGCAGCAGCACCAATCTGGTTCCTCACATTGAGGGAGATCAGTGGAGCGTAACGGTTATAATCAAGACGGAGGACGATGTGATCCAGAATACGACGAATCTGGATTTAAGTGATCCGGTTGTGACCAAGAAATTGGAGAAGGAGCTGGCTGAGGATATTGAGGAGCGAATCAAATCGGCTCTGGTACGGCCGCAAAAACAGCTGAATGCGGATATTTTTAACTTTGCCGAAGCCTTTCGACGCAAGTATCCGAAGGAATGGCATCAGGTCAAGGACCGGTGGGGTGAAGTATTCCCGTCAGTTAAAGTAAACATCGAGGCTTCCGCCAAAATCCTCCGGACCGGAATGGCGACGATAGATTCCAAGAAACAAAATAAAGAGGTGAAGCAATAATGGGCTGGGGCTCTGCGGTTTTCGCTACCGTCGTCGCCTTACTGATGGTTTTATACGAGTGGCCAAGAATGAAGCAGCATACTAGAAGGGAAAAAACAGCGTTTATCGTCGTTACAGTGACAGGCTGGATATTAGCGGTTCTTCTCGTCTTATTCCCGGACATGAAGGGCCCGACGCAGTGGGTGGACGCTTTGTACAAGCCGCTCGGCAAGCTGCTGGAGCCATAATGTTTCGGGTCGCTGTATATGGAAAAAGGAACCTGTTGAGGTTCCTGAGTTGGTTGAAAAAACTATGGAGCTGAACTATTGCCAATATACTCCGATGGGGTATGCCCCTCCAGCCAGGCTTCCGAAGCAGGCTTTGCTACGCAAAGCCCATAGCTATTGAAACCCGTGAAAGGTGATTATATTTGGCGGTATTTTCACGGGTTTCAAAGGCGGACGTAAACTCCTCCGAGGCATACCCCACCTCCCTATGTAGCATAGTTCACGCAAAACTAGGTTTTTCAACACTATCAGGTTCCTTTTTCCGCTTGGTTGTGTTGTGTGCTATGTCCCAAAGCTAAGATTTTTCATTTCCTCAGGACGCATCGCCTTCAATTGCTTCTCATACAGGTCGCGGTACAGCCCGCCTTGCTGAAGCAGCTGCTGATGCGTGCCGCTCTCCACGATTTCTCCCTGATCAAAGACGAGAATTTGATCCGCTCTTACTACAGTGGCTAACCGGTGGGCGATGATGAAGGTGGTTCGATCCTTCATTAAATGCTCCAGCGCTTCGGTCACAAGCGCCTCGGATTCCGCGTCCAGCGCAGAGGTTGCCTCATCCAATATCAGGATGCGAGGATTTTTGAGCAGCGCCCGTGCAATGGCAATACGCTGCTTTTGACCGCCCGATAGACGAACCCCCCGTTCTCCGACAACCGTATCATAGCCAAGCTCCATATCGCTGATAAAGCCGTGGGCATTTGCCGCGCGGGCCGCTTGAATAACCTGCTTTTTGTCTGCCTTCGGGTTGCCGTAGGCAATGTTATCGAAGATAGTTCCGGAGAACAGCATATTATCCTGCAGCACGATAGCGATATGTTTGCGCACATCATATACGTCGTAGTCTTTAAGGTCGACGCCGTCCAAATATACGGTGCCTTCATCCGGATCATAGAACCGGGGAATGAGATTGATCAAGGTCGATTTTCCGGCTCCGCTTGGCCCTACGAGCGCGATGACCTCGCCCGGACGGGCGGTAAAGCTGATATGCTGTAAGGCAATACGCTGCTCGGTCACCATGGGAGGCGGGTCAGGCCTTGTTTTCGGCGGAATAATATAAAATTTTTTGGGCGGCTCCGCCATATCCACGAGATCCGGGTCCGATGATTTACCGGGCTCTTTTTTTATGTCCGGACGCTCGGTAACGTAGGTGAAGGAAACATTTTTGAATACGATGCCGCCCTTGCAATGCTTGAGAGGGACCGGGTTTTCTTTTACTTTGATTTCCGGCTCAATATCGAACACCTCGAAGATGCGCTCGATGTTGCTCATGGAATTTTGTATCGTGACATTGGCTTCGGCGAACCGCTGGATAGGACCGTACAGCTGGCTCAAATAGGCTTGAAACGCGATAAGCGATCCTATGGATAATTGCCCCTTCAACACGAGCAGGCCGCCGGTGAACCAGATAATGATGCCTCCCGTTTGGGTAAACGTCTGGCTGAGCCGTCCTAACGAATTTCCGAGGAGCTGCGCTTTGTTGGCGTGCGAAATATGATTTTTGGCCTGCTTTTCGAACCGCTCCATCTCCGTTTGTTCCTGATTGAACGATTGAACGACCTTCATGCCGGAGATTTTTTCGACCAGAACCCCGTTAATACGCTCCATCTGTCTGTGGACAGAGCGCCAGGAGAGACGTATCCGGACATTAAGATTGGTGAAGGTCAAGTAATAGAGCGGCAGCAGCCACAAGGACAATAAGGCAAGCTTCCAATGCAGGCTAAACAGCATAAAGCCGGCAAACAGGACGAGGAACATATCGATGATCAGATTGATAACGCCGCCGTTAACCAGGTTTTGCGCTCCGTTGACGTCATTCATAATTCTCGAGACGATACTGCCGACCTGCCTGTTATCATAAAAGCGCTGCGACAGCTTCTGCATGTGCTCGTACAGCTGGTGACGAATATCATAAACCATCCGGTTACCAAGCCGGAAGGTGATCGTATTTCGCAAAAAATTGATCCAAATGCCGAACGCATACACGATGGCCAGAAAGGTCACGGCATTGGTCAAATTCCAGAAGCCTTCCTTCCGGGGAAGCACGTCGTCAATCAATATTTTGGTCATCCAAGGGCCGATCATCGGTACGGCAAATTGAAAAATACCGAGGACCAATATGAGCAAGAGGGTGAGACGGTAAGGCTTTAAGAAGGTTAAATACCGTTGAACAAGCTTCTTTTTTTCAGCGGACTGATTTGGATTTTGATCGGACGCATTCATGCCAATCCTCCCTGCTTCTGTCGTAAATTTCCAACAAATTAGACATTAACATAGTCGGAATGAAATAAAAATGAATGATTCCTTCAATAAACATGGACTATTTTGCTCTGTGGAACGGCTCTCTCTTCTATTAAAAAAGAATCCGCCAGGAGACAAAAAGTTCCTCCTCTAACTAATTATTCACACCATCTTCACACGGAATTCATTACAATAGTTTCTAAGATTAAGTAAATTTGCACGTGGAGGCGGTAATATGGCGAGAATTCTGATCAATCATCTCTATAAGCGATACGGTAAGGACAAACAACCGGTCGTGAAGGATTTCCATCTGGAAATCAAGGATAAAGAGTTTCTGGTCTTCGTAGGTCCATCCGGGTGCGGGAAGTCGACCACGCTCAGGATGATTGCCGGCTTGGAGGATATCTCCGAAGGAGAAATCTATATCGGCGATACATTGGTTAACGATCTGCCGCCGAAGGACAGGGATATTGCTATGGTGTTCCAGAACTATGCGCTGTATCCGAACATGAGCGTTTACGAGAATATCGCATTCGGTCTTCGTCTGCGCAAGCTGCCTAAGCATGAAATCGATTTGGCCGTTAAGCGTGCGGCCCGGGTACTCGAAATCGAGCAGTACTTGAACCGTAAGCCGAGACAGCTGTCCGGCGGACAGCGGCAGAGGGTTGCTCTCGGACGCGCCATCGTACGGAATCCGCAAGTGTTCTTGATGGATGAGCCTCTGTCCAACCTTGACGCCAAGCTTCGCGTACAGATGAGAACAGAGATTATCAAGCTTCACAAATCGCTGGGCGTAACGATGATTTATGTAACGCACGATCAGATCGAAGCGATGACTATGGGTGACCGAATCGTGGTTATGAAATCGGGGATCATCCAGCAGGTGGATACACCGGAGGTCATTTATACGAATCCTGCCAATACATTCGTCGCCAGCTTTATCGGATCGCCTCCAATGAACTTTATTGACGGCCGCATTCAAGAGAATGCTCAAGGCAAGCTGGAGTTTCATACTCAGCGCTTCTCATTGGCTATTCCAGAAGGGAAAGCGCATTCATTAATCAAGAACAAACAGGTCAACAAAGTGGTTACCCTTGGCATCAGGCCGGAGAATATCAGCTTGGAGGAAATGGTGTTTCAGGCTTATCCTAACGCGATCATTCCGGGCACTCATAAGCTTAGCGAATTGATGGGTGCGGACAGATTCCTTCATCTCGATATCGGGCAGGAACGGATGCTTATCGTAAGGGTTAACCCGCGCTATCACTATGACGAGGAAGATAAGATCCAGGTAGCGGTGGATATGTCGAAGGCGCTGTTCTTCTACAGTGAGACCGGCGATCGGATCATGGATTAATATACGGCGTAAGGGAAAGGAGTGACTGAATTGCAAGCTGTAAAATGGAAACGCATACGAAATCGCTTTGTTGCTGTGCTGCTGATCGGGTCGTTGGGCTTGACTTGTACGGCGTTCCCGATTTTGCCGCAGCAAACGGCACGGGCGGCCGATACGGCTGCCAAACCGGATGCGGCTAAGCCGGCCCAGCAGGGGAACCAGCAGCGTCAAGCCATCAAGGCAAACGAGTTCGAGCCTTATTATGCCAACATCTTAAAGGGCTGGAAAGATAAAGGGATCAAGGATGGGGCGGCTCCTATCGAGATCAATGCAAGCAAAACTTCCAAAAAGTCGGATGAATCGGTAGCGACGGTCGGAAGCTATGAAGGCAAAAGCAACGTGCTTCTATGGAACAGTCCAAAGGAAAGCTGGATCGAATATCAGGTGGATGTGCCTAACGATGGCCTGTATGAGCTTCACGTATCCTATCGTCCCTTCACGGGCAACGGCCTGCGCAGGCCAATCAGCTGGGATGTAAAGCTCGACGGAGCACATCCGTTCCGTGAAGCTTCTTCCATTACCTTGTACCGGGAGTGGAAGGATGCCCGTCCAATCAAGAAGGATATTGACGGCAACGACATCCGGCCCAAATCGGAGGATATTTCCGGATGGTTCGTGAAACCGTTGAGGGATGCGGGTGGCGCATACTCCGAACCGCTGCAATGGTACTTCAGTAAAGGGTCGCATACGATCCGCCTGCAGGGCTTCGAGCCGATCGCTCTGGAATCAATCAAGCTGGTTCCGCAAACCAAGCTGAAATCGTACAAGGATGTCAGCACAGCCTATCCGCAAGCCAAGCCGGTTCAAGCGGAGGCAGTAACACTGCAGGCCGAGGACGTGAAATCGAAGAACGATTCGGCGATTCAGTTGGTGTCCGATACGGATCAAAGATCGGTTCCGCTGGCTAAAGGCAAAATTACGTTTAACAGCATCGGCGGGAAAAAGTGGTATGACCAGAACCAGGAAATCACATGGACTCTTGATGTTCCTGAATCGGGGAAATATAAGCTCGGCATGCGCGCTTTGCAAAACACCATCTCGCAAAAGGCTTCCTTTAGACGTATTGCCATTGACGGCAAGGTTCCGTTCGAGGAAATGCTCGCTTATCGCTTCTCCTACGATACAGGCTGGAAAGGGGTTACCTTATCCGACGATGAAGGAAAGCCGTACGAGTTTTACCTGGAAAAAGGAACGCATACATTGACGATGTCCGTGACGCATGCACCGTTCAAGCCGGTCATCATCGGTATTGAGGAAATTACGGATATTTTACAGGGAATCGACCAGGATCTGAAGTCGCTGACAGGAGGTCAGGACGACAAGAACCGGACCTGGAAAATCGCTCAGGATATGCCCGATCTGCCGAAGCGCTTGACGGTTGTCGTCGACTTGCTGAAGAAGCTGTCCGAACAGATGCAGCAAGTAAACGGGCGTAAAGACAATGTCAGCGAGAGCATGAACACCTCCATCAAGGATATTGAGGAGCTTCTGACCAAAGTCGATGATATCCCGTATCACAGAGATACGATCAGCACGACGAATGAAAAAATAAGCAAGTTCATCGAAACGCTGGTCCAACAGCCGCTTCAGCTCGATGAAGTGTATTTTGCGCCGGTAGAGAAGAGCTTTCCATCGATGGAAGCATCCTTCTTCACAAAGATGAAGGGGATGGTAGTCAACTTCTTCTACTCGTTCCAAACGAAAAACAGATTGAGCGATATCGACGATAACGTACTGAACGTATGGGTGCAACGCGGTCGCGACTACGTGACCCAGCTGCAGGAGCTATCGGACGAGACGTTCACACCGGAAACCGGCATTCAGGTCAAAGTCAACCTGCTTCCGAATGCTCAGCTGCTCGTCTTGGCGAATGCGGCAGGCATCCAGCCGGATATCGCACTGGGCTTAACGCAGGACCTGCCGGTTGATTACGCGATTCGGAACAGTATTTATGATATCTCGCAATTCCCGGACTTCAAGGATCTTTACAAAAACTACAGCCCGGGTTCATGGCTGCCTTTCTACTATAATAAAGGCTACTATGCGGTGCCTGAAACACAATCCTTCCATGTGCTGTACTACCGCAAAGATATTTTGAGCCGTCTCGGCTTGTCGATACCGAACACTTGGAACGATGTGTACGATATGCTGCCGACACTGCAGCAAAACTATATGAACTTCTATATGCCGCCTACGGAATACATGACGTTCGTATACCAGAACAATGCGGAGTTTTTTGATAAAGAGGGCTCCAAAACCGCGTTGGACAGACCGGAAGGCTTCAAAGCCTTCAAGCAGTGGACCGACTTGTTCAATATTTACGCGATGGACCGTTCTGTAACCAGCTTCCTGCAGCATTTCCGCAAAGGCGACATGCCGATCGGATTTGCAGATTATAACATGTACATTCAATTGTCCGCAGCGGCTCCTGAATTGAATGGAGCTTGGGGGATCGCCCAAATTCCGGGTACCCAGCAGCCGGATGGATCCATTTCCCGCTGGTCGGGCGGCGGTCAGACGGCCGGTGTCATTTTCAACAAATCGAAAAAGAAAGACCAAGCGTGGAAATTTATGAAGTGGTGGGCATCCGCCGATACCCAAGAACGTTACGGCTCCGATTTGGAAGCCTTTAACGGAGTAGCCTTCCGCTGGAATACAGCCAATGTCGAGGCCTTCTCCAAGCTTCCTTGGAAGAGGGAGGATGCCAACGTCATCCTGGAGCAGTGGAGATGGTACAAGGATATGCCGAACCTGCCGGGCGGATATTTCGTAGGTCGTGAAATCAATAATGCATGGAACCGGGCCGTTGTAGACGGAACGAATTACCGAAGCTCTCTGGAAACCACCGTCATGGACATTAACCGGGAGCTAAGGCGTAAGCAGCAGGAATTCGGTTTTATCGACGAGAATGGCAATGTCATCCGAACGATGGATCTACCGGTCGTCGATAAGCCTTGGGATGGGGTGAATCCGTATGTTAAGTAACCAAGCAAGCCTATCAACGAAAACGGCCGCTCCGGTCAAACTGACATGGACGGATAAGATGAAGGCTCTTCTGTCCGAGATGTGGGAGTACCGCTTGTCATACTTGTTTATTGCACCGTTTATGCTCTGCTTTCTCGCCTTTATCGTCATACCGGTAGTGGCGGCGATTGCTCTAAGCTTTACTTACTTTAATGCTATCGAGCCTCCGCGTTTTATCGGCTGGACGAACTTTCAGAACTTAATATCCCAGGACTTGACGTTCCTGAAGTACGCTCTTCCGAACACGTTCAAGTTCGCTATTATCGTTGGACCCGGCGGCTATATTCTTGCCTTCCTGCTGGCCTGGCTCATTACGCAGCTGCCTGCGGGCTTGCGCAAATGGTTCGCCCTTGCAATGTACACTCCTTCATTGACGATGGGGATTGCGATGTCCATCGTATGGCTGCCGCTTCTATCCGGCGACCGTTTGGGTTACTTGAACAGTTTATTGCTGCAAATCGGGTTTATCGATGAGCCTATCTTGTGGGTTACCGATAAAGCTTACCTGATGAATTCCATGATCGTGGTTACCTTATGGTCCAGTATGGGTGTAGGCTTCTTGGCCATGATGGCCGGTATTCTGAACGTCAACCCGGAATTATATGAAGCTGGTCGCATAGACGGCATGAGCAGCAGACTCCAGGAAATCTGGTACATTACCATTCCTTCCATGAAACCGCAAATGCTGTTCGGAGCGGTCATGGCTATCGTAACCACCTTTAAGGCCGGAGCGATAGGTGTGGAGCTGTCGGGACAAACACCGACTCCGCAGTATGCGGGACATTTGATCATTAATCATATCGATGATTATGGATTTATTCGATTTGAAATGGGTTATGCCGCTGCGATTTCCGTATTCCTGCTGATTCTGATGTATTTGTCGAATAAACTTAGCATGGGATTGTTCGGCTCTAAGGAGGATGAATAATGCAAAACGCAGCCGTTTGGTGGAAGAAGGTGGTTCCATGGAGAAAGAAATCCAAGCTGCACTCCATGGACACGTTTCAAAAAGTACTTGTATTTCTGCTCGTAGTGTTCTCGATTTTCATGCTGCTTCCGCTCATCTACATCTTTAACCATGCGCTGAAGCCGTATCAGGAGCTGTTCATATATCCGCCGAATATCTTTGTTCGGGAGCCGTCTTTCCAGAACTTCGTCGAGCTGTTCCTGGTAGCCTCCAGTTCGACAGTGCCGGTTACACGTTATTTGTTTAACAGCCTTGTGATTTCGGGCGGAGCCGTCGTGTGCGTGACCATTGTCAGCGCATTGTGCGCATATCCGATCTCCAAGCACAAGTTTCCGGGTCATAAAGCGGTATTCGCTACGATCATTCTGACGCTGATGTTCGCACCGGAAGCTGTGCAGATTCCGCGGTATCTGGTAGCCAGCAATCTCGGCATTATGAACTCGTACTGGGGGCATATCCTGCCTATTCTGGCGATGCCTGTCGGGGTTTTCCTGCTCAAGCAGTTTATTGATCAGCTGCCGAACGAGCTGCTCGAGGCGGCCAGAATCGACGGTGCAACCGAGATTCATATTTTCTTGAAAATCGTCATTCCGATTTGTATGCCTGCGGTGGCGACGGTCGCGATTCTGACGTTCCAAAGCTCCTGGGGCAATACAGAGACTTCGACGCTTTTCATGCAGGACGACGAAATGAAGAACTTCCCGTTCTTCCTGTCCACGTTAACCAATAACCTGGCCAACAACGTCGCGAGACAAGGCGCGGCAGCAGCCGCAGCCATGGTTATGTTCATACCGAACCTGATCATCTTCCTGATATTCCAAGGTAAAGTTATCGCTACGATGGCTCATTCCGGGATCAAATAATAGAGAAAGGAGGAAGAACCATGTTAGTCAAAACACGATGGCGCCGGCCGCTGTTCCTTCTTCTGGCCTTCACCCTGTTCGCCTCGGTCATGATGCCTATGACCGCGTTCGCCTGGGTGCCTTACGATACGAACTATAAGGACGGATTCGGCCAGCTGGTCTGGACCCAATCGGCCTATACACCGGTTGAAGTGCTGGGCAGGGAAATTTATGTTCCGGATCCTAAGGATCCTGCCAAGCAGGTATTTTCCCCGCTTGTACAGCCCAAAGGGATCTTTATCGATACCAAGGACAACATCTATATCGCCGATACGGGAAATAACCGGATCGTGCATCTGGATGAGAACGGGAACTTTAAGCGGATTATCGATGTGAAGGAAAACCCGCTCAAGAAGCCCGAAGGCGTATTTATCGATAAAAACGGAGATATTTACGTTGCTGACACAGGCAACAAACGCGTTTTGCGGTTGGACAGCAACGGCAAGATGATCCGCGAATTCAAGCGTCCGGATTCGAAGTTTTTGCCTGAATCGTTCAAATACGATCCGATCAAGGTTGCCGTCGATAAGCGCGGTTTTCTGTATATCGCTACATTGGGCGGCTACCAGGGCTTGCTGCAGCTGGACCCGGAAGGCAATTTCCAAAGCTTCTTCGGAGCTAACAAAACAGAGTTTTCCGTTATGGACGCATTGAAACGGATGCTGTACACCCGTGAAATGTATTTGCGGGAAATCAGTAAGCTGCCAGGCTCTGTCAGCAGCGTAACGATCGACCAGAACGGCTTTATTTATACGGTTACGAAAGAAGTTACGAACGGTCAGATCAAGAAGCTGAATATCGCGGGCAAAGATTTGCTGGCAACGAAGAACGACACGTCGGCTACCGGGGACGCAGTCAAAACGTTCGGGGAAGTTCGTTTTCCGAGCAGAGATAAGCTGACGCCGAAGCTGAATGACTTGACGGTTGACCGTAACGGTAACATTACGGCCATCGATTCCACGTTAAAATACGTCAACCAATATGATGCGAACGGAAATCTGTTGTTTTTCTGGTCGGGAGACACCACCGCTTCTTCCTCCAAGCTTGGAGTCGTCAAGACGCCTTCGGCCATTGCCTCCAACTCGAAGAACCATCTGTATATTCTGGATGAGGAAAACAACGTCGTGCAGGTGTTCCGCTTGTCGGAATTCGGTGAACTGGTTCATAAAGCGAACCAATTGACGCAGGAAGGCCGTTATGAGGAAAGCGAGAAGCCTTGGCAGGAAGTACTGCGCCTTAACGCCTACTATACTCCGGCGATGCTGGGCCTTGCCAAAGCGGCCTATAAGAAAGGCGACTTTGAGCGCGCTGAGAAATTGTTCTACGATGCAGGGCAAATTCAAGGCTACTCGGATTCGTTCTGGCAAATCCGGCTCATGTGGTTCCAAAGAAACTTCGGTCTGTTAATGAACATCGTCATTATTTTCGGAGTAGGGTACTTGCTGTTTGAACGTCTTACGCGCAAGAGTGGGTTCCGTAAAAAATGGCGGAACCGCCAAAGAACGAGGATTCCTTTGCTCGTTCAGTTGAAGCATTCATTTTATATCCTGAAGCATCCGATCGACGGCTTCAGCGCGATTCGTTACGAAGGCAAAGGAGGATTCGCGAGCAGCACCATCATGCTGCTGCTGGCGCTGGTATCGTTCTGTATTTACAGAGCATTTACCAACTTCACGTTTAATCCGTCCGTAGTATTGGAAATTAATCTGATTACGGTGTTCATCCAATTTATGGTGTTATGGGTAGGCTGGATCGTATCCAACTACTTGATAAGCACGATCTATCGCGGTGAAGGCCGGTTCCGGGACGTTGCCTTCGGCAGCACGTATGCTTTGTTCCCGATTGCTCTGGTTGGATTGCCATTAACCTTGCTTTCCAATGTTATGACATTAAGCGAAAGCGCGATTTATTCCTTCTTGCAGATTGCTATGATGATATGGGTCGGTCTGCTGATGTTCTGGAAAGTGCAATCCATGCAAAACTACAGCGTGGGTGAAACGGTTATGAACATTTTCCTATCGCTCGTAACCATGACGATTCTCGGTGTCTTGATCTTCATCACATTCGGATTAAGCAGTGAAATGAAAGACTTCTTCTATTCGATCTATCAGGAGGTGACGATCCGATGAGACGTAAACGTACAAAAGTAGTCCTCTCCGCGACACTGGCCGCTACGCTGAGCTTATCTCTATTTGCAACGCAGGCGGTCCAGACGATTAATGCGGCGGATCCACCGGCTGCCGGATCGGGGAACACAGGGGACAATGCCGCCAAGCCTGATGCCAACGCGCAAGCTCCTGCGGCTAATACGGCTGCTCCGACACAGGCGCCAGCAACGGCTCCGGTCGATGTGAATAAAGTGAAGGCGGAGCTGCCGAACGACGCGAACTTCAAGCTCGCCGCACAAAGCGACAAGCTGAAGCTCCTCGTGGACAGCACGACCGGGCACTTCCAGGTAGAAGATAAGCGAAATGGGGAAGTTTGGCGCTCCTATCCGAATGTGGATCTATGGCCTCAAGAAACAATTACAGGAACGTGGAGAAATAATCTCCGTTCTCCCATCATGGTTGAATATATCGATGCCGCGAACTTCAAGTCGCAGCCCAAAATGACCAGCCTTATCGAAGATAAAGGCGTGCTCGAAGGCTTCCAGACGACGGCGACAGGCTTCAAGGTCACGTTCAACTTCAAAACCTCCGGCTTTAAAATTCCGGTGGAAGTGAACATAAAGGATGATTACGTAGAGACCAAAATCATCGACAGCGGCATTGAGGAAGGCAAGCTCAGTCTCTTGAACCTGAAGCTGTACCCGATGTTCGGCGCGGAGCCTTCCGTCGGCCAAGACGGCTACATGGTCGTTCCAGACGGTTCCGGTGCATTGATCCGTTTCAAAACGAAACAGATCAACGATAAATCGATTTATCGCGAGAATATGTATGGCAGCGATATTTCATTTTATGCGGAAAGAACGGCCCGTCAGCAAGCGAAGATGCCCGTATACGGCATGAAATCCGGCGACAAGGCATTCGTAGCGATCATGACCGGCGGAGAAGAATACTCCAAAGTATTCGGTTCCCCTTCCGGCGCATTCGGCCAATCCAACTGGATCACGGCAGAATGGCAGTATCGGATCAAGTTTTTCCAAAATACGAGCAAAAAAGGAAATGCGGGATTCTTTACCTACAGTAAAGAAAGATTTACTTCCGATCAGCGCAGCACCCGTTATTACTTGCTCGATAAAACCAATGCGGACTATGTCGGCATGGCCTCCAAATACCGCGAATATTTAATGAAGGAACAAGGCGTTAAGCCGCTTCAGGCTGCGTCGAACAAGATTCCGATGTTCGTGGATATCGTTGGAGCAGACGTGAAAAAAGGGATGCTGTGGGATAAGTATTTGCTCGGAACCTCAACCTCTCAAGCGATGGAAATGGTGAAAAGGCTGTACGGTCTTGGCATTGAAAATATGTCCATTCAATATTTGGGCTGGCAGAAGGGCGGTTACAGCTCCTTCGGCGGATTGTTCCCGGTAGATAAGCGGCTGGGCGGCAACGAAGGCATGAAGCAGTTCATCCAATTCGCACATTCCTTGAAGGTGCCGGTCTACTTGACCGCTAACTACACCTATAACAATAACGAAAGAGACGGATTCAATGCGAGATATGACGGGATGCGTAACCTTGCAGGCAAGCTGATGGATTTCGAAATGTTTGCAAGCCGGGATACGATTACCCAGATGAGTCCGAAGTTCTCGGCCCAGTCGCTCTCCAAAGACATGAGCCAGTTTAAGGAATTGGGTGCGGACGGCATTTATTTTGAAGACGGCATCGGCCGGTACTTGAACAGTGATTTCAATACCCGCGCGCCATCTACGAGAACGGAAACGATGCATACGCAGCAGGAGATGCTAAAGGAGACGAAAGAGACGCTGGGTGGAGTAAGCGTAGAAAGAGCCAATATGTATACGCTGAAGGACATTAGCCATATTCACCGCATAGCGGATGACTATTCGTATGACCTGTTCATCGACGAATCCATTCCGTTCCTGCAAATCGCGCTGCATGGCCTTGTCACCTATTCTTCCGGCTGGTCTAACCTGCGGGATCAGTACAAGACCGAGATGCTTCGCAGTATCGAGTACGGCGCAAGCCCATCGTTCATTTTCACTTATGCGCCGTCTGAGGATATGAAAGGGGCCTACTCTGTTTATTACTACAGCATGAATGTCCATGACTGGGAATCAACCGCTGTAGAGGAATACCAGCGCTACAATAAAGCTTTGGGCGACGTACAGACCAAATTTATTGTCGGCCACAAAACCATTGCTCCGAACGTGAAGGAAGTTACCTACGACGGAGGGAAGAAAGTGGTTATCAACTACAATTCAACACCGTATAACGACGGCAAGGTAACGATACCGGCTCAAGACTTTATCGTAGTTCAAGGAGGCGCTGGCCAATGAATCGCAAATTGAGATTGAGCTCCGCCACCCTACGTAAAGTGGAAGGTTCTTTATTCATCGCACCATGGGTTATCGGATTTCTGGGCTTTATCGCATTTCCACTGGTATATTCGTTCTATATGAGCTTTAACCGCGTTAAAATTACGGCCGGCGGCGTGGAATATTCGCCGGTCGGCTTCCAGTACTACCGCGAGATTTTGTTTGCGGATGGCGGCCTCTTGTACAATGACTTGCTGCCGTTTTTGCGTCAAGCGTTAATGATGATTCCGGTTATCGTGGTTTTCTCGCTGCTTGTAGCGATTTTGCTGAATCAGAAGTTTATCGGACGCTCGTTTTTCAGGGTCATTTTCTTCCTGCCTGTCATATTCTCCACCGGACAAATTATCCAGGAGTTTATTACGCAGGGGGAAGGAACGTTGTCCTTCGTTCAAGAGTTCGAGCTGGGCAGCTACATCAACACCTATTTGCCGAAAGCCTGGGCGGCTCCGCTTAACTCTATCATTAACTCGTTTGTTCTCATCCTATGGTATTCCGGTGTGCAAATCTTGATTTTCCTGGCGGGTCGTCAGACCATCTCGACCTCGGTATATGAGGCAGCCCGGATTGATGGAGCCGACCCTTGGGAAACGTTCTGGAAAATTACGCTGCCTGGCTTGACACCATTTATTTTGCTGAACTTGATTTACACGGTAGTCGATTTGTTCACGTTCCCGTCCAACCCGATCATTTCCAAGGTCAACACGACCAACTACGGTTTGTCTAGTGCTCTGGCATGGATTTACTTTATGATCGTATTGCTCTTCCTGGGTATTGTCCTGCTCATCTTCTCCAGAGTGACCAAATCCTCAAGCGGAGCCAAATAGAAAGGAGGCGAGACGGAATGCAAAAAGTAATAAAAGATATCAAGAACGTGCGCTTCGATTCTCATTCGGTCAGGTCATGGCTGACAGCGGCCAAAAACCTGCTGATAGGCAAGGAAGCCGATAAAGGTTTAATATTCAGGCTGTTCATGTACCTGATTTTGATTGACGTGGCCTTTATCTATGTGAAGCCGATCATTTATATGATCACGACCATGATTAAGGACTCCGCCAACCTGCTGGATCCGGCCGTTATTTGGGTTCCGAGGTCCTTCTTTACAGGTCATCTTCAGGAAGCGTTCCGGCTGTTGAAATATTCCAACGCTTTCTTTATCAGTATGACGGTGTCGCTTAGCGTTGCGGTGCTGCAGGTCATTTCATGCGCTATTGCGGGATATGCCTTTGCCAGATTGGATTTTCCGCTTAAAAAATTCTGGTTCGTATGTCTCATCTTTACGTTCGTCATGCCGCCTCAGGTGACCATTTTGCCATCCATCCTGCTGTTCAAAGACTTCGGATGGATCAATACGTACCTTCCGCTCATCGTGCCTGCCATATTCGGGCATGGCTTGAAAGGCGCGCTCTTTGTCATCATCTACCGCCAGTTCTTCAGCACGCTTCCTAAGGAGCTTGAGGAGGCAGCCAAAATGGACGGAGCGAATGTATTCAGAGTGTTTTTCCGGGTTATGCTGCCGATCTCGACTTCGGCGATCATCGTCGTATTCTTGTTCTCCTTCGTTTGGAACTGGAACGATTTCTATTTCCCTACGATGTATATGTTCGGGGCAAAAGAGGTTCCGCTGTCCATCAGCTTGTCGCGTCTGGCTGCATCCTTAACAGCCGAAGCGGAGCAGGCGGGTCCAAGTATTTTTGCGGAGCCGATCAAGATGGCCGCATCGTTCTTGATCATTATGCCGGTCTTGGTAGTCTACACGTTCACTCAGCGCTGGTTCGTAGAAGGCGTAGAGCGTACGGGTCTTGTAGAATAGTAAGGAGTAGGAAGCCTGCTGCGAGCAGGCTTTTTTCTTTCTCCTATCCTAAGACGATGGTCTGATGCGTCATTATTTCCCGGGAAACAAGGGGGATAGCCATGCTTCGGATAGCAGGTACACAGTGCGATGAAACGACTATGACCAGCTCTGCGTGAAAGCAAAAAGCCTGAGAAATTCAGGCTTTTTTGCTTGTCTAATTCTAATTTGGCAAGTAATATGTAGAAATAGGGGGTATTTTGAATGCATATATTACTTGTGGAGGACGAGCCTAAAATCCGCGAAGTAGTCACCGCATATTTGAAGAATGAAGGATGGGAAGTCGATTGCACGGCAAACGGCTTGGAGGCTGTTCAATTGTTCGAGAACGGTTCTTATGATCTGGTTATTTTGGATCTTATGCTGGAGGGCCTGTCGGGAGAAGAGGTATGCCAGCAAATCCGAGCCAAATCGGTCGTACCTATCATCATGCTGACTTCCAAGTCAAGGGAGAGCGACACGATTGCAGGATTAAATCTGGGCGCCGATGACTATATAGCGAAGCCTTTCCGGGTTAAAGAGGTCATTGCCCGCATTCATGCTCTTCGACGCCGCATTCATGCTTATAAAGCCGATGCCGTCAAGCAAAACGTATTGACCTTCGATAGAGGCCAGTTAGTCGTAGACCTGGAAGCGAACACCTTGCTGGTACGCGGCGTACATGCGAACTTGACGACGACGGAATTCAAGCTGTTAACGGTGTTTACGAGCAAGCCGGGCAAGATTTGGTCGCGCAGCGATCTTTCTTATCATGTGCTTGGCTATCGTTTTCAGGGAGACAGCCGATCTATCGATACCCACGTCAAAAATTTGCGCAAAAAAATCGAGGAAGACACAAAGGAGCCCCGGTATATTCTTACCATGGTAGGCTCAGGCTATAAATTTGCCGCAGAATCGGATACGAAGGAAACAACTTGAGATGATTAAAGTATTTCGCAAAATGGAAGTGATCTTGTTTTTAACGCTTCAAAGCTGCTTCATCTTGATTATATCGGTGGTTGCTTACGGCTATAATTTTAATTGGCAGGATGTCTTCACGCACTATCAGGAGGATCAATTAAAAGTAAACGCTTTCAAATTAATAGACGATATGCGCAACGATAACTTGTCGGTGGGGCCATACACGGAGGAGCAGAAGTCTTGGCTGGACCGGAGGGCCACATTATACGGCATTCTCGTCCGTTACGGAGAGGATAAGCATACGGTCTGGTTTGATATGTTCTCGCGTGTACAAAACCAAAAGGACCTTATCATCCAGGAGTATCCGGTGGTAGCTAAGGGAGAGACCCGCGGCATTTTGCAGGTAGGATATTTAAAGACATTGAATCAGATCGATCCGAATGTCATCGCCTATCAAAAAATGATGGAAACCCGTTCCGGAATCCTATACGGTGTCATTATCCTGATCTCCGTTCTGGTCAGCTTTGTCGTTGCCCGTCTGTTGTCCGCGCATTTGCAAAGACTGCAGGAAACGGCGAATAAAATCCGTCTGGGCAACTGGGAGGTACAGGCGGCCGTCAAAGGTCCGGAGGAGGTCCGGAGGCTTGCTTTAACGTTAAACGAGCTCTCCAGGGAGCTGAAGAAGCAGGAGGATTGGCGCCATCATCTTATGGAGGATTTGACCCACGAGCTTCGAACGCCGCTGACATCCATGCTCTCCCAGCTGGAAGCGATGATTGACGGGATCTATGAAGTGGATCTGGAATGGCTGGAGCAAATCTATGACGAGCTGATCCGGCTTACCCGCCTGATGAATGATATGGAACGCTTATCCGAGGCGGAGGCCGCCCGGTTTACGATAAATATTCGGCGAATTAATATCGTACAGCTGACCCAGAACGTCTACCGCAATTTTCAGCAGATGGCCAAGAGCAAAGGGGTCAAGCTGCAATTTGTCCCTACCAATGCTCCTTGCTATGCCGAAATCGACCGCGATAAAATGATACAGGTCATTTCGAATATTGTATCCAATGCGATTAAGTATACGGATGAAGGTGGAAAGGTCACGCTTGGGGTCGATTGGACGATCGATTCTACTATTATCTATTGTGAGGATACGGGCATTGGAATCAGCGAGGCGGATTTGCCTTATGTATTTAACCGGCTGTACAGGGTCGATAAGTCCAGATCCCGCTTTAGCGGAGGGGTCGGTCTTGGCTTAAGTATCGTTAAAGCGTTAGTAGAGGCTCACGAGGGCAAGATTGAGGTGACAAGCACCTTGGGACAAGGCTCCAAATTTATGGTTACCATCCCGAATGTGTACAAGTCGCTGGAGCAGCAATTATCATAACAGCCTATGCTGGAAGGAGGCAGACGGATTGAGCTTTTACGGTCAAAATGTACTTCCCGCCGTTCGGAAAATGCGGGATCTTGAGCTGCTGTTGAAGAGCCGGTTCCAATACCTGGTTCTGCTCGACATTCATATTTCCCAGCTGTCCAGTATTGTGCAGCTTGCAAGATCGCATCAAAAGAAGATGCTGATCCATGCCGATTTGATTCAGGGGTTGAAGAATGATGAGTACGCGGTGGAATTTTTATGCCAGTCGGTCAAGCCGGCCGGCATAATATCCACAAAAAGTGCTGCCATAGCGACAGCCAAAAAAAATAAAGTGCTGGCGATTCAGCGGCATTTTTTGCTGGATACGACGGCACTGGAGATGACCTATAAAATAACGGAGAAGGTTCAGCCGGATTACATTGAAGTGCTTCCGGGCATTATGCCTCATATTATTTCGGAGATGAAGGAGCAGCTGGGGATTCCGATCCTGGCAGGCGGACTGATCCGCACGGTGGAGGATGTGGAGATGGCCTTGAAGGCGGGGGCGGTCGCCGTGACGACCTCCCGCAAGGAAATATGGAAACAATATGAAGCCCAGGGATAATTACTTGGGGTCTGCGGTAATAGGATTGACAGCATCTTCCCGTCGCTTCTCGAGGACTTGGCTGTGCTGCTCGATCTCTGCCTCGCTCCAGCCGAACAAGTCGGCCATATATGCGATAACCGGCTGCTTCCATTGATGAACGGAGGCAATGTCGAAGTACATGGCGCCGGTCCGGCGGATGAAGAAATCGGATGGGGTAGACACCATCTCCGCTTCAATTCCATAGATCAGCATGGCCAGCCACAGAGCAGGCATACCGTACTTGTCAGCTTCCTCCTGATGCTCCCGGTACAGCTCGAACAGGCGGTCTGCATTGGAACCGTAGCGTGTAACCAGAAGGGTCGCTTCACGTTCATTCAGCCCGAATTTCACAGCCTGCTGTACTTTGGTTTTGATAAAGGAGGCATAGCCTTGGGATCCGCCTACATCCCCTCCCGATAGCTTGACCTTGTCTGTGGTGCAGCCGGGGAAAGGGGAATGTCCTTGCTGCTCCAGCTGGTTGGCAACCAGATTGACGATCCGCTCGGCCATTTTGCGGTAACCGGTCAGCTTGCCGCCTGCGATAGTGATCAGCCCTGACGGAGCGATGAAGATCTCGTCCTTGCGCGAAAGCTCGGACGGTGATTTGCCGTCCTCATGTATCAGCGGACGCAAGCCTGACCAGCTGGATTCTACATCCTTGGGCTCCAGCTTGAGGGTAGGGAACATGAAGTTGGCGGCCTTCAAGATGTAATCTCTGTCCTCAACAGTCATGCGCGGACGGGCAATGTCGCCGGTATAGTTCGTATCGGTAGTCCCTATATAGGTTTTGCCGTCGCGCGGAATGGCGAACACCATACGTCCGTCCGGCGTATCGAAATAGATCGCTTGCTTCAGAGGGAACCTTTTGCCGTCAACAACGAGATGGACGCCTTTGGTTAGATGCAGCCGTTTGCCTTGCTTCGAGCCGTCGATTTCTCTGATCGTGTCTACCCACGGACCGGCTGCATTGACAATCTTTTTCGCTCGGATGTCGAAGGCTTGACCGGTCAATTGATCGACGACGCGGACTCCGACTATTTGACCCTGATCGTAGATCAAATCCTCCGCTTTTGCGTAATTCAGCGCGTGAACCCCGCGGCGAACCGCTTCCTTCATCGTCTCGATGGTCAATCTGGCATCATCGGTCCGGTATTCTACGTAATAGCCCCCGCCTTTTAATTTATCCTTTCGCAGCAGCGGCTCCATATTCAAGGTTTTGTCCTTATTCAGCATGATACGGCGCTCCTGCTTGCGTACGCCCGCCAAATAATCGTATACAAGCAAACCGACAGAGGTTGCCAGCTTCCCATAGGTGCCGCCTTCAATAATCGGCAGCAGCATCCATTCCGGTGTCGTCACATGCGGCGCATTCTCGTATACAATCGCGCGTTCTTTTCCTACCTCGGCCACCAGCTTGAATTCGAGCTGCTTCAAGTAACGAAGCCCGCCGTGGATCAGCTTCGTGGAGCGGCTTGAGGTCCCGGCACCGAAATCCTGCATTTCGATAAGACCTGTCGACATGCCTCTGGTTTGGGCGTCCAGCGCGATTCCCGCCCCCGTAATGCCTCCGCCAATAACTAGCAAATCCAATGTCTGATTAGAGAGCCGTTCTATATGATCAGCACGGTGCGCTCCGGAAAAATTCGTCGTCATCTGTATCATCCTTTTCGTCATGTTGGGTTGTGTAAACAACAAAAAAGACCGCTAACACGTCCCTGCAGAAGCCCAATTAGCTTCGGCAAGGTATGTTGCGGTCTACTCTTATTCTCTGACCAAATGTATTAACTTGTTCAATTGCTGCTTAATTAACCGTATCATAACATGAGAATGACGATGAAGCAATAGTTATTGACAGAGAAAATGGGTTTGTGTTAGATTTCAACATGAAAACGGTTTACATGTTTGTTCATGTACGACAAGGAGGAAGGCCGATGAAGAAGTCCCGTTATGTCGTTGCTATAGATCAAGGAACTACGAGCTGCAGAGCCATCGTTTTTGACCGTCAAGGGACGATTGTGCATACGGCGCAAAAGGAATTCACGCAATATTTTCCCCAATCCGGATGGGTTGAGCATGATGCGAACGAAATTTGGAATACCCAGCTGGAGGTGCTGCGCCAGGCAGTGCAATCGATTGCCGTTGATCAAATCGCTGCCATAGGGATTACGAATCAAAGGGAAACTACCGTGGTATGGGATAAATTAACGGGAGAACCGCTCCACCGGGCCATTGTTTGGCAGTGCCGCCGCACCAGCGGCTTGTGCGATGAGCTGAAGCAGCAGGGCTGGGAGGACAAGATCAGGCAGAAGACGGGCCTTGTGCTGGATGCCTATTTCTCGGGCACGAAGCTGAAATGGGTTCTTGATAACCATCCGCATATTAGAGAGAAAGCTGAACGGGGAGAAGCCTTGTTCGGCACTATCGACTCCTGGCTCATCTGGAAGCTGACGGAGGGAGCCGTGCATGTGACCGATGTCTCGAATGCATCGAGAACGATGCTGCTGAATATTCATACCGTGCAATGGGATGAGGAAATTTTAAAGGAATTCAACATTCCGGCTGCGATGCTTCCGGAGGTTCGGGCATCGAGCGAAGTGTACGGGTACACGACGCTGCTTGCCGAGGACATCCGCGTTCCTATCGCAGGGGCAGCCGGGGACCAGCAGGCCGCTTTATTCGGGCAGGGCTGCTTTAAAGAGGGAATGGCCAAAAATACTTATGGCACAGGGTGCTTTGTTCTGAAGCAGACAGGGGCCAGACCGGTTATGTCCCGAAAGGGACTCATCACGACAATTGCCTGGAAGATGAATGGCGAGGTCTGCTACGCTCTGGAAGGCAGCGTATTTAATGCGGGAACGGTCATTCAATGGCTGCGCGACGGCTTGGGACTCATTCAGGATGCCGCGGAAACCGAAGCGTTGGCCTTGTCCGTCGAAAATACGGAGGGAGTCTACTTCGTGCCTGCTTTCACAGGGCTCGGGACACCGTATTGGGAGCCGGATGCCCGGGGGATGATCACTGGCTTGACCCGTGGTGCCGGCAAAGCCCATCTGGTAAGAGCGGCCCTCGAATCCATAGCCTATCAGAGCGCAGAGGTGCTGCAGGTCATGGAGGAGGAGTCGGGCATTCATTTGACCGAGCTGCGCGTTGACGGCGGCGCAGTCAAAAACAACTTCCTGATGCAGTTTCAGGCCGATATGCTGGGCGTTCCCGTCGCCCGCCCCAAGGTGATCGAAACGACGGCCCTGGGAGCAGCATGTCTGGCCGGGTTAGCCGTCGGCTTCTGGCAGGATACGGCGGAGCTCGTGCAGATGAACGGCTTTGATCGTACGTTTACCCCGCAACCTGCGGGTGAGGCACTACGAGAGAACAGGCTGGAAGGCTGGAAGCAGGCGGTTTCGTATCAAATCAAGGCAAACTAGCATTTGGGTTACAGGTCTAATTGATACTTTATCCATCTAAATCGAATTCAAAGGAAACCGATTGAAGGTCCGATTCATCGAGGTTGATCACTTTAGTAATCCGGTAATGGCCTTTCTTCAGTTGATTTAGCGGAACATCTTGATCATGGACCCCGCCGGGCTCCATCATGATTCCAAGATCTACGAAGGCAGTAGTCATAGGATAGGGTGTCCATTCGCCATGCTTATGGATGTCTATTTTATAACCGACACCAAAAGAAATGCGGGAGGAGCTTTCATTTTTTAAGTGAAGGCTCATCGTCTCGCTGCTTCGAAATTGCGTCTTATCCGCGTACAGCTTGGCAGCAGGCGGACCGCTGGGAGTTGTCATTTTCGCAGTATTCGCAATATCCGGAAGTTCATAATGGTTCTTGCTTGCATTGGAGCTCATGCCATTTTGAACGGTATGGACTATGCCCCAAAGGATTACGCATTCAGCTATGACGAACAGTGCAGCCATAGGGATAGCAACGGATTTTTTCATAAGGACCCTCCTTTTTCCTTATATGACGATAAATGGATTACAATTGTTTCAGCGATTTGCTTAAGCGGCACAAAAAAGCCCGTTCTCCGACGAAGGAGACGGGTCTTTTGCTTAGGAGGGCCAATATGTACTTCAAATTTATAGAGGGACGATCTGGCGCTCTTTTTGCTTGTAGTATACCCATTCGGTAAAGCCGATTTCTTTGAGCCGCTTGCTCACCAATTCCCAATCGTCGCCGACACGTTCCGGCTTGTGTGCGTCGGAACCGAAGGTAACTCTTACGCCATAATGGCAGGCGCGCTCAAGAACAGCATCGATAGGGTACCAGCCGCCGCAGTCCTTCGTTTTGCCGGAGGTGTTGATTTCGATAGCAATGTCCTGTTCTGCGATAATTTGCAATGTTTTATCCACGGCATCCGTAGGAATATCGGAGAAGGCAGGGTAGAAGCCGCGCATGGCATCGATATGGCCGAGAATCTGGAACATGCCGCTGCGCGCGGATTGCTGAATCAGGTCATAATAAAGCTCTTTTTGCTCGACTTTTTGACGGTCGGTCAAACCGTTCCAACGCTTTTTATTGAAGATGCTGACGCCGCCCGACAGATGGACGGAACCGATAATATAGTCGAAAGGATATTGCTCATACACTTTGCGGTACACGTCCGCATGCTCAGGGAAAAAGTCGGATTCGACGCCCAGCAGAACGTCGATTTTTCCGGCGTACTCCTGCTTCAGCTTCAGCACCTCGTCTACATAACGGCTGAACTCGCTTTTTGCCATCGCAATGCCGGGCTGCTCCTGCTCCACGTCGCTTGCAAAGTAGGGTGAATGGTCCGATATGCCGATAACGGACAGTCCGTGCCGTATGCCCGCCTCGATATAGTCGCGGATTGTGCCGAGGGCATGGCCGCATCGTTCATGATGCGTATGCAAATCAAATTTCATATCAAGTCACTCCGATCCTATAAATTGAATTTCCTGCATGCCTTTCAAATCCTCTAAAAATTGATGGAGCGCCGAGCTTAAGTAACGTCCGGATTTATAGACGACCCCGACGGGGTGGCTGCTTTCAAGCTCATTGACCTTTATCATCTTCAGCGTGCCGAGACGCAGCTCGGTGGCAATGGACAGCTTGGAAATAATCGCGGCGCCCAGATTCAGCTCCACCATTCGCTTGACTTCCTCACTGCTGGACAGTTCCATCACGATTTGAGGGGTAATGTTCAGATGCTTGAAAATTTGATCGACGAATCGCCGCCCGGCCGTTTCCGGAGACAGCATTATGAGTGGAATATCCCTCAGCTTTTCCATCGGAATATGCTGGAAGCGGCTTAACGGATGCGCCGGTGAAACCACCAGCTCGAACGTATCGTAATACAGCACGGAGCTTTCCAACGCCGGATGCTTCTCGAACAAATAGGTGATACCGATATCGATGGATCCATTTTCTACGCTGTGCATAATTTGCGAGGAGGTCATCGAGTGAATCGTCGTTTTGATCAGCGGAAACTGATTCTGAAAGTAAGACAGCACCCGCGGCAATATTTGTATCGCTATTGAGGTTGTCGTTCCCAAGTGAATATGACCTTGAGGCGTTGAATTCAGATCAGCTAAACGCTGCTTCAAATCTTCGACGGTCTGCAGAATGATTTCCGCATGCTCCAAAAATACCCGTCCGCTATCGGTGAGCGTCACGGGCTGATTACGGTCGATCAGTACGGTCTTAAATTCGTCTTCCAGACTTTTGATCTGTGCGGAGACAGCCGGCTGCGTCAAGTTCAATACTTCTCCTGCTTTGCGAAAGCTCATCGTTTTGGAAATGGTAAGCAGTGTTTCTAGTTGGTTTAAGTTCAAATGCCGGAACCTCCTCTCCAAAAGGGGCTTATTGCTTCCCAGTTAGCTTCGTCAAAATAGATAAATTTTATCATCTTTACAAAAAATATAAAATCCGTTTCTTGAGAGCTATTTTCATTATATGACACTTGCTCCGGCTGAGCAAACAAAAAGTACTTCGAATCTCGAATGTTTTACCACATAAACGATAAAGAATACTAGGGACGGCGGCTTGGGAAAAGCGATTGTTTCCGGACTAAAAAAAGAGCTGAGGCTGTGACCCGCACCCAAAGTTAGACTTACCTAACCAATGGAGGTGACGTTCACTGCTAAGCTCTTTTTCTATGGCTTCCGCTAGGCTTGGCCTAATCTATCCATCAAATCTGTCAAGGTATCGCATACCCAATCCGGTTGAACTCCTGTTTTCGCCAGCTGCTCTTCCAGCGTATTCCGGTTAATAAGGCCGGTAAGCACCAGCGCCGTTCTGCATTGAGCCGCGATGCCTCCTTGAATGTCGGTCAACAGATTATCCCCGACAACCCAAATCTGCTCCGGCGGCAAATTCAGCTTGCGTATGGCATAGTTCATAATGATAGGGGAAGGCTTGCCGATGACGACAGGCTTCGTCTGGCTGGCTCTTTCGATAGAGGCGCCGATGGAGCCTGCGCCGGGGCGGAGCTCATTGTTCCAGGGAAGCAGATGGTCCGGGTTGGTCATAATGAAGCCTGCGCCCGACCGTATCAGGCTGACGGCTCTCGCCATCTTCTCGTAATTGAAGCTGCGGTCGATGCCCTGAACCACATAGTCCGCAGGACCATCAGTTACCGGCTCGAAGCCGGCGTCCTGCATCGCTTGCTCCAATCCCGTTTCACCGATCAGATACACGCGGCTGCCTTGGTTTTGCTCCTGCATGTACATCGCGGCAGCCTGGGAGGAAGTAAGCACCTCCTCGAGTTTCGCGTCTATGCCGACTCGTCCTAGATGGGCAGCGACCTGCTCGGGGGGTCTTGAGGAATTATTCGTCACGTATACATAGGGATGTCCCTCTTGCTTCAGCCATCGGATGAAATCGGCAGCCTCAGGGATCGGTGTATCTCCGTGGTACAGTGTACCATCCAAATCCAATAAAAATCCGGGCACTTGCTGGTCCTCCTCTTCCGTATCACAGTTGTCAGATGATCGAGTTCATTGTAGCAAAAGCGGTCCTATCCCGCCACTTTTTCCGTTCGGATGGATGCCATTGCTTGTGATATACTGTGATTAATGATTGGCAAGCTGATTGCCTTAGTTATTCTTAAGCCCTTCCGGAGGTCCAGATGAATTCTTATGTGAAATCGTGGATTGAATTAGTAAGCAGCTGCCGTAATGAAGCGGAAGCGGCGCCCATGAAGCAGTATATGCGCAATCAGTTCGATTTTTTGGGTATACGGGGCCCGAAGCGGGTAGAGCTGTTTAAGGAATGGGTACATCGTAACAGGCTCCCCCCGTTAAAGGAGCTCCCGGAAGTCGTTACAACATTGTGGAACATGCCGGAACGGGAGTACCAGTATACGGCGATCGATCTTTTGGCCAAAATGCAGAGGAAGCTGGAGAAAGAGCATATCGACTTATTGGAATGGCTGATCGTCCACAAATCATGGTGGGATACGGTAGATGGGATCGCTCCTAATGGAGCAGGATATTTATTTCAAAAGCATCCGGAGCTGATCACGAGCTATGCTGACCGCTGGATTGAATCCGATCCTATTTGGCTGCAAAGATCGGCCATTCTTTTTCAATTAAAATATAAGAGCCGAACGCAGGAGTCCTTACTGTTCCGGTACATAAGGCTCCGGTCCGATTCGGATGAATTTTTCATTCAGAAGGCTATCGGCTGGGCATTACGCGAATATTCCAAGACGAATCCCGAAGCGGTCAGAGATTTTATCCAAAGCCATGAGTTGAAGCCGCTCATTCGGCGTGAAGGGATGAAGCATCTGGACAAGCTGGGAAATATACAATCTTAAAGAAAGGGAGGAGTTAAGCATGCTGGCCGAGCTGCGTAAGGCGGATCACGGATTTATCGCTCAATTCGAACGGCATTACAAGCATTCGATTGAGGAGGTATGGGCTTATTTGACGGAGAATGAAAAGCTGAACCAATGGTTCCCTGAGCTTGAGGTGGAAGAACTGCGTCAGGGCGGGCTTATCAAGTTCAACATGTCGGATGGGACCCAGCTGGATATGACGATCCTCGATATGAAGTTTTTGTCCGTGCTGGAATACACGTGGGGAGAGGACCGTGTGCGCTTTGAGCTGGCTGCCGAGCCGGGAGGCTGTCTTCTTTACCTGAAGGAGACGATTCAGGCTGTCACCCCGCATACGCCTAAGGATCTGGCAGGATGGCATGTCTGCCTCGACGTTATCGCAGCGTTATTGAACGGTACGGTCATGGATCGCAAGCGCGAGTGGGAACGAATGTATGAACAATACATACAGGCCGTGGAGAAGACGGCAGGCAGCTTATAGAATCAATCGCGGGCTATCGAACCTTCCTGGAGCGGTAGCTCCTTTTTTTGCAGGTATGCAAATATTTACTGCAGCAATCTACCGAAGTCTTTAATTTTCACATGTGCGTGTACGGTAATTTCTGCATTAGAGATGATCTCTCGACGAGGAAGTTTCAACCATTCGGTAAAAGAAATTAAGTTTCTCGCATACTGTCCGATACCTATGGAGTCAACCCGGTTCTTTTGCATGATGCTTAGTAGTTCCAAGCTCTTTTTTTCCACCAAACGAACCATCAAAGCTTCCAGCTTTTTCTGATCCTCCTCCTTTTTCATGTTTAATTCACCTGAATATTCTAACAAGGACCCTATAATGTTGAGGTCTATGGCAACCTTCAGCTTGTTGCTGTTCAATAATGTGTCCGGGGAGGATAAGATTCGTATTTTTCTATCGCTGGACACGTATAGTAATGCAGCATCTTCATGTTTATTGGGTTCAATCTCACTTAGATTCATATAAATATTTCCTGCACCAATATCCTCATGAAGCAAAGCGAAATACATTTTATCTTCCGGCTGTACTTTGGCTACATATTGATCGTCCCGGAACAGCGCGACCCCATTAATGATGATGCTTGTTTTGTTTTCTTTGATTAGGGAAGCTACGGGATCAGTGCCGTCATCTTGAATATCCCTAACAAAAGAATACAGGTTGGTGTAAGGAATGTCGTTAACCTTCGCTTCCGTTCGGATAAGATCATCAATATATTCCCCGACCGTCTGGCCTTGGGGGTATTTTTTCGTTAACAATTTATTAGCCTCTCCTTCTACTACGACGACATGAACGCGATTGCCGAAGGAAGGGTCTCGGACGAGTGCGTCAATATGCTTCCAAATGCCTTTCTTTGCGAACTTATCGCCAAATAATACCTGCCGCACTTGTCCGTTCACAATCTTTCGATTGTTTTGCCTATCAAAAATCATTCTTGCTTCCCTGCTGCTTCTTGCTTCCGTTGAGTAGATGAGGGTTTCTTTTTCATTTGCTCTCGGGAGGCTAATCGTCAATCTTATGGAATTGCCATTTTTGTTGTCGTTCGCGGCATCATAGGCAATAGACCGTACAAAGCCCGTCTTCTCGAGAATTTTTTCGTCTGAGCACCCAACCAGGATCAAGAAAACGATGACGATTCCCCATTTACACTTCATGATTGGCCTTCCGTTCCTTCCATTTATTGAATTGGAGTACAAGGATTAACAGAAGAGGCATCGAGAACGCAATGCACATTTCAATATAAAAAGCGGTATTGAGCAGCTCTTGAGACTTTCTAAGAATCTGTGGTACCCATCCTACGGCAAATAGAATCGCAGTAATCCCTATTTCGATCCATTTGGGTCGAGCGTGGGGGAATACTTGCTTCAAGGTCATATGTGCTGCAAAACAAAACATAACCGTTGAGATCAAGTTCACATAGAGAAAGAAAGGAAACACCAAACTTTCTATTCGATTCATAAAAGGCAGTTCAATGTAGCTAAGTAAATTCATTAGCGGATAAAGAAGGGTTTGTAATTGTTGAAAGCTATAGAAGCCTAGTGAAATCCAAATGACGAATAATTGAACACAGGTAGTAAGCAAATGTCCGGCCATGACACCTTTAAACAGCTTGCTTTCTTTATTCGTGAAAGGAATGAAGAACAAGCAAAGTTCGTAACCGACAAAAGCCTTGTAAATTTCAGCCCAACTCGCCAGAGAAGGCGGATGGGATGCTCCTTGAAAGAATGAGGTGGTGAATCGAACGAGCTGCCAATCCTTAATAAAGAAGAGACACAATCCAACTATCCAAATGGTTAAAAAGAATAGGATCGTATTGGCTTTGCAAATATTGTAAAGAGTTTTGCTAATCAAGCAATAAACCATCGCACAATACAAGAAAAAAATAAGCATAGGGTGCATGGATTGAAAAAAAAGCAGTTGAAATACAAAAATAAAGTTCTTGCCGATTAAGGAAGCGAGCCCGATCCAGATCAAAGCAATGACAACATAGAATGGGTACAGCAGCACCTTAGGAAGTGATGTTTCTAGGATTTGAAAAGCAGACCTGCCATTTCCCCACTTATAAACAACCCAGTAAAGGAAAATGTTGAATGATGCAACGCAGGATAAAATAATATATCCTACCCAACCATTGGTACCCAGGTTTTCGACAACAGTACGAGGAAGGTCAAATAAGCTGATATCCATTTCGATCATATAGATGAGCAAAGCAATATGAAAAGCATTTAGTTTTTCCTTCATCCATTCACCGTCATTTACGCATTTTATTTCGGATCTTATTTTTAGTTTTCACAATACTGGGACGTTTACGCAATAACCAGAACGGTCCTCGAACGAATGTATCCAAGGAATCGTTCACATTCATCGGTGCAACAGGCGTTAAATAAGAAGTACCCAAATTGGTGATTCCAGCAAGGTGGATAACCATAAACCCGATGCCGATGACAAGCCCCAGATTGCCCAGCATCCCTGCTAAAATGATGAAGCCGAAACGGATGAGCCGGATGGATGCACTCATAATATAGCTTGGAACCACGAATGACGAGATGGCGGATGTAGCAACGGTGATGATAAGGATATTACTCGTAAAACCGGCTTGAACAGCAGCCTGTCCGATAACGATACCGCCAACGATTCCAATGGTTTGACCAATTTTGGACGGGAGTCTTGCTCCGGCCTCTCTGAGCAATTCAATGGTCGTTTCCATAATCAAGGCTTCTAATAATGGGGGAAAGGGAACTTTACTCCTAGATTCGACTAAATTATAGAGCATGGTATGCGGAATCATTTCGTAATGAAACGTAGTCGCCGAAACGTAAAAGGATGTTAGACCGAGCGTGAGAATAAATCCGATTAAACGGAGCAATCTGATCGCAGTACCTGTGAGCCATCTGCTATAGTAATCATCGGGTGAAGAAAAGAAATCAAAAAAAGAGGTTGGACAGCAAAATGCGGAAGGGCTTCCGTCAATAAGTCCTACAATTCGGCCTCCGACAATTTTAGATACGATAGCGTCAGGGCGTTCCGTGGTCATGAATTGCGGAAAAACAGAGTTCGGATTTTCTTCGATGAGCTGAACCAGCATATTCCCTTCAGTAACCATGTCAATTTCAATGTTTTGAATTCGCTTGATGAGCGTTTGTACAAGCTCCTGATCGGCAATGCCCTCAAGATACATCAAGACGACATCCGATTTGGCCACTTCACCTACTTGGAGCTTGACTGTTTTTAACTTGGAGCTTTTGATCCTATTGCGAAGCAAACCAATATTTAGCGAAATATTTTCCACAAATCCATCATGCGGTCCGGTAATAACAGTTTCTGTTTCCGATTGCTCAATGGTTCGGCCAATAGCCTCGGAAACATCGACCAAATATGCAGTTTGCCTGAAAAAGACGGACGCTTTGCCGTCCAAAATGCCCTTGATACATGCCTTGCTATCCTGAACGGGCTGGTAAGTACCCCGAGCCAATATGCCTGCAACATCGTTCTCTCCCGCGTGAGTAAAAGGATGGATCACATCGCGAAAAAGTTCCGTATTGCCGACCAATGTAGGCAGATAGACCACATCAACTTGACATTGCTTGAAGGCATGATGGTTAAAATCCATACAATCCTTAAATGCTGTGATGGTTTGCTCAAGCGAAGGCGGGGTTACGCTGTCTGTCTCGGCTTGTGTCTCATTTATTATTGGTTGATTCGAGAAAAGATTGAGAAGCTTTTGAAGGAATGTCATATTTCCCCACCTCGAGAGGTATTTTCCCCAAAAGGCTGTTCAATAATTCAATTATTTGTGCTGCTGCCAATTGGGAAAAGCACGAACCGGGCAGAAGCGGAATACAAGTATAAAATCGGCACACATTATAAGATTTACTTATACAATATTAAAGAAAAGTTGATTAATGGAGGGTAACAGCATGAAACTACTTGAATCCATCGAGCAAGTGTTTCGGCATTTGACGGCTCCGTCCGGCCACGATTTGAGAAGAGCCGTCGAGCGATTGAATTTGAATCCGGAGGAGGCAGCAATGTATGTGACGGAGCCGTCGCATTTGCCCTATGGCCGGAGGGTCTTGTTCCAATCCGAGCATGTGGAGGTCATCCTGATTCATTTGCCTGCAGGGCATGAAACCTATATCCACGACCATGGAGAATCCATAGGATGTGCCTATGTGCTCGAAGGGGAGCTGACCAACAAGCAGTTTTGGCTGGATAAAGAGGGCTACGCCCATGAATGCGGCGAGTCCGTGCTTCGACCTAACCAATTTATGTTTGCCCCGAAGGGCCAAATTCATCAAATGTGCAATTACGGCAAGCAAAGAGTTGTTACTCTCCATGCTTATACTCCTGCGATGAAAAATACAAAGGTATATTACCAATACGAGCAGGTTCTTGATTATGTTATTTAAGAACGAAAAGTAAACACGGTCGAACGTCTTTGATAGGGCTCGATAGGGTTTTTCATACTATACAATTTTTCCGGCCCCGCTCTTTGCGGGGTCATTTTCATTAGTAGGATTGTCTTCCTGGACCGAAAGGGTTTCCCTCTCGCGAATAGAATTATGAATGTAACGATCGGGTTAGGAATAGAGGTTCCACGAAAGGGGGAGGGGCTTTTTGGATGACGCAAAGAAGCAGTTGCTGAATCACCAGCTGTCGCAATTGCGGGTTCAGCTGCTTTTTGCGAAGCTTTCCGTGTGCTCTCCGGATTGGATCAGGCATCGCTTCACTCCTTCTTATAACAAAGTTTACCTGATTAAGGGCGGAGAAGGATGGCTTCAGATCGGCAAGGAGCAGCTCTGTCCGGAGCCGGGGGATCTGGTGTTTATACCAGGTGGAGTAGAGCAATCTTATTCTGTCACGGGCGGAACACCCTATACCATGCATTGGTGTCATTTCAAAACGAATTTGAATTTCAACCGGCTCTTTCAGTTGTTCGGTTTGACCAACGTGGTGAAAGCGGATGAAAGCCGTGAGCTTCAGCACTGGTTTCGGGAGCTGGAGGAACATCGCAGAGATGAAGGCCCGGCTACCTCACTGAAAATCCAGTCTGCCCTTTTTGCGATAATTTCCTATTTTATCGATCATGCGGTTACGGATCATGGGCGGGAGGCCGTCAATGATTCCCTGCGAAAACTGACGGATACGATCCATTATATCGACGATCATTTATCCAGGGAGCTGACGATCGAGGAGCTCGCACAGAATGCCCATTTTCATCCGAATTACTTTATCCGTGTATTCAAAAGGCATCTCGGGATGCCGCCTATGCGGTACATTCATGAAAGGAGAATGGAGAAGGCGAAGCAGCTGCTCAGCTCTACGGATCTTACGGTTGGGGAAGTCGCTCGCCGAACCGGGTTCAAGGATGTGTCCTATTTTTCTGCGGCATTCAGGAAAGGGGCGGGCGCCTCTCCCTCGGAATATCGCAATTTGTTCCCTGGCCGCTAGCAGGGTTCATTAGGATGAACCGCGCTTGTCCACAAAAAGTTAATTTTACAACAAAACAGGTTAGGCTGATCGCTTACGGCAGATCTTGAAAGCGCTGTATTATGAGAATGTGAGCCTAATACAGGCACATACATTCTACAGCGAGGTGGGAGATAATGAGGATGAAGACCGGGTTCAGGACACTGATAGCTTTATGCGTTGCTTTGGGCAGCGGCATGCCTGTAGTGGAGAACGGGCAGATGGTGCACGCTCAGGATCAAGCGCCGACGCAGCTCTACGTTGCCAAAAACGGCAGCGACACCTTCGAGGGCACGATGAGCCGCCCTTTCGCTACGCTGGAAAAAGCCCGCGACATAATTCGCGAGATGAAAAGTGCCGGGGCCCTTCCTCCAGGAGGAGTCAAAGTGACCATCCGTGGCGGGGAGTATCGGTTCACCGATACGTTTCAATTGGATGAGAGGGACTCCGGAACGCTGGATTCCCCTATTACCTACGAAGCGTATCAGGGGGAGAAGGTCACCATTTCCGGCGGGGATACGATCGGTGCGTCCATGTTCCGCCCCGTCTCTGACCCGTCTATTCTGGGGAGGCTTCCCAAGGAAGCCGGCAGCAAAGTCATGCAGCTGGACCTTAAGGCGCTGGGCATTACCGACTACGGCGTGCTTGGCAGCACGAGCAACGTTCCGCCGGAGCTGTTTATCAATGGAAACGTGATGACGCTTGCACGATGGCCGAACAGCGGCTTTACGACGTTGGATCAGGTAGTGAAGACTCCCGACACCGCGGCAGGGACCGGATATACCTTTACCTACAAGGACAGCGGGCTGCATAAATGGCAGAGCATCGACTACACATGGATGCTGGGCTACTGGGGGAACGATTGGGCAACCAACGATCTTCAGATCAAGTCCATTGACCCGGAGCGTACAACTATCGAAACCTACAAGGGCACCAGCTATGCGATGAAAGCCGGGCAGCGCTTTTATTTCTACAATATTCTGGAGGAGCTGGACGCCCCGGGCGAATGGTATGTGGACCGTAATACAGGCATGCTGTATCTCTATCCGCCGGCTCCGCTTCAGGAAAGTAAAATTCAATTGTCTTTATTCAATAAAAATTTGATTACGATGAACAATACATCTAATGTCATATTCAGCCATCTCGCGATGGAGGTTCATAGGGGCAACGCCATCGATATTACGGGCGGAGAAAATAACCGGATCCAATATTGCGAAATCAGCAAGATGGGCGGCTATGCGGTCAAAATCAACGGGGGACGGAACAACGGAGTCTACGGCTCAAGCATTTACAGCATGGGAAACGGGGGCGTTCTGTTGAACGGCGGCGATTTTACGACGCTGACTCCTGCGGGGAACTACGCGGATAATAACGATATTTACAACTATGCCAGAATCAAACTGACTTACACCTCCGCCGTTGAGCTGAATGGAGTCGGTAACCGCGCCACGCATAACAAGATGCATAATGCGCCGCATCTAGCCATCCAGTTCAGAGGAAACGACCATGTGATGGAGTACAACGAAATCTACGATGTGGTCAAGGAAACGGCGGATGCTTCGGCGATTTATTCGGGCAGAAGCTTCGTATGGCGCGGCAATGTCATTAATAACAACTATTTTCACGACATTATTGCCAGCGATTTGCGTGTATCGACGGCGGCTATTTATTTGGACGATTACATGAGCGGCGTGGAAATGAGGGGCAACGTGTTCTACAAGATCGGCAAGCAGGCGTTCAAGCTGGCCAACGGCAGAGAAAATGTCGTTGAGAACAATTTGGTCATCGATACTGGCTCTTCGATCGCCTTCATGACCCGCGGCTATAAGCCCGGTGAAAAAAATTATGAATCGTTGATGAGCAAATTCGATCAGGTTCCTTATCAGAGCGATATTTGGGCACAGCGCTATCCGACGCTTCCCGATATTTTGAACGACGAACCCCTGCTGCCAAAACGGAATGTTGTCCGCAACAATGCATTTGTCAACAGCGGACCTATTACCGGGGACAGCCAGAATATGAAGCTGGGCACTTTCGAGAACAATCTGTCCTTTGCCAACAAGGATGATATAGGCTTTGAAGATGCGGCAAATGGAAACTTCCAGTTAAGGAATGATTCCGTGATCTTCTCCAGCATCCCGGAATTCAAATCCATTCCGTTCCATGAGATGGGGGTTAAGGCAGCAGGACTTCCGCCGTCCCAGTCGGGCTTATCCGTAAAATCGGTGGATTACCCGCAGAATGGAGACGATGTTAAGGTTCAGATGAGCTTGAACGGTAATTCGCTTGCAGCCGTAAAAGATGAATCCGGCCTCCGTCTAAGGGAAGGAACGGATTATGTGACGGAAGGGTCGTCCGTTCGGTTGAACAAGTCGTATCTGGCTTCGCTGGCGCAAGGCTATCATGCTCTGACCTTCTCCTTCAGTGCCGGAAACGATGCCTTCCTGAACGTCAATGTACTGCCTCCTGCAAGCGCGCAGCTTAGCTCATCCTCCTTAAAATATGCGCAAAATTCAGGCGACAGCACCATCGGAATGAGTCTGAACGGCAATACGCTTCTTTCCATTAACGATGGTAGCCAGGTGCTGAAGGAAGGAACGGATTACATTAATAACGGTACCTCTGTGACCTTCAAGAGCTCGTACCTCATGAAGCTGGCTCTGGGCCAATACAGCCTTCGGTTTACTTTTAGCTCGGGCACTGAGGCGGTTCTGGCATTAAACGTCGTTCAAGAGAGCTATACACTGAACAAAACGTATTCGGCTTCATCGCAGTGGAGCAATGATTACAGCGCGGCCAAAGCATTTGACGGCAATCCTACGTCCCGTTGGTCTGCGGAGAAAGGAAAAACCGCGAATCAGCACCTGACGGTTGATTTTGGTGACAGCATTACGTTCAATCAGGTGATTGTACGGGAGAGTTCTTACCAGAGGGTGAACCATTATGTCCTGCAATATTCGGAGGACGGCGAAAACTACATCGACATTCCAGGAACGGAAGGAAGCTCCATTGGAACCAGCAAGACGATCGATTTCGATCCGGTCACAGCGCAATATTTGCGGCTTCTGATGTACTCGACCAAGCTGGAATCCGGCGCCAGCAAGGAACCGACGATCAACGAGTTGGAAGTCTATTATGTGCCGCCGGTCAACCCAATTGAGCTTACCGTACCCAGTGATCTGACTGTGGAGGCCGTGGGAGAACGGACTAAGGTAGACATCGGCACAGCGACATCGACGGAAGGAGTCGTTGTCACCAATGATGCTCCGAGTGATTTTCCGCTCGGAACGACAGTGGTTACCTGGACCGCCAAGGATGCCGAGGGACGTACCTGGACTGCAACTCAAAAGGTGACGGTAGTAGATACGGTGCCCCCAGTGATTACCGGTGAAGCTGCGCCGCAGCCTAATCTTAACGGCTGGTACCGTACGCCGGTAACGGTGCATTTTAACGCTGTCGATAGCGGTTCAGGCGTTGCCAGCGTAACTCCAGATATCTTGCTTTCCAACGATGGGAGAGACCAGACGGCAACCGGGACAGCGGTGGATAAAGCGGGAAATACGGCGACGGCGGCCGTCTACGGCATCCATATCGATACGGTGAAGCCGATGATCGATATTAAGGCAGCTCCGTCCTACACGACGTCCCAGACGATGACGGTAGCTTATTCCGTCTATGACGATTTATCGGGCGTAGACAGCGTAAACGCTCTATTGAACGGCAGGCCGGTGGTGAACGGTCAAGCCGTGAGGCTGGCTGATTTAGCGGGAGCCAACACGCTAACCGTCACCGCATCCGACAAAGCAGGCAACATAACGGAACAGACGGTTAGCCTCCGGGTAGTTATTGATGCAGCCGTGACTATGACCCCGAAGACACTGAACCTCAAAAGCCAGGGCGGGGCGAACTCCATGACGGCCAGTATCGCTCTGCCCCAGGGATACGCAGCTTCCCAGCTGGATACAGGCTCGATCCGATTGACGGTGAACGGCAAGGTCATTCCCGCACAGGCCATGCCGCAGGGGGCAGGAGGAACGGGCTCAAGCCTGACAGTCAAGTTTGACAGGCAGCAGGTCATCGCGGCTTTGGGAACAGCCGAAGGGAATGCAACCCTAACGGTCAGTGGAAGCCTGCTCGACGGGAAAAGCTTTGCAGGGAGCGACACGATTCGGGTGATTCATTAGTGGGGACGCCTTAAGGCAACCGAGTCGGTTGAAAAACCTGAAGAGCTTGAACTACTGCCAGTATACTCCGGTGGGGTATGCCCCTCCAGCCACTGTTGAAACCCGTGAAAGGTAAATCTATTTAGCGGTATTTTCACGGGTTTCAAAGGTGGACGTAAACTCCTCCGAGGCATACCCCACCTCTATTTGTAGCATAGTTCCCGCAAAACAGGTTTTTCAACAACTTAGGGACGCCACGAGGCGTCCTTTTTCTTTACTATTAGGGTAATTATGGATAATATGGTAGTTAATTTATCATTATATTATTGCAAAGGAGGTACCCTATGACAACGCAGCTGAGAGTAGCCTTGCCCAAAGATAACCTGGAGACCGTCGTTCCACTGTTAGAAAAAGCAGGGATTCCGGTCCCACCTCATATTTTGAACACAAGAGCCTATTTGCTTTCTTCTCAAGCGATGGAATGGATTATTGTGAAGCAGATCGATATTCCTATGCTCGTTGAACGTGGAGCGGCCGATTTGGGGATCACCGGCAAGCATATTTTATGGGAGCAGCCCAAAGATCTCGTCGAATTGCTGGACCTTGGTACGGACCGTGTGGATTTGTTTCTGTTCGGCGAATCCGGGATGCTGAGCCGCCCGGATTTGACGATTGCAACGAAATACCCGAGGATCACTTTGAGGTATTTTCAGGACAAAGGAAAGCACGTCAGAACGATACCCGCTATCCTGGATTCGTTGGCTGCGTCTGATGCCGTAGTCGCGGAGGAGCAGGATTACGCCTCTTCCTCAGGAAGGACGATAGTCGATACAATAGCGGCTTCGACAGACCGTCTTATTGCCAACCGGGGGAGCTATTGTCTCAAGCAGCGTGCTATCGATGATTTTTGTTCCTGCTTACTGCGCGCCATTTAACTATACAATACAAAAAGGCGGCTGCGATAGCCGCCTTTTTGCATTCGTTTGTTGAGAAACTTATCACGCAGAAAAATGCGAAAGGTGAAAGGTGGGGTATCCCCTGGAGGAGCGATAGCGTCCGCCTTTGTTCGCGGGAAATATCCGCTAAAACGATATTATCAAGATTTCCCGAGAACAACAGAGGCCGGAAGGGGATACCCCACCGGGGCACCAAAGCCGATTTTTCTAACTCCCGAGTTCTCAACAAACGAAAAGGCAGCCTCATCGGCCGCCTTTTTGTTCTACGCCTCCAGAGGCTTTTTTCTCATCCTCGCCACATAAGCGACGTAAATGATCAAATATAGCACGAACATGAAACTGGACACGCGGTACATCATGGCATAATTCGTTGCCGCAGCGATAGGTCCCAGAAGGAGAGCGCCAAGACCGATGCCGAGGTCAAAGGCAGAGAAGAAGGTCGCGTTGGCTGCGCCGCGCCGTTCCGGAGCAGCACGCTGGACGATCCAGGCCTGAAGCGAAGGCTGGATAGCGCCGAAGCCGGTGCCGTAGAAGGCAGCTGCCGCTATCAGACTGCCGGTTCCTGTTGTAAAGGACAGCAGAATCAAGCCGATCAGGCTGAACAGCGCTCCAGGGAGCAGAACCCAGACATGCCCGCGGGTGTCGAAGATTTTGCCGGAAATAGGCCGCACGACAAACAGCATAATGGCATTGACCGAGAAGAACCATCCGACATTGGCGATACCTTGCTCTTTCCCGAACAAGGTGATGAAGCTGACGATCCCCCCGTACGTTAAGGCAAGGAGCAAAACAAGCAGGGAAGGGAACAAGGCTTGCTTATCGACAAGCCGGGACCATAATCTTCCTTGGGAAGCCTGGTTTCCTTTCTTAACGGGAGGTTCCGTGCCGGCTGCCGCGGAGTAAGATTTCCCGCCTACCAGCATGGAGACCAGAATGGATAGCAGGGTGAGGCCGAACGAAACGGTGAATAATACGCCAAAGCTGAAAGTATTGATGATGGCGATACCGCTCATGGGTCCCAGTGCCATCGCCAATGTAGAGGCCAAACCGAAATAGCCCATACCTTCGCCCCTGCGGGACGCCGGAATAATGTTCGAAGCCATCGTTCCATAGGTGGTAGTCGAGATGCCCCAACCGATCCCGTGCACGACCCTCAGCAAATAGATCACACCTACGCTGGCGGCGGCTATGTAGCTTCCAATGGCAATCAAAATGATGACAGAACCTATCACGAGAATGGATCTGCCCGAAAACATATCGAGGGCCGCTCCAGAGAAGGGCCTAATGATTAAGGCGGATACGGTTAGTATAAAAATAACCATCCCGACGGCCGAATTGTCTCCTCCAAGCTGGGTTACGTAAGCCGGAATGGTAGGCAGCAGCATTTGGAACCCGAAAAAAAGCAGCAGGTTGGCCAGGGCTAGTAAAATAAAGGTCCGGGTCCACAAAGGCTCTTTACCTTGCTTTTGCTGATCGAACGGCTGCTCTGCAGTCTCGACCCGATCCGCCACGGTCTGACTCATAAACCATTCCTCCTTTACAAAAAAATTATACATTTTAAATAAAAATGTTTACTAAATAAATTATACACGTCTCCGGACAAAAGTAAATACATCTTTTTCCCCGGATGCAAAGGACTGGGGCTTCTGCACTTGATCCCAATTTCACTCCTGTCTTTAACAAGAGCAGTACTACTATCCAGACAAAAGATCGGCTCCGATACTTACAATGCTTTACTATTTTCGCTATAATAAATAAGAAAGCAATTGCTTTGCTTAAAATAAAAGGATACACATTTCATAGGATGGTGGAAGCCATGCATTTCGTAAATCCGCAAATTACCGTGACGATAGGTGCAGCTATGGCAGCCTGTATGGCCATGCTGTTCAGGATGCGCGCATCCAATAAAGCAGTCAATCCTAAGAAACTGCTCATCCCGCCGCTCGCTATGAGTACGGGGTTTCTTATGTTTGCAGCGCCAATGACCCGAATTCCGTTGTCCTGGGCTATGGGTGCTTTCTTGGTCGGAGCTCTTATATTCTCTTATCCGCTGATCCGGTCCTCCCAAATGGAGGTGCGAGACGGTGAGGTTTATTTGAAACGCTCCAAGGTATTTATTTTTATTCTCGCAGGGCTGCTCGTTATTCGTATTATGCTGCGGCAGATTATTGAGCAGTATGTGACGCTGCCCCAAACGGGAGCCATTTTCTTTTTGCTGGCTTTTGGTATGCTGCTGCCTTGGAGATTGGCAATGTACTTCCAATTCCGCAAGCTTCAGCTTGCCAAGCAGCAATGGGATGGCTAAAAATGCAAACCAAAGCTTCTTATGCCCGATCGCGGCAGGGAAGCTTTTGTTATTATTAGCCAATTTTGCGCCTCCCGGCAAAGTACCCGATTCAGCTTTGAAGTTTAGCCCCACGTTACGGGGTTATTTTGCATTTTGCGGAAACAAGGAATGAGGACGTCAGCACCCTTCATACTTATAAGTAACAAGTATGTGACCGAGGAGGCTTGTCCGATGTCTTTTTTTGATAAGATGAAGCAGGGAGCATCCGATGCCGCTAAAAAAGCTCAGCAAACTATGGAAACGACACGGCTTAAGACACAAATGGCATCCAAGGAGAGGGAAATTGAAAAAGCGTATCTTTTGATCGGGGAATGCGTATATCAGGCGCATGCGTCCGGCAATTGGAAAGCATCCGAGCGGGACGTTCTGGCCTACTGCGATCATATCGGCCTGCTTCGCCAAGGGATTCAGGCATTAGAGCAGAGGATTAAGGCGGCCAAAAATGAGAAAGAATGCCGATGCGGCAAAATCGTCGCCATGGACGTCAGATTTTGTCCGGTCTGCGGCTTTCAGTTCGAGGACTTTCCAAGAGCGGAGGAAACGGATGAGGCTATTCAAGTGATGTGCCGCTCCTGCCGCAACTACAATGAAGTCGGTGCTAAATTCTGCGCTCACTGCGGAATCGTCCTGTGAACAGAAAAAGAAGAGAAGACGGCGCTTCTCTTCTTTTTGTGTTCTTATTTTTTGGCAGCAAGCCAGTCGGCAAGCCCTTGAATCTCTTCGTTTTTCAGTTGGGTTTTGAAAGCAGGCATTCCGCCGCCGCCGGCACCGATCTTGGCCGCAATTTGATCCTTGGACAGCTTGCCGCCCACTTTGGTCAGGTTAGGTCCGGTTTTACCTTCCAGATTGCCTCCATGGCAGGCTACGCAGCTTTGCTTGTAGATCGCTTCGGCATTCACCTGTGTCGTAGCGCCGGTTCCGCCTGTAGTCCCGCCAGTGGGAGCTCCGCCGGTGGTACCGCCTGTTGTACCTCCCGTAGTCCCTCCGGTCGTACCGCCTGTTGTTCCACCTGTGGCAGGAGAAGGAGCAGGGGAAGGACTTGCCTGGTTCTTGGTTCCGCAAGCGGACAAGCTTAAGGTAAGAGCGGCCGCCAGCACGATAATGGTCCATTTGTTTTTCATCTTAGTTCCTCCATGATTTGCTTGGTGTCGTCTTTTTTTTCGACGGTCACGTCTTCAACCATCCCTCTGGTGGAATTACGGAATTCCCTCAAGGTATCGCCGAACGCTCTCCCCAATTGGGGGAGCTTGGCGGGACCGAATACGATCAGGGCGATGATCAATATGATGATCAACCCTGAGACCCCGATGTTGTTGAACATTTGGTTCCCTCCTTAGAGTTTTGCCGAAGGCAAAACTGACTTCGAAAGCGTTACTGAGTTTTGCCGAAGGCAAAACTGACTTCGAAAGCGTTACTGAGTTTTGCCGAAGGCAAAACTAACTTCGAAAGCGTTGCTGAGTTTTGCCGAAGGCAAAACTGACTTCGAAAGCGTTACTGAGTTTTACCGAAGGCAAAACTGACTTCGAAAGATGCTGCTCATTCCGCTTCGCCTCAACTGTTGCTCGGCATCGTCGAAATTTTGCGGTAGTAGGTTCCGGATAAGATTACGCTCAGCTCAAACAGTAGAAGAAGCGGAATCGTAACGGACAAATGGGAGACGAAATCCGGCGGAGATATGCAGGATCCGGTAATGGCAAGACCGAGATACGCGTATTTCCGCGTTTTTTTGAGCCTGTCCGGCGTCAGAACTCCGATGCGGGTCAGGAACAGCACGATGACAGGCATTTCGAACGCGATCGAGAGCGGGAAGATCACATTGAACATAAAGGAGAAATACCGGTCTATCCCGTATGTTTCCACCGCTCCGATGCTTTGATTCATGCTTTTCATAAAACGCACCATCATCGGAAAAACAACGGAATAGCTGAATGCGACTCCGCACATGAACAGGAAGAACGCGGCAGGGATGTAAGCAAACGTCTCCTTGGCCTCCCTATCGGTCAAACCAGGTCTCACAAACGCCCATATGTGGTAAAGCAGAACCGGCAGAGTCAGAAATATCGCAAAGACAAACGCGCATTTCATATAAATGAACAGCCCGTCCGTAAAGGAGAAGACGTTCCATTCAATATGAGCTGCTGCCGGCTGGGACCGGATATATTGCAATATGCCCGGTGACAAATAGAATCCTCCGCCTAGAGCAAGCACGAACCATGCTATGACGATAATCAACCGTTTTCGGATTTCGGCCAGGTGCGCGATAAGCTCTTCATTGGCTTCCAAATGCTTCACCCCGCTATGCTAAAGGGCCAGGTGTCTTCAAGTATTTCAGAATTCCCTCAGAAGCCCGGTATGCAAGGGCTCCAACAACGGCAGTCGGATTATAGCCGCTGTTATGCGGGAACGCAGAGGCACCGACGACGAACAGGTTCTGTACATCCCACATTTGCAGATAGTTGTTCACGGCCGAGGTTGTAGGATCAGCTCCCATGATGACACCGCCGGTGTTATGGGTCGATTGGTAAGGAACGATATTGTAGTTTTTTAGCTCTGAATTGGTTTGGACCGTAGTCGCCTTCATTTCCTTCATAATCGCGTCCGTCTTGCTGGCAATGAACTTGACCATCTCGCGGTCCTGATCCTCAAAATCGTATGTAACCCGGATTAACGGCTGCCCGTACACATCCTTGTAAGTTGGATCCAGATCCAGATAATGATGTCTCCATGGCATATTGGAGCCCTGGCCAGCCACGGTGAGGACCCGGTTCGCATATTTGATGGAGGCTTGTTTGAACTCCTTGCCCCATGCAGGGGTTCCCTTCGGCGTTGAGTTATTGGCGATCGGACGAAGACCCGCTTGCGCTATCCGGATCCCTGCTCCATGGATGAAATTCAAGTTGGAGTGGTCGAAGTTATCTCCGTTGAAATCGTCTACCTCTGAACCCAAGGCTCCTGCTCCTGCATAAAGATTAAACTCCTGGTCATCATAAAAGCCGACCGAGTTGGCGCCGTTAACCTGATACGCATAGTTTTTGCCGATAACGCCTGTGCCGGTTTTTGGATCGTATGGCTTGCCCAGCTTGGAATTAAGCAGCAAACGAACGTTGTTGAAAACAAAGCTGGTCAAAATAACAACATCGGCCGGCTGTTCAAATTCTTCACCGGTTATCGTATTCACGTAGACGACACCGGTCGCTCTCTTCCCGTCATTCAGGATCCGAGTAACATTAGACTCGGTTCTTAGCTCGAAGTTCCCCGTCTTTTGCGCTACAGGGATCACTGTGACGACTGGATCCGCTTTGGCCCCGTATTCGCAGCCAAACCGTTCGCAGAAACCGCAATATTGGCAAGCGGCGCGCGCAATTCCGTCGGGATTGGTGTATTGGGTGGACAGGTTGCCGGAAGGGTAGATGTAAGGATGCATACCCAGCTTTTTGGAGGCATCCTCGAACATTTGCATAATCGCAGTCTTCTTCATCGGAGGGGTAGGAAACGGATTCGAGCGTTTGCCGACCATCGGGTTTTGCTCGGCCTCTCCGGAGATGCCTGCCATTTTTTCAAATTTGTCGAAATAGGGCTCCAGCTCATCGTAGGTGATACCCCAGTCCTGAATCGTCATTCCGTCGGGGATTTTTTTGGCCCCATAGCGTTCAATCGTTTTGGACTTAATCTCGAAATCATAGGGCAGGAAGCGAAAATATTGGCCGTTCCAGTGTACACCGGCTCCGCCGAGCCCTTCACCAAGAATGAAGGAACCATAGGAGCGCATCGGAAGCGCAGTTCCTTTCTCCGTGTTGCGGAAGGTGACGGTTTCTCTGGACAGGTCCTGAGCCAAGCCATACTGCTGGGCATAACGAAGCTCGTCATGAACCATGTAGTAGTCCTCGGTCTTTCTTGCTCTGCCGCGCTCGAGCCCGACCACCTTCACTCCCGCTTTTGCCAGTTCACAGGAAATCACGCCGCCCGTCCAACCCATACCAACGACAACAGCCGATACCTTGGGTAATGTTGTAGCCATGCAGTTCTAACTCCCTTCTAGTGGCTCAAATGGTCACGCAAGCTTTGCGGGTCCATTTTGACAAATTCTTTTTTATCGACAACATCCACATAGCTCATTTGGTTGCCGGGGAAATTTTTCATCTTCCAGCCCAGCATATTTTTGTTGCCTCCGTACAGCGGATCGGAATAAACGCCTTCCATAGTGAAATTGACCAGCAGCTTGAAGAAGACAGGGCCTGTCGAGCCGTAGAGCTTGATATCATTGCCGGCCTCCAGAGCCTTCAGCACCTCGTCCTGCTCTGCTTCTCCCAAGTCCAAAAACGACTTCTGGTATTTGGTTTGACTCAAATTCTGGATAGCCTGCAGCCCCATCGTGAACAACTCGTGCCGCCTTACGTTCGGGAAGTTGCCTTGGGTCGCTTCTCCTGCCAGAAAGGGTCCCATCATATATTCTCTGGCGTTAATCCCCCATTGTCCGGCTAATTGATGGTCGATAAAATAGGCGACACCCAATTCCTTTGCTCCCGGACCAAGCTCGTCCTTCGGATAAATCCGCTCCGTTGCCGCTTCCGTCAGACGAAACTGCTCCTGATTGAAAAACATCAGCGCTTGATTGTAATCTGCGGCTGCTCCTGTACCGGGTTGAGCTGTATCGGGCTGCTTGCCCGGCTCTGTTGCTTTCGGAGCAAGATTCCGGCCAATGACTCCCCCAACGACGCCGCCTACGACAACCCCGCCGATGGCAGCACCCGAATATTTCAGAAACTTACGCCTTGAGTCACTTTGCGGTTGATTCGGTCTTTGATCCGGCAAAGTAAGCCCTCCTTCAGTCAGAAATGTTTGGATATGGGTAAATTACCTGTAATGCCGTTAGTTTTCCTGTAATTTTCCTTTTTATGCGAAGGGGAAAAAGTTTTTTATGCATCGATAGAAAAGGATTGTCAGCCTGCAAAAGCATATGGTAATATATAACGATTAAGTGGAAGGGCTTCTAGGGATCCGACGGCTATCGGCCGGTTCGAACCAAGCGAAGCCGAGTGCAGCTGCTGCACTACACCGTAGGGATAAAAGACCTCGAGCAAGTTCCGCCTGTCAAGGCAGAACGGCACGGGGTCTTTTCTGCTTTAGCGGAGGAAAGGAGATGGAAGCATGAAAGTCATTCAAGCGGACGGATTATCGAAGGCATTCGCCATCAAGCAAAAGGAAGCGGGGGTTGCCGGCAGCCTGCGCTCGCTGTTCAAGCCCAGGTATACGGAGAAAGCCGCCGTGCTTGGCATCGATTTGACAGTGGAAGCGGGGGAGACGCTCGCGTTCCTTGGACCGAACGGGGCAGGCAAATCGACCACGATCAAGATGCTGACCGGCATCCTGCATCCATCGGGAGGGTCGGCCAAGGTGCTTGGTATGTGCCCATGGAAGGAAAGAAGCCGGCTGGCCTACCATATCGGCTCCGTCTTTGGGCAAAAATCACAGCTGTGGTACCATCTGCCGCCTATCGATACCTTCGAGCTGATGAGCCGGATCTATGAACTGAAGCGTGATGATTATAGGCGCCGCAGGGATGATCTGGTACGCCGGTTCGAGCTTGAGCCGTATTTGCATACACCGGTTCGAAAGCTGTCGCTCGGTGAACGCATGCGCTGTGAAATCGCGGCGGCGCTGCTGCATCGGCCGGGAATTGTCTTCCTGGATGAGCCGACGATCGGGCTGGACGTTATCGTAAAGCAAAAAATCAGAGAGCTTATAGTGGAGCTGAACCGTGAGGAAGGCACGACGATTTTTCTGACCTCCCATGATGCAGGAGATATCGAGCAGCTGTGCAAAAGAGCCATCGTGATTAATCACGGCCAGGTCATTCTCGATGATCATGTGGAGCGTATGAAGAAAGAGCTGTTAACGGAGAAGACGATCCAGCTGAAGCTTCAGGAGCCCGGTGAGCCTTTTCAATTTCCCGGCGTCAAGCTGATAAGTCAGGGCGCATCGGAAATGAGGCTCTCTGTAGACACGACGACAGCGAATTTGGAGAAGGTGCTTTCCCATATCGTCACCCACTACCGTGTAGTCGATGTAACGATTGAGGATCCGCCTATGGAACAAATCATTTCCCATATTTATGCGCGTGAAGCGAAATATGGATCGCGAGACGACGGAGGTGAGCCGCATGAAGCAAGAGGGGGTGAACCTGAGTACAGCGGTCAGCGGCAAGGCTAAGCAGCCGCGATTCTCCGCGCTTGGCAAGCTGATCAAATACGGTGCGATAGGCAGGGTCACGCTGCGGAATCATTTTGCCTATGTGTATGACTTTCTTATTCGTTCCGTCTTTCTCATCATTATCATGTATATATTCGTTCAGCTGTGGAGGGTGACGTATCAGGGGGAAGGCGGCGGTCTGATTGAGGGCTACAGCTACGAGCAAATCATTTGGTATATCTTGTTCGCCGAGGCCTTGACAACGGCGTTCCCCAGCTTGTCTACCCGCGTGGAGGAGGAGGTTAAGAACGGGGATGTCGGCTACAAGCTGATCCGTCCGCTAAGCTATATCGGGTATCATTACGTCGGGTATATAAGTGAAGTGGCGATCCGGCTATTGGTAAATCTGTGCGTCGGAGGGTTGCTCGGCATTGCCCTGTTCGGATGGCCTGACTTCGGCTGGGGATGGGCAGGGTTTATCCTGATGTCCGCAGGGGCGGTCACCGTAAATTTCCTGCTGAACATGGCGCTTGCCCTTTGCGCGTTCTGGGTTGAGGAGACAAGAGGACTGGAATTTGTCTACCACAAGCTGTTATTTACCATTGGCGGCATGCTGATGCCGCTGGAGCTGTTCCCGCGGGCGCTTCAAGAAGTATGCCGCTGGCTTCCGTTCCAGACGGTGCTGTATGTTCCGGCAAGAACCGCGGTGCGTTGGTCTGACTTTGCTATCATGCCGATGCTGCTGACACAGGGAATATGGATTATTGTGCTCGGAGCAGGTGTGGCTTTGATGTATCGCTTGGGTGTCCGCAAGGTCAATGTGAACGGAGGATAGAGAGGAGGAGTGAAGCATGTTTCGAAAAGCACAAGGGATCGGACTATTTGTGTGGAGCTGCTGGAAGCTGAACCTTGCCGGGGCGATGGAGTTCCGTCTCAGCTTTCTCATGACGGCCGGCATGATGATGGTGAATAATGCGGTATGGATATTGTTCTGGGGATTGTATTTTCAAAAATTTCAGGTCGTAAACGGTTGGACGCTTCAGGACGTGATGATGATGTGGGCGGTGAGCTCGGGGGGCTTCGGGCTCTCAGCCGTCTTCTTCGGCAATGCGTACCGGATTGCTTCCCTGGTTGCCGCAGGCCAGCTGGACATTTATTTATCTCAGCCCAAGCCGGTATTGCTGCATGTACTGGTCAGCCGGATGTCGATTTCGGCCATAGGTGATATTCTGTTTGCCCTGCTGATTTATTTCTTCTTCGGGGACTTGACCTGGGCAGGAATGGGCAAGTTCGCTTTGGCATTGCTTATAGCAATGGTCATCTTCATGTTTTTTGTAGTGATCTTTCAGTCTCTTGCTTTTTTTATCGGGAATGCCGAGGGGATTGGACAGCAGGTGTTTAACGGCATGCTGGCCTTTTCGACTTATCCTACGGGAATTTTCAAAGGAGCAGGCAAGCTGATTCTTTTTACCATAGTTCCGGCCGGGTTCATCAGCTATATGCCGATTGGGCTGCTTCGTTCGGTGGAGCCGTTATTCCTGTTTCAGGCGCTTGGGGTCGCGCTGCTGCTTGCCGCGGGGGGGACGGCTTTCTTTTATTACGGATTAAAGAGGTACAGCTCCGGTAATATGATGGGCTTAAGAATGTAGAATGGTGAAAGTAATTTTTGGGCCGAATGTCGTTTAGAAGGTCAGGAGGGGATTGAACTGTGACTATACCGGGAGCCATTCCCAAGCCCTTGGATCGGCCGCGTTGGCGAACCTGGCTAGGAATCCTGTATTATCGGATGCGGCGTCGCTTCAAGTGGATAACGAGCTCTGCCAAATGGGCTTCAGAAATAAGCAGCGACCAACTGCCTTATGTGATTTACATCCATCGGACGCCTTTGCTCCGCCAGCTGAAAGATGTCGACATGCAGCTTCAATATAACAAAGTAACGAATTTACGTATTGCAGCACAAAGACTGGACGGCATTCTATTGAACCCTGGCGAAACGCTGTCCTACTGGAAGGCTATCGGAAAGCCTACGAGACGCAAGGGGTATAAAGACGGCATGATTCTTCATAAAGGAACGGTTCGCACGGGGGTAGGGGGAGGGCTGTGCCAGCTGTCCAATCTGATTTACTGGCTCGCGCTTCATACTCCGCTCCAGGTCGTAGAGCGCTACAGGCACGGCTACGACGTCTTTCCCGATGCGGGAAGAACGCAGCCCTTCGGGACAGGTGCCACCTGCTTCTATAATTATTTGGACCTGCAGCTGTATAATCCGACGGAGGCGATTTATCAGCTTCATATCCGGTTGACGGAGCACGACCTTATCGGGGAGTGGAGATCGAATCTGCCCGCCCGTTACCGTTATGAAATCGTGGAAACCAAGCATTGGTTCACGCAGGAGCTGTGGGGCGGATACGTAAGGCATAATCTTATTGCCCGGAATCAGTATACAATAGAAGGGGAATGGTTAGGCGAGGAACTAGTAGCCGAGAACCATGCCATCATGATGTATGAGCCATGTTTGCCGTCAGGAGAATAAGTCTTCTTTCCTATTTTTGTTCTTCCAAGCAAAAAACATATACTTATTTGGTGAAATTAGGTATAATGGTAGGGAGTATAGTCCTATGAAATTTACGTGATTTTGCTGAAAAGGGGACCTTTTATATCATGAAGGCAGAATATATTAATCCTTTCTTGGAATCAGCAAGGATTGTCATTGAGCAAGTCGCCAATATCCGCCCTTCTACAGGGAATCTTGGGATAAAAGACGTAAAGTTCGTAGAGAAGTACATATGGATTCAAATCGGGATGACCGGCCAGATGCAGGGGGATATCGTATTTGGGCTTCATGAAGAGGTCGCTTTGAAGATGGTCTCAGCGATGATGGGCGGTTTTCAAGTTTCGGAGATGGATGAAATGAGCAGGAGCGCCATCTCGGAGCTCGGCAATATGATCAGCGGCAATGCAAGCACCATGCTGTTCAATCAAGGGGTTAAGGTTGATATTACGCCGCCGAAGCTGCTGCATTCCGCGAATTCCGCAGGCTTTTTGCCGAAAAAGGCGTTAACGATCCCTCTCATTATGGATGGAATCGGCGAGCTGGATATTCAGGTTTTGATCGTCTAATCAAAATGCTTTACAATACGAAGTGGGGAGCTCCGGCTTGGATGCGATCCACTTTTTTTAGTTCCTGTCATTATAGGGCTGTGTAAGGCAAATCGGATAGCTCGCCGTGTCTGTGGTACCGACGTGTTTGGGAGGAAAATCATATGTTTTTTGGAAAAGTTGCTGTTATTACAGGAGCTTCAAGCGGTATTGGAGCCATCATGGCGCAAAAGCTTGCAGAGAAAGGGGCTACGCCTGTACTCTTGGCCCGTTCCGTGGATAAGCTGGAGCAGGTGGCGGATTCCTTGAGAGTGCCGAGCGGTATCTATCAGCTCGATGTCACTTCAACGGAGCAGGTGAACGAAACGATTCAAAAGGTCATCAGCCACTATGGCAGAATCGATATATTGATTAATAACGCAGGGTACGGCGTATTTGAGAAGTTCGTGGATGCACCGATAGAGGAATTTGAAGGCATGATGGACGTGAACTATATGGGAACCGTCCGCTGCACGAAAGCCGTACTGCCGCATATGCTCAAAGCAGGCAGCGGGCATATTGTGAACATCGCTTCCATGGCAGGCAAGATCGGCTCGGCCAAGTCCTCGGGGTATTCGGCAACCAAGCATGCGGTGCTCGGCTTTACCAACTGTCTTCGTCAGGAGCTTGTCGACACCGGGGTTCACATTACCGCCATGAATCCGGGACCGATCGATACGCCGTTCTTCGATAGAGCGGATCCTACGGGCAACTACGTGAATAATGTCAAATGGTTCATGCTGAAGCCGGAGCAAGTGGCCGATAAGGTAGTCCGGGCGATCGAACGGCAAATTCCGGAGATTGACATGCCGTTTATGGCCGGAGTCGGCGTGAAGCTGTTCCAGCTGTTCCCGCGTGCATTCGATAAGATCGCATACAAGGTGCTCAACAAGAAATAGGGCCGTCAAGGCTGTTATACGGGCAGCAAACAGCAAAGGAGCCTGCGACAATGGTCACAGGCTCCTTATACATCTTACGACGGGGATGAGGTTCCGTTAAGCTTATGATACGCTTCAAGCAGCTTCAGAACCGGGATGCCGTTAATCGTCATCCCCTCCATTGAGCAGTCGCTGATGCTGACTCCGTCCAAGGTACAGTCCGAAATGCTGCTTCCGTTCAGGTCGCAGTTTTCAAAGCGCAGCGGGCGCTGCTTCGCCCCCTCAACGTAGGCTGGATGGCCGGCAGGAGGCAGGCCGATGTTATGAATGTAAGCTCCGCCCAGCTGGGCGCCGTCAATCTCCAGATCGCTTAGGTTGGCATCGCTAATGCGTGTTCCACTTAAGTTGATGTCTGTAAAACGAAGGTTTCTTAAATCACTGCAGCGGAATGAGGTCTCCGGCATGGAGACATTACGGAAGCTTACCTTCTCACCGCGGGCGTTGACGAACTCAGACCCGGAAAAGGTGGATTGGCTTAGAAGGATCTGCTGGTTCCTTGCGCCTTTGTCCTTGATCTCGAATTGCTCGCTTTCCGTGCCATTTTCATTAAATAATGACATTAGGGTCACCGCTTTCCTTAGAATAGGGAGTGGAGGTTGATGTCCACCTGTACATATCGACGCCCAAATAGGCCGTTTTCTGACAGCTATTGACTTCAATCAGTATAAAAAGAAAAAAGACAGGAACATTGGTAAGCTTCCGGTCTTGTCATGGTGTAAGAACTGTCTGGGTAGGTTACAGGATGAGCATTATTCCTGTTCCGTCGTTTTATTCCGTTCCTTCAATTGCTGGTTTAAGTCGCGGATTTCTTCAAAAAGCGCTCTTACGGCCGCTTTGCCCTCTGGGTGGGATTGATTCCAGTGGCTTGTCAGAGCCGGCATGGATCTGTGGATATGGTTATAAATGGACCATGCTTTAATTTTTTCCACCATCTCAGGAGAGGAATCGCCTGTCACAAGCTCGGCAAATTTATCGATCAATGCATCGAGTTCGGTTTGAAATTGGGGATTCATAGAAGCTCCACCTTTCAGAACATAATAAAATGTACTTATTGTAACCATAGTTAGTCTAGCGCACGAATGGATTTCTGTCAAAATAAGGGTCGGCTTCGATAGATGCTGACTTGAGGAGAAAGGAGAACAGCATCTATGACGGAACGGCTGCCGGATGAAGAGCCGGGGGAACGAAAAAGCCAGGACGCTTCTTTCCATACACATACAAGCATACTATGGACTAAGGAAGCGGGACAGGAGGCAGGTGCAGCGGAAGAAGCACATCCGGATCTGCCGATAGAATGGGCGGCGGACGGGAGGGAGGTATTCCCGAACGGCACTTTACTGGAGAGGGAGCCTCTGCGCTGTCGTTACAACGGGCTTCTTCTTTACCGGCTTACCTATATCAGCGAAGGGCTTAGAGTAAAAGGATACCTGGCTGTCCCTGAGGCAGCCTCCGCATCGGACTGCTTTCCTGGGCTTATCTACTGCCGCGGCGGTATCCGCAAGGTAGGGATGGTTCGTAAACGGCGGATACTGTCCATGGCGAAGCGGGGATATGCCGTATTTGCCCCTTTCTACAGAGGAAATGAGGGAGGCGAAGGTCGTGAGGACTTCGGAGGTGAAGACCGTTATGATGTGCTTCACGCGATTACGCTTGTGCAGTCGCTGCCGGAAGTGAAGCCGGGCAAGGTTCCATTGATCGGGTTTTCCCGCGGTGCCTTGATGGCCATGCTGGCGGCGAGGCAGTGCGATCAGGCAGGCCCCGTCGTCGTCTGGGGAGGTGTCAGCGATCTGTTGGATACCTACGAGGAAAGGGTTGATTTGCGCCGAATGCTGAAGCGGGTTGTAGGGCATCCCCGCAAGCAGATCGACGCCTACAAAGCCCGTTCGCCCGTGTATTGGCTTCAGGAGCTTAACGTGCCGATCCTTATCGTGCACGGTACGGCGGATACCCAGGTCAGCGTATCGCATGCCCGCAAGCTGGCGGAAGGATTGGAGCAGGCGGGAAAAGATTACGCCATGGAGCTTTATGATGGACTGGAGCATCGATTCCCGCGGGACGCGGACGAGAAGGCTTTGGATGCGGTGTTCGAATGGATTACCGTAAAGCTGGAGAAGACAAGGGAAGCTTGATGTTCCTCTTCTCCGTTGGTATGATGCATTTATGAAGGGGGAATTCGATGAATAACGGTTTTGCTTCTTTACATATTGAGGATGTTTACGTAAGGCGGCTGCAGGCAATGGATATTGTCACTCCATCGCCGATTCAAGCGGAAGCTATTCCCGTCATTTTGGAGGGAAAGGATGTTGTAGCCCAATCCCAGACAGGATCCGGGAAAACATTGGCTTATACGCTGCCGCTGCTGCATAAAATAGACAAGACCTCCAAGAACGTACAGGCTGTGGTGCTTGTACCGACCCGTGAGCTGGGCATACAAATCGTACATACGCTGGAGCAGCTGACGGAAGGAAGCGGCATTCGGGTCCAGTCGCTCATCGGCGGCGCAGCCATCAGCAGGCAAATAGACCGCCTCAAGCTGCGTCCTCAAGTAGTGGTGGGTACCCCTGGCCGGGTTCTGGAGCTTTTGAAGCTTCGTAAGCTAAGCATGCACCATGTCCGCTACATGGTCGTTGACGAAGTGGATCAAGTGTTTGAGCTTGGTTCCATGCATGAAGTGGAGGCCATCTTCAAGGGGATGCAGAAAGAACGCCAGGTGCTGTTCTTCTCGGCGACGCTGCCGGAACCGATTCAAGCGGTTATCGACAAATGGATGCATGAGCCTGTATTCGTGCAGGTTAATCCCGAGCAGAGAACGTCGCAGACCCTGGAGCATCTGTTCTTCGTATGCGAGGAGCGGGATAAAATCGATACGTTAAGACGGCTTGTCCGGCTGTACAATCCTCCTGCGGCTATTGTTTTCATCAATGAAACGGAGGATGTGGCCGAGGTTGTCGCCAAGCTGCAATATGCAGACTTGTCCATTGAGGCGTTGTACGGGGATGCCGGCAAACAGGAGCGGGCCAAGGTTATGCAGGCGTTTCGCAGCGGCAAATTCCAGCTGCTTCTGGCAACGGATATTGCCGCCAGAGGACTGGATATCCCCCATGTGACGCATGTCATCAATCTGGATCCCCCGATAGATGCCGATCATTATGTTCACAGGGTCGGCCGGACAGGCCGAATGGGCAAGAAGGGAACAGCAATTTCGATCATTACGCCCAAGGAACGGTTTATTATCAACAAGTTCTCCAAATCGCTCGGAATTACAATCGAGGAAAAGGAAATGGCCTACGGGAAGGTGTTCGAGCCCGGGGAGCGAAGAAGCGGGCCTAAGGCGGCGAACCGTACCAGAGTAGAGCCTGCAAGACGCAGGAGCGGGGAAACAGACGGCGAGACCCTTGGCGGTTCACCGAAAGAGACGGCAGCGAGACCTGATGCTCTTAAGGCAAGAACCGCGTCCCTGGCGCCTAAGCCCAAGCAGGCTGCCGTGAAGCCGGCATCCGTTCCCGATAAGCGCAAGACGGAGCGCGAGCGCGAAAAGGATCGCAAAAATAAAGGAGCTCCGCGCTGGCTTAAGGAGAAGCAAAATAAGCCGAAGCTGTAAATAGCTCCATGTAATGTAGTCTGGTTGAAATGGAAGATGAGGTTGGGGGAGGAGCTCGCAAGAAAATATGGGGAAGCTGCTAAGGGGGATTTTGTCTATTGCCATAGTGTGCGCGTTGCTGCTGGGCGCAGTCTACTGGTATGTTCAACCGGTGCGGACGCTGGATTTGAATTATTCCGAGCTTGAGGTTCGCAATAAGGTAGCGAACATGCTGACGAGCCGTAAGCTTGAGGTCGATCTGACAGAGCCGGAAGTGAACAGCCTGCTGAAAAAAGCGCTGGCCGCCCATCCTCAAGTGGGCTCCGATCTCGAAATGACAGGGGCTGAATTTTCCCTGGAAGGCAATCGGTGGGTGGCGGATGTCAATTTGCTATATAAGGGGCAGTGGACATTCGGCGCCAAGCTGTACTTTACGATGTCCTGGAAAGAGCCCTATATGATAGCGACCCATACGGCTACACAGATCAAGGAAGTATCGATTCCCGGCACATGGTTTCAGCTGGACCCGCTGCAAATTCAGTTAAATGACTATGTTCCTAAACCGGCCGCTGTGAGAGACATTGCCTTCGAGGAGCACGGGGTGCGGGTTGGACTGAAGCTTAGATAAGCTGGAATGAATGATAATAACGAAAAAATATGCCGGATACGTCAGACAGGAGAATCCTGTTGGGCTGTATCCGGTTTTTTTGTCTGCAAGTATAGGTGGACTTTATGAATGTTATGATCCATATAAAGAAGGAATTGGAAATCAAAAGGAGAATATATATTCGCATATCGGTTCTGTTTTGTGCTGATAGCATTGATTTGACAAAGGAGGAAGGGGTGAGCGGAATGTTATTACAGCTGGAGCATATGCAGATTCCAGTATCTGACCTGGAGCAGGCTATAGCCTGGTATACCATGCATCTGGGTTTCAAGCTGGAAGGAAAGCATGAGCATGTACATGCTTTTTTAACTTTGCCGGAAGGGCCTATGTTGATGCTATGGGAGACGAAGGACAACACGGCGGCCCATTTTACAGTGAACGGTAAGGACATGCCGGTGCTGCTGTATCGTACCGAACAAATTCATGAGCTGCACAACCTGCTTGCCGGGCTGGGCAGTACCATCACTTATTATCGGGATGACGGCTTTGGCTGGGTGCTCAAATTTTATGATCCTTTCGGCAACCTATGGGGAGCCATTCAATTAAACGAAAGCAGGTAGAGATGAAATGGGGAAACAAATCAGCAGCTCGCTTACGGTTTTGATGGTATCGGACGCAGAACGGTCGCAAGCTTTTTATAGCGATGTATTAGGCTTTGACGTAACCCCGTGGTGGGCAGTGAAGGATGGTCTACACGGTCTTGCATTGAAGTTGCTGCAAGCAGGGGATGCATCGGCAGTTAGACCGAATCCTCCTGCTAAGGGATCTTCCATAGGTGTCGACGTTTACGCTTATGTTGAGCATTGGGACGCATTGGATCAAATGTACAATGATTTCCGCACCAAGGGAGCGAAGATTGCCAAGGAGCTGGTCATCTATCCGGACCAAGGACCGTGGAAGGAATTTATCGTCGAAGACCCGGATGGATACCATCTTGCGTTCGGCGGAATTAATGGCACACGGGCCCATTACAGTATCGAAGCTCATGTAGATAACGTTGTCGTATGGGTTAGAGATATCGATCGCGCCGTGGAGAGATACAGCCGTCTGATGGGGCTGGAGGTTCGCAAGGAGGATCGCCATACGAACCAGCTTCACCAGTTCCATCTGGCTAATGGTACACATCTGTTGCTTGATTCGAATGGGATGGAGCATATTTCGGTTCCGGAGAAAGGTCCGGTCTTGTTTCATTTGAGCACGTCCAACATCGATAAGGCCATCCAGCATACCCGGGAATGCGGCTTCGAGGTGGTCTACGGGATCCATCGTTTTGATCAGGTGGCCTTCTTTAATATCCGTGACGAGGACGGCAATATCATCTCGGTATGCCAGAAGCATGCTGCGAAATGATGCGGAATCTCACGAGCACTTGAAGAGGAACTACAGCAGCAGGTGAAGGTGAATAATCCCCTTAGATCTTCTGAAACAAACGGGCCAAGGTCATTCCCGCTGACCTCGGCCTCGCATTTCTTTATGAATCTTTTTCCAACGGTCCTTCTCGACCCGAGCGGCTGCGGCGTCCGCCTTTCGTTCCATGTAAGCGAGCTCCTTCTGGAGCTTGAGAAAGCTCGCGAATCGCTCGGGTTCGAGCTGCCTATCTGCCAAGGCGGCTTGAATAGCACAACCGGGCTCGCGCTGGTGCTTGCAATCCGCAAAGCGGCAGTTTGCCGCAAGTGTATCGATATCCTTGAACGCGATATCCATCGATCCGCTTCCTTCCCAAAGCTGCAGCTCCCTCATTCCCGGCGTATCTATGATGAGCGCGCCGCACGGGAGGATAACAAGCTCGCGATGGGTTGTCGTATGCTTTCCCCGGTCGTCGGCTTCCCGCACATCGCCTGTTTTTTGCCGCTGCCCGCCATAAAGGCTGTTCAGCAGAGTCGACTTGCCGGCGCCCGAAGATCCAAGCAAGGCTATCGTTTCACCCCGCTTAAGGGTACCAAGAATCTTCTCAGTTCCTTTATCGGCAAGGCTGTTGACCATATAAACAGGAACCCCGAAGGCAATGGCCTCAACTTCAGCAAGCTTGGCCTCGGCTTCGCCGTCCTCGCACAAATCTTTTTTGGTCAGAACAATCTCCGGTGCCGCACCGCTTTCATAGGCCGTTAGAAGATAGCGCTCCAGCCTCCTCACGTTAAAGTCGCGGTTCAAAGCCATGACCAGGAACACGCGGTCGACATTGGCAGCCACGATCTGTTCTTCTGTCGTCTGGCCCGCAACCTTCCTTGAAAATTTGCTTTTACGCTCATAGACTCCGTGAATGATCGCTTTGCGTTCTCCGGGGAGCTTCCTCATCCATACCCAATCCCCAACCGCCGGATAGTCATCGCGTACGGAGGCTTCATAACGGTATTTGCCGGACAATTCCCCCAGCCATTCGCCATCCTCGGAGTATATCCGATACAGATGCGTATGCTCCAGCGCAACGCGTCCGATATCGTAGTCTTCCTTGTGCTGATTAGCGACAAACGGCTGATAGCCGAACGCTTCTAAGGCTGTAAGTTCGTGCTTCTTATTGATAATCCCACCAAGCTTTCTTTTGAAGGTTTGTTATGCGCTCATTGCACGGTTGATACTTAATCCAATGTTCACTCATCCAACATCACTCCGATCTCATTACTATAGCCATAGTATAGGGATGAAGCCGCAGGACTAACAGGGGGAAAATAAATATAAAAAGTTTTTACATCGGTCCAGCTGCGCCGGGTTGAACCCTTTTCGTTTACATTCCGTTTAAATAGATATCGTAATCTTTTATTGCGAGAGAATTACCGGTAAGAAACGGACATACAGAAAAGAGGTCGGATAGGAGATGGAAAAGATGAATGGGAAGAACCCATCAGGACAGTGGCGCTTATTTATCAAGGTCATTCGGCAGACGAAGCCCTCCAAATGGATGCTTGGCATCGCAGTCGGACTAAGCGTCATCTCGACGATTGTAGGATTGATTGTACCTTTGTTCACCAAAAACCTTGTGGACAGCTTTTCCCTAACGTCGATTGAGCCCAAGCAGATCGTGCTGCTCGTTATGACATTCACTGCCCAGGCATTGGCGGGAGGAGTATCCATATATTTACTGAATCGCGTTGGGCAGCAAATTGTCGCGAACCTGCGGGATCGGCTGTGGAAGAAGCTGCTCGCCTTGACCGTTCCTTATTACGATAATCATCGTACAGGGGAGACGATCAGCAGGATGACGAACGATACCGGAATTGTGAAGGGGCTTATTTCGGAGCACCTCACAAGCTTTTTTAACGGAGTGATCTCGATCATCGGTTCTATAGCTATCCTGCTCTACCTGGATTGGAAGATGACCTTGATCATGCTGCTGGCCGTACCGCTCTCGGTGGCTATTCTGCTGCCGATTGGACGTCAGATGTTTTTGATTTCCAAAGGGCTGCAGGACGAAACAGCCCGGTTTACGGGCGTCTTGACCCAGGTGCTGTCAGAAATTCGACTTGTGAAGTCGTCCAATGCAGAGCCGCTGGAATATGAGGCTGGCAAAGCCGGTATTATGAAGCTGTTTCAATATGGCGTGAGAGAGGGGAAGGTTCAGGCGCTGATCTCTCCCTTAATTTCTTTCGTCCTGATGGCCCTGCTGGTCGTCATTATAGGCTATGGCGGAATGCGGGTATCGTCCGGCATTCTGACAGCAGGTGAGCTGGTCGCGTTTATTTTGTACCTGATCCAAATCGTCATGCCGATGACCCAGATTACCCAATTCTTCACCCAGCTGCAAAAAGCGATGGGAGCAACGGAGCGCATCATCGACACATTGGATGCGGAGGAGGAAGACACCCTGCAGGGACGGAAGCTGGAGAATGCACGTCAAACGATCACCGTCGACCATGTTTCATTCGGCTACGACGGCGGCGATCCGGTATTAAAGGACGTTCATTTCACCTTGGAGCCGGGACAAGTAACGGCAATTGTCGGCCCTAGCGGCAGCGGCAAGACGACGATGTTCTCCTTGCTGGAACGATATTACCGCCCGCAGAGCGGAACGATCCGGCTCGGCAAGGAGAGCGTTGAAGAGTATTCGCTGCAATCCTGGAGAAGCCAAATCGGCTATGTGTCGCAGGAAAGCCCTATTATTGCAGGGACGATAAGGGAAAACATCACTTACGGCATGGAGCGGGACGTCACGGACGAGGAGCTTCAGCGGGCTGCCGCGATGGCGTATGCGGACCTGTTTATTAGCGAGCTGCCCAATGGATACGATACGGAGGTCGGGGAGAGGGGAATTAAGCTGTCCGGCGGACAGCGCCAGAGAATCGCCATAGCCCGCGCGCTGCTAAGAGATCCCCAAATCCTGATGCTGGACGAAGCAACCTCCAGCCTGGACAGCAAATCCGAAATTGTCGTGCAGGAAGCATTGAACAATTTGATGAAGGGGCGGACGACGCTAGTCATAGCCCATCGGCTGTCCACGGTGGTAGACGCCAGCCAAATCCTGTTTATGGAGAAAGGCCGGATTACAGGCAAAGGGACTCACACGGAGCTGTTGGAGACGCATGCCTTATATCGGGAATTTGCCGCGCAGCAGCTGCGGCTTCAAGAGCCTGCAAAACAGCATAGCGTATAAGAAAAAGCAGAGGAAACGGTAGAACGTTTTCTCTGCTTTAGTCTGTTGAAAAACCTGAATATCTGAAAATTGCTTTGGTACCCCGGTGGGGTACCCTCTTCCGGTCGCTGTTGTTCTCGGGAAATTTTGGATTATATACGCTGATTAGCGGGGATTTCCCGAGAACAAAGGCCTGCAGCACTTATTTCTTGCGTTTATTCACATAGGAAGCATAAACGATCTCGCCTGTATCGAGCTTTGCGATTTCATCATTGGTCCATCCGGCAATTTTGTTATTGCCTTTGACGCCGGTCAGCTTAATTTTGTATTTGGTTTCCAGGTAGCTGTCCAATGCCGGCATATCCGCTTCGGTAAGCTCTCTCAGCTTCTTCTTGCCGTTTAGCTGTCCCATCAAAATGCCGATCGTTTCGGCGGCGGTGCTTGTATTCGGTTGAATTCGCGCACTGCCGTAAGCGATAGCGGAGGCACCGACGTTCTTGCCGGCAAGAATGACATTGTCGTAGTTTTTCAAAAGGAAGCTGCGCAGCGGCATCCCGTATTTGTCGGGACGTCCCATCTCAATGCCCCACTTGTTGGCGCTCGTTCCTTGCAGATCGAGAGGATAACCGGCGATGCTGACGTTATCCCAGAACATCTTAGCCCCAAGCATGTCCGACGGCTTTAACACATAATCGGATTCGTAATGGTTATATTCACGTATGTACAAGTAATTCGGGAAGCCGTTCAGCTCCGCGTTTTCCCACCCGACAATATTTTTGCGGAAATGATTCAGAATCAGCGGGATTTCCTTCTTCCCGAGCTCTATGGCTTCGGCTACCGATTTGTCATCACTCGGATCTACGGTATAGATCAGGAACGCATTGATGATGACTTCACCATCGCGCTGGTTCACCGCGTTCAGTCCCCGCAGGAACACTCTATCATTGGTCGGCTTATAGGCGCTTGTCATGCCGCTGAGTCCAATGGCAAAGCTGTCATCGACCGAACCTCCGCCGTACTTGGCCCTCCGCTGCTCAGGAGTCATATTGTTGAAGCTTGTTTTGAATTTGTTCCAGTCGACATTTTTGAACTTCATCATCATGCCTGAGCTCATATACTCGATGTTATTTTGACCGTAGAAGGCTTCCAGGCCCGGCATCCGTTTGGCGTCAAGCTTGCTGATCAATGCTGCAAAATCGGTATTGTCGACGAAATAATCCGCCTTTATATTTTTCTTGGCTCCGTCTTTTCCGGAATAGGTGATGGATTCCACCGCGTGCGCTCCGAATTTGCCCGGGGTTTGCTTCACTTCTTGAATTTTGATGCCGGACTCGACAGGGATATCCTTCTTCAGCTTATCGAAATACTGGGTAAATTCCGGCAGCTTGCGTATTTTGCCGTTGCGGAAGCCGTCGAACAGCTCCTTGGCGCGGCCTTGAACCAGCGAGTGGTATTGATCATCTCTCGTTTCGTCCAGGAACAGCATCTCACCCTGGAGAACCTGTCCACCGAACGCTTCGCGAGGGTCCAGCACCTTCACCTTCAGCCCCTCATCGGCGGCCGCCCTTGCCAGATACAATCCCTCAAGCTCGCTTCCCAACACAACCACATCGACCTTTTCCGATGGGATCGGCGGCTCCGGCGTTGGTGTCGGCGTCACGGTCTGCGGCTTGGTCCCGCTAGACGATGCTTCTGTCGTGCCTGGGTTATTCTGTGCTCCGCCGCCTCCTAAGTGCATCACCGAGTAGACGGCTCCAGCTGCTACCAGAGCCAAAACGGACAGGCTGACGGATAACTTTTTTCCATTCCATTTCATTACGTGGTATTCTCCCCCAATCCTTTCCTTACCTGTTCGATTTAGGAATTTCCCTTACCGAAAAAAACAGTATAAAAATAGTCTACCATTTTTCTCATGCCTGTTCAAAAGACCCCCACAAACATTTTCGGGCAGGCGAAACATTGTAGTAGTAAATACAGGAATTCTTCGCGAAGGTTCTGATTCACAAATCATGACTATACATCCACCGGTGCCTAGGGTTGTCTGCAGCAATTTTGGCGCCGCATACCCCCACTATTTATGAACAAGGAGCTATGATGATGAACAATACTTTCAAGAAGGTTATGGTTACCGGTTTGACAATGGCCATGGTGCTGGGCGGTTCCACCGCGGCATTTGCCGACAACGGCAACGGCAAGGGAAAAGGCAATGATAAAGACCGCGGCCGCGATGCGGTTCAAACCAAAGTCAATAACAAAAATAATAACAGCGATGTTTATATCAATAACCTGAACGTGAAAAATATGACGATCAAGCTGTCCTTCGACGATGTGAAGGGCGCAGATGTAGAGTGGGCCGCCCGCTATATTGCCAGCCTGGCTTCCAAGAGAGTATTCGAGGGTTATGAGGACGGGACGTTCCAGCCGCGCAAAACGATCACCCGCATCGAGGCTATCACCGCTGCCGTTCGTTTGATGGGGCTGCGTGACCAAGCCGAATCGACAGAAGCGATGAATTCGAACCTTAACTTTAAAGATGCAGATAAAATCAAGCAAAAATATCCTTGGGCTGTCGGTTATGTTGCGGTAGCGCTTCAAAATGACTTGTTCCAGGAATCCGATGATTCCGTTCAACCGGAAAAAGAAGCAGACCGTCTCTGGGCGACGACGCTTCTAATTAAAGCATTGAAGCTTCAGGAAGAAGCTAAAGCGAAAATGAATACGAAGCTGACCTTCAAGGACGCCAATAAAATTCCTGCCGGCTCCGTCGGTTATGTAGAAGAAGCTATTGAGAAGAGCCTGGTTGATGGCTATGAGGACAATACGTTCCGTCCGGACCGTCCGGTAACACGTGCGGAGCTTGCTGCATTGCTCGATCGCACAGGCAACCAGCTTCCGGATAACACGTCGATTAAAGGTACACTGAGCGCAGCAGTGAGCAACAATACGCTGACTCTGACCAATAACGGTCAGCCTTATACCGTGGAGCTTGACTCGAATGCTTTCATCTTTAGAAACGGCGTTAAAGTAGCGGCTTCCGAGCTGAGATCGGGAGATCAAGTCATCGTTCGTACCTATGGCGGTAAAGCGATCTTCGTAGAAGTAACCAAAGCCGCAGGCGGCAACTCGACTACACCGGACAACGCAACCTTCTCCGCATCCTTGAACGCTGCAGTAAGCAATAACAAGCTTTACTACACTAAGGATAATCAATCTTACAGCACAGAGATCGCATCGAATGCGACTATCCTTCGCAACGGCCGTACGGTATCGGCTTCTGACCTGAGATCGGGAGATCAAGTCAATATCCGTACGTATAACGGCAAAATCATTTTCGTCGAAGTAACCAAGCTTGCCGAAAGCCAGCTGCCTGACAACACGACATTCGCAGCTACGGTTAATACAGCTGTTAGCAACAACACGCTGACATTGACCAAAGATAACCAAACCTACAACGTATCCTTCGCTTCCAACGCGACGATCATTCGTAACGGCCGCACCGTATCGGCTTCCGAGCTGAGAGTGGGAGATCAAGTCAACGTTCGCACGTATAACGGTCAAGTTATTTTCGTTGAAGTGACCAAATTGGCTGACGAGCAAATCGATTTCACGGTTGTCGGCAACCTGAACTCCTACACGCTAAATTCTGCCGGATCGATTGCTACTATCTCTATCAACCAAACCTTGAGCAATGGTACGGTACAAACAGCGGTGTACAACACGTCCTCCAATTTGACTATTCAAGGGGACCTGTCCCAGCTGACCACGAACCGTTTGGTTGAGCTGAGAGGTAAAGACCAGCTCGTTCATACGATTGTCATCCGCTAATCCCTTATATCGATATAGATAGTGGAAAGGTTAGATTACAAAAGGAGCAGTCTTCCCGTGAACCGGAGAGTTCGCAGGAGGGCTGTTCTTTTTTTGGCAAATCTATGGACACGTGACGCCATAGGTGTATAATAGAAAAATTAATGAAGTCAACCGGAGGAGCTTATGGATAATCAAACTGTCAAGCTAGAAGATATCATCGTGGCCAGTCACGTGCTGAAGGACGTCGTCCATCATACCCCGCTGCAAAAAAACTTTATTTTATCGGAAAAATATAATTGCAACGTGTTTCTGAAGCGGGAGGATCTGCAGGTGGTCCGCTCGTTCAAAATCCGCGGCGCTTATAACTTAATACGCAGCCTGCCGGAGGACAAGCTGGCCAAGGGCGTCGTATGCGCTAGCGCGGGCAACCATGCCCAAGGTGTCGCCTTCTCGTGCAAAGCGATGCAAATTCAAGGCAAGATTTTCATGCCTACAACGACACCCCGGCAAAAAATTTCTCAAGTGAAGCTGTTTGGCGGCCCTTTCATTGAGGTGATTCTGATCGGCGATACGTTCGACGATTCCTTGAATGAAGCGGTGAATTATTGCGAAAGGGAAGGCATGCAGTTCATTCATCCGTTTGATCACCAAAAAATCATTGCCGGGCAAGGCACCGTAGGTCTTGAGCTGATGAACGATATGCGGGAGCCCGTCGATTTCGTCTTTGCGGGAATTGGCGGTGGCGGCTTGGCGGCCGGTGTAGGAACGTATATTAAAAGCATCAGTCCTTCGACCCGATTTATCGGTGTCGAGGCGACGGGAGCGCCATCCATGCGTCAATCGATCGATCAAGGCGAGATTGTGACGCTGACGGACATCGACAAATTCGTGGACGGGACAGCCGTGCGCCGTGTCGGAGAATTGACGTATGATATTTGCCAAAAGGTTTGTGATGACATTATCGTCGTGCCGGAAGGCAAGGTATGCACAACCATATTGGAGCTGTACAACGAGAATGCCATCGTAGCCGAACCGGCTGGAGCGCTTACCATTACGGCGCTGGATTTTTACCGGGAGCAGATCGCCGGTAAAAATGTCGTTTGTATCATCAGCGGAGGCAACAACGATATAGACCGGATGCAGGAAATCAAAGAACGGTCGATGATCTATGAAGGGCTTAAGCATTATTTTACCGTGGAGTTCCCTCAACGTGCCGGTGCTTTGCGTGAGTTCCTGGATGAAGTGCTCGGGCCGAACGACGATATTACGCGATTCGAGTATACGAAGAAGACGAGCAAGGAGAACGGGCCTGCGCTGGTCGGTCTCGAGCTTAAGCATAAGGAGGACTATGAGCCTCTGGTCGAACGGATGCGGCTTAAAGGCTTCAAGTTCGTCGAGCTTAACAAAAATCCCCATTTGTTTAATCTGTTGATTTGATATGGAGAAGGTTATTCAACAACCTGGACGCAGCTCAAGAGCTGCGTTTTTCTTTTTTATCTAAGGTTATGTTAAAATTTGGTATTGCTAGTTGATAATCAGGTAATCAATTTGTACACATAAGGAGATAAAGCTATGGAAAAAAACAAATTACTAAGAATGGACAATGTTGGCATCGTTGTAGAATCCCTTGATGACGCCATTTCTTTCTTCGAGGAGATTGGCTTGAAGCTCGAAGGGCGAGCTACTGTCGAAGGTGAATGGGCTGGCCGCGTAACCGGGCTGGGTTCACAGTGTGTAGAGATTGCTATGATGGTTACCCCAGATGGCCACAGCCGGATTGAACTTTCGCGGTTTCTCACGCCACCTGTTATATCAGATCACCGAACTGCTCCTGTAAATGCCCTCGGTTATCTGCGCGTCATGTTCACCGTTGAAGACATTGACGAAATGGTATCCAGACTCACTAAGCATGGGGCTCAGCTCGTTGGCGAAGTGGTTCAGTACGAGGACTCGTATAAGCTCTGCTACATTCGTGGAAGTGAAGGAATTCTAATTGGTTTAGCGGAACAACTCGGTAATAAATAAGTGACGGTTGAAGCCTGTGAACCCGTTTCACATTGCAGCCGATGCGATCGATTTTTTTGATTTTGACATCTATGCTCCTATTAAGCTGTAGCTGCTTTTATATCAAATAAAACCCTAGCCGTCCGACGGACAGCCAGGGTTTTGCATATCAATCTATTATTTTGCCCCCACTTGCTGCAAGTCCTGAACACCTTGGTAGATAGTCTCGAACAATTCTCCAAGATTCTCTTCCTCAATGCAGGAAAAGGCAACACGCAGATCCGTTTCGCCCAGGGCAATTGTGCCGACACCATACTTATCGAGCAGGTGGGTGCGGAGCGTTTCGGCATCAACGGTTTTCAGCTTCAAGCACATGAAGTAACCGGAGTTGAATGGGTAGTATTCCCAGACTCCATCGAATTTGCCGCTGTCCAGAATGCTTTTTACTTTGTTGGCGCGGCCCTTCATGATGAGGGATTTCTCATGCTTTTGCGCTTTGAAATCCGGGGAGTTCAGCGCGCGCAGGACAAAGGTTTGCGACGGATGAGGTCCGCTGGAAATGGTCGCGCGGATAATTCCCATCGTTTTTTGCTCCAAGGCAGCGAGCATAGCGTCGCTTTGACCGGCGTAAGTGATGAAGCCGACACGGAAGCCCCATACATACTCTTCCTTGGTCGCTCCGTCAATTTTGATAGACAGCACGCGAGGATGCAGATCGGTCAACTGGCCTGCCAGAGACTCAACCATCGAATCCTCGAAGAACAAGCCGAAGTAAGCGTCATCGGTTACCGCTACGACATTGATTCCTGCTTCCGCAGCATCCTTGATCGCCGCAACGATCTGCTTGCCTTCTTCAAGGCCAGGCGTATAGCCTGTAGGATTGTTAGGGAAGTTCAGGACGACAATCGCTTTACCCTTGCTTTTTTGAGCGAGCAGAGCTTCGCGAAGTCCTTCGGCATTAAATTTGCGCTCGCTGTTATAGAGCGGGTAATATACCATTTCCGTACCGCGGCGAATACCGAAGGTCAGCTCGTAGTTTTCCCAGTTTTTATCAGGAATGATGACGACATCGCCAGGACCTGCATACAGGTCGGCCACGATACTAAGACCGTGAGTCAACGCGTTCGTCGCAATCGGGTTCCCCAGGTTTTTGCCCTCCAGCGAAGGGTTTTCCTCGATCATTTTGGCACGCCAAGCGGCACGCAGCTCAGGCTTACCGGCAGGAGGAGCGTATTCGTAAATATCTTTGGGATCGTAGGCGGATAATGTATCTTGAATCACCTTCAGATGCATAGGCTTGCCATTCTCTAATGCAGTACCGATGGTGGCATTGAATTTCTTTGCTTTTTGCTTTGCTTCTGCGGATTGGCTTAGGATGCCAACCTTAGGAAAATAGATTTGCTTGCCCAGATCGGACAGCATTTCATACACATAAGGGTTTTCTTTGGCAATCGTATCGTTGAGCTGTTGCGCAAGAGGGTTCATCTCGCTCCATCCTTCCATTCATCTAACTTACATAAATTAATAGGCATAACATTAGGCAATATTATACCATTTTCGACCGAGGGAGTCACGGCTTCTTTCGGAAAATACCGAACCTTTTTCTGCCGCCCTTCGAACGATGTACGTGATTTGTTCCAAAAACGATAAAAAATGGGAGGACAATTGTTGACAATGTTTGAAGTTCCTCCGTATTGGTAGCGATGTACCCGGATTTATGTTACCATATACAGGGGCGCGGATGAACGTGATTCGTCTTTTTTTGCGAATTGAAACGTTTTATGGTTAATTGGACCATCAACATCGCTGCCAATTATTACTGAGGAGGCAATTATTGTTATGGAAATCCGCTACGCGACAAATCCGACGGAAACGAAATCGTACGATACGGACAAGCTAAGAAACGAATATTTGATCGAAGGGCTGTTTGTTCCAGGCAAATTGACTATGGTATACAGCCACGTTGACCGTTTTATTACAGGCGGCGTTATCCCAACTTCCGAGCCGATCAAACTCGAAGCGGACAAGCATGAGATGGGTGCTGACTTCTTTCTGGAGCGTCGTGAAATCGGGATCATCAACGTTGGACCTAAAGGCTCCGTTATCGTTGAAGGTACAGAATATGAATTGAATACTAGAGACTGCCTGTATGTAGGTCTTGGCAATAAAGAAGTAACGTTCAAGAGCGCTGACGCTTCGAACCCTGCACGCTTCTACTTCAACTCCACGCCAGCTCACAAGCAGTATCCGACTGTAAAAGTAGGTCTGGAAGAGGCTGAAACCGAGCACCTGGGTTCCATCAACTCGTCTAACGAGCGCGTTATTCATAGATACATCCACTTGAACGGCGTTCAAAGCTGCCAATTGGTTATGGGTATGACTTTGCTGAAGCCGGGCAACATGTGGAATACAATGCCTTGCCATACGCACAACCGTCGTTCTGAAGTATACTTCTACTTTGATATGCCGGAAGACGGCCTGGTGTTCCATTTCATGGGCGAGCCTAGCGAAACCCGTCACCTGGTTGTTCGCAACGAGCAAGCGGTTATCTCCCCAAGCTGGTCCATTCATTCCGGTGTTGGTACCAACAACTACACCTTCATCTGGGCTATGGCCGGTGAGAACCAAGTGTTCCACGACATGGACAAAGTAGATCCTAAGGATCTTCGTTAATCTGACAAGCGCATCAAGGTGCGTTGAAAAGACTGTTCCGCTCGACATTCATTTGTCCTGCGGGCAGTCTTTTTTTATTTGTTACAGGGCGGCCGGATTTTTCTCATTGTCAACGGATCGGGGCTGATGAGATAATGGGCTTGTGAGCAAGGGATAGAAAATGGGAGGAAACGGTCCGTAGACATCAGAAGAATCGTGAATCTGCAGCAAGAGAAGTCGTATATCATAGGCTCACGGTGAGTGCATAAGCCGATTTCCCTTACAAAGAATGAGGGGTTGATGAGCATGGCAAGTATCGTCAAAATCAGGGCCAGCGTGTTTATCGGGGGAATGAGCTGGCTGCCGGCAATTCTCGATCCGGAGACAGGAAACAAGCTGGAGTATGGAGCGGACATCCGTGGCTTCACTCCCCATGCGGTAAACACAGGACGTTCTCGCGTTGAGCAGGAGGTAAGCGTCGATTTTGCAAAGCAAAGGCTCGTCGTTCACGCCAACACCGGCTTAACGATCTTGCGGGTAACCGACACGGACGGTAAGGTGCAGTTTAAGGAAGGCAGGGCGGCTGTGGACGGGATCACCGTATCGAATGAAGTCTGGGGAGAGCATGAGGTTTCCTTCGTGATGAGAGCCAGCGTCAGCAATCCGTTAAGGCTTGACGCCCCGACTGTAGATTATCGTTTAGAGGTCACCGTGCATAAAGACGGCATTGCACATATCCGTGGTTCTCATGACGGCTTTCCATGCTATGAATTTTATAAACAGGTTGACTTTGGCGAGCATCAGCTTATTCACTCGCATCATTTTCTGGACACCGGAGATACGCCTCAGGCAATGGCCGGGGATATGGAATATCATTTCGAGAAGACCGTATAAATGAAACCGCCCCTCTGAACCCGTGCCAATGGGAGCAGAGGGGCTTTGAATGCGCCTGCTTAAAACGATTTCGCCTTGAAATGAACGACTGCGCTGTACAGCATTTTCCCGAGATTAGGGTCAAATACCACATGATGATCGATAGCGTAAACATCCAGCAGCAGCGCCTTGTTATTCTCGATTTGCTCCGAAATTTTTCGCTCCAGCGACTTCATATCGTAAGCTTCGAAAAACTCCACTTTGTTTTCAATCCGATCCAGACGGAACTCCATGACTTTCCTCTCCTACTACGGTTTTTACCATCTATTGTACCAGATATAAGATTAGGGACAAGACTTGTGCGGTAATGCTTTCTCTGAGCAGTACTCGAATGAGGGAACGATGACTCGCCCGGAAGATAGGTCTTCCTCCGGAGGAAGGACGCCTGTGCTTTGCCTCACGAAAAACACGTTGTCAATCCATGGAACGGGTGAGATAATAGGTCTCGTACGCCTTATTCTATATGAAAAGAGAGAACCCTCTCATGATCTACTTTCTGTTATTTTACACGATTGTCTATATGGGAAATGCAGTATACGGGACCTATATCCCGGTCTACTTCCAATCGGTAGGAGCCACTCCTGCACAAATAGGCACTTTGCTGAGCTTGGGGCCGCTAGTGGCCGTGCTTGCCCAGCCTTTATGGGGGATGGTAGGGGACCGGGCAAAAACCAAGAACTCTGTGCTGGCTTGTCTTCTTATCGGCAGCGGAGTTATGGTCCTGCTGTTTCCGCTATCTTCGGCGTTCTACTATTTGTTGATTATGGTATGTCTGTTTACTTTTTTCCAAACCTCTATCTTCGCGATCAGCGATGCCATTACCTTGGAGGAGCTGGACAAACAAAAGCGCTGGTCCTTCGGAGGCATCCGGTTGGGTGGAACGTTTGGCTTTGCCATGATGTCCATCGTGTTCGGCTATTTGGCCAAAATTCATATCGATTACCTGTTTCCCGTCTTTGCTGGGGTGATGCTGGCCTCTCTCTTGCTGTTAACGCGCTTTCCCAAAATATCGGGGTATCAGTCGGCGGGCAACAAAATGCAGATCTGGGTTCTGTTCAAAAACCGCAAATTAATGACGTACCTGGCCATTAATCTTGTACTGCAAATAACATTGGGGTATTATTATTCGTTCTTTCCCATCTATTTCCGTGAGCTTGGGGCCGATAATGCGATGATCGGCTGGTCTATGGTTATTTCCTCGCTCAGCGAAATCCCGTTTCTCCTGTTCGCCAACCGCTTGATGCAGCGCGTCCGGCTTATTCATATTTTATTGATTTCGAGCCTGGCTACTGCGCTGCGCTGGCTCAGCTTCTCGTTTACGGAAAATCCGTATTGGGTTCTTCCGGCTCAGGCGCTTCATGGACTGATTTTTATCGTCCTGACGGTTACGATGGCGATGTATATTAACCGGGAAGTACCGAAGGAGCTGAAAGCGAGCGGACAGACGCTAAACGGCTTGCTCAGTCTCGGAGTGGCAAGAATTATCGGCAGCTTTTTCGGCGGTTTCGCAAGCGAGGCTTATGGAATGCGCCATGTGTTTATGTTTAATGCCTGGATAGCGCTGGCCTGCAGCGCTTTTATCCTATGGATTAGCGTCAAAGAGAAGAGAGCGGAGGCAGCCGCATCGGGAGACAAAGGAGTGCTGAATCAGTGAATCGGATATTGGTAACAGGATATAAGGCGGCTGAGCTGGGCATTTACTCACTGAAGCATCCGGGAATTCCCATTATTAAGAAAGCGATCAAAAAGCAGCTTACCGCCCTGATGGATGAAGGGCTGGAATGGGTTATTGTCAGCGGTCAATGGGGTGTGGAGCTGTGGGCCGCCGAGGCGGTGTTAGAGCTTCAGGAAACCCATGAACAGCTGCAGTTGGCTGTCATCACACCGTTTCTCGAGCAGGAGGAGAATTGGAGCGACGAGAAGAAGAGCTTGTACGCAAGCGTGCTCCAGAGAGCCAATTACGTGAACAGCGTGACGAAGATGAAGTATGAGGGTCCATGGCAGTTTAAAGAGAAAAACAAATTTTTGCTGCGTAATTCAGACGGTATCCTTCTCGTTTACGATGAGGAGAAGGAAGGGTCCCCAAAGTTCATGAAAGAACAAGCCGCTGCACTGGCGAATAGACAGGCTTACCGCATCATCAGCATCACCGCCAATGACCTGCAAAATATTATTGAGGAGGAACAGATGGAGCAATACTAAAACCTTCTTCCCCCTCATAAGATAGTATCACACTTAGGGAAACTAAGTGCACATTGGAGGGATTCATATGGGAGAAGAATTTCAAAGGGATGAATTGCTGGTTGAAGAGGCTGCAGCGGAAGTGGAAGTGGTTGTAAGCGCTTCAGAAGAAGCCGAGGAAGAGGCAGTAGAGGAAGAGGTTGAGGAGGAAGCAGCTGAAGAGGCAGAAGCCGGCGAAGAAGCAGAAGATTCATCCGACGGGTCAGAAGAGTCAGGTTCAGAGGTTTCCGAATAGCGTATTGCTCCAAATCCCTTCTCCAAGAACACACATTCGACCTGTTCAGCGATGAACAGGTTTTTAATTTTGCTTCTTTTCTATGTATAATAGGGTTTGAAGGCAGTAAGGAAAGGATGAACCCTATAACTATGAACATCACCGATTACAGCGTGGAATTTGTAAAGGACCCGTTCGGCATTTTACCAGGCAAACGATATGAATTTGTCCTGGATATCGAGGTCGATGAGGAGGACGAGCTGTACTCCGACCAAGGCTTGTATGTCAGAGCTATCTACAGCGTGGAGGAAGCCGGATCGCGAATCGTGAAATATGAGATTTTCGAGAGAGGGACGGAGCGGTACCTCGAATTTGATATGGAAGATGAAGAAATCGCTTTGGTAGAGGCATTTTGCCAAGAGCATTACCATGAGGCTGAAGAAGCCTAACTGCATACGCCAAAATGAAAAGAGCAAGCCGGAAATTGAACCGGCAGCTCTTTTTTTCGATATAGGATAGTCGGTTCCGCCTAAACATCAGATCCTACAATTTCAGCAGGTGTCATGAGATTAGCCGAATCCGCCAGGGCTTATTCCTGCTTATTTTTGTGATGCGGACAATAGGCGTTCATCAAGGCTAAGGTTTCGGCGTCCCATGTGCCCCCGCGCTGCTGCAGCCCGTCAGTCACTTTAGTAAAACGGGGCTCCGTCAAATTTTGCCCTAATTTATATTTCGAGCTCATCTCGCTCACCTGGATGCGCACGACGCCTGTTGCTTTCAGCTGAGAAGCATAGTCGGAATCTGACGGATCGATAGGCTCATACCCTCCCTCCGGCTGAAGCTTGCGCATGAAAGCTTGAAGCGCTCCGGCCTTTTCCTCGGCATCCTCGACCATTTCGGCCGTACCCTTGATCAGAACCGATTTAAAATAAGCGGTAGCGGGACAAGCCAGCCTCGGATCTAGAAAGTAGGAAGGGATAATGGCATACTCCTTGGCAACGGCGAAGGTTACCCGGGCTTCGCGCTTTAGATTTTTCATTTTTTGCCCGATTTTGCTGCCGTGAAAATAAATGCGATCCTCGTAATACACGAAATTAAGAGGCGTCAGCTCAGGCCATCCGTCCTCTCCGATGGTGCCCAGAACCCCGAAGCTCATCTCCTGTAAAAATAACTCCGTCTCCTTCTTATCCATCATTTCAAATTCTTTTCTTCTCATGGTTCAACCTCCATTGCTCTATTGACATCTAGATTACGATTTTGGATTGACAATCGGAAAGCACCAATTTACATTATTTTTAATGTACCAATGCGAGTGGAGAGGATCGATAGCCATGCATTTTCAAATTCCTTATCACGGTTATGCGCTGAAATATTCGACCAAAATGCAGGCGTTGTATCATGCGTTGCGGGATACGATTGTAGAAGGGATACTGCCTTATGGGACCAGACTGCCCTCCAGCAGGGAGATGGCCGGCTTGTACGGGATGTCCCGCGGAACGGTTAATCAAGTGTACGATATGCTTGCTTCCGTCGGTTATGTAGTAAGCGAAGTCGGACGAGGTACCTTTATCTCCTATCGGGGGGAGGGCCCCAAGGAACCGGATACGGCAAAAAAAGAATACAGGCTCTCCGAATGGGGTCGTCGGCTGCTGGAGCAGTCCGGACCTGCAGCTCTGTACACACCGGCGCCGTCGGCAGCCGTAATGAAGGCAGATTTTGATACGCTCCACCCGGAATATGATGCGTTTCCGAAGGAAGAATGGAGCCGTTGTTTGTATGCCGCTTCCAGAGAATTGACCAAGGGAGACGGTCCAATGGAGCTTGCTCCGGCGCAGGGGGACGATGCATTAAGAGAGTGTATCGCCCAATACTTGCGCAGAGCCCGAGGCATTGCAGCTGTTAAGGAGCAGATTGTCATTGTGAACGGCTCCATGCAAGCTATTGCGCTTGCGGTCCAGATGCTCGTACAGTCGGGAGATAAGGTCGTCATGGAAAGCCCTGGATTCAGGGGAATTCCAAGAGCTGTTCACGCGGTGAACGGTATAGGCGTTGCTGTAGAAGTGGACAGGCACGGGATTGTCCCGGACGACTGGAATGCCAGGCTGCTGTTCGTGACGCCAAGCAGGCAGTATCCTACCGGCGCCGTACTAAGCATGGAAAGAAGGCAGCAGCTTCTTCAGTGGGCACAGGAGAAGGACGCCATTATTGTAGAAGATGACTATGACAGCGAGTTCCGTCATCGGGGGAAGGCGTTAGAGCCGTTAAAGGTATTGGACCGTCAAGAACGGGTTATCTATATAGGCAGCTTTACCAAAACGATGCTGCCAACCATTCGAATCGGCTATGCCGTCCTCCCGTTGCCGCTGGTCCTCCCCTTCGTGAAGGCCAAATCGCTGTATGAGCCGCTGCCTGCCGGCTTGCTGGAGCAAAAGGCGCTCGCAGGCTTCATGCAGAGCGGTCAGTATGAGAAGCATCTGCGCAGGATGAAGCGGGTGTACAGCCGCAAGTTTGAGTTTCTGCTCAAGCAGCTTCAAACGCATTTGTCCGAACCGTTCGATTGGGTGGAGAGCGATGCCGGGCTGCATATTTTTGGCTGGTGGCGAGGATCTGTGGGCCAATATGAGTCATTTCGTGACCGCTGCGCTTCAGCGGGCGTCCGCTGGTCGGAGATTGTTACCGGTAAAGCGGCGAAGCTTAAATATGGCGCTTGTTTTCACTTTCCTCATTTGCCGCAGGAAGCAATGGAATATGGGGTCCGGACCATGAAGGAGCTGGCCGCGGAGATATAAAGACAGGAAGGGGATTGATGATTTTTCCATGGAAGGAAATATATGAGGCCCTGTCGAAGTAACGTCTAAGATAAACCGTTTTCAAAAGGTCGGGGAGATGAGGCGCTTGAAACGATGGGCAATTGGCTTCTTGTTAGCGTTGACAGCGGCAGGGCCGGTCCTGTCTGCTGCTGCGTATGCGGAGGAAACCGGGATTCATGTCACAATCAATGGAGCACCCGCGTTGTTCGAAAGTACGCCGATCCTTGTTGACGGCCATGCCATGATTCCAGGGAAGGAGCTGCTTCCGTCATTTGGTGCCAGCTTCTCGTGGGCGGCCGGCAAACAAACCGTTATCGGCATGAAGAACGGGACCAGGATAGAGCTCGACATCGGCTCCCGGCAAGCAAGGGTATCCGGGCGGGCTTCGGAGATGAATGTTCCGGTGCAGCTGCAAGACGGAGAGCCATTGGTTCCCCTCCGCTTCGTCTGTAACGCGCTAGGGATGTATGTGCATTGGAACGAGGAGACCAGGACGATTTCTGTTGAAAACGACGATCCGCTGAACGGAAGAACGAAGCGGCAGATCGATGCGCGGATCCGGGCGTCTGCGCCGGTCTTTTCCGGAGCTGTTTTCGAGGAGAAGCCTCATATCACGGCTCCCCATAAACCAGGCAAGCTGAACACGGATTATGTGGAAGACGGGGTGAAAGCCGTCAATCTGATGCGTTATTTGGCAGGCCTGCCCGATGATCTGGTGCAGGATTCGTCCCTCAACGAGCAGGCTCAGTACGGAGCGGTGCTTCTGGCCGACTACGGCAAGCTGTCCCATACCCCCGGCAAGACGGCGGGCATGGATGAAAACTTTTATAAAAAAGGGTACTTATCCACGAGCACGAGCAATATTTACAGTATTTATGCCGCCAGCAGCGCCATTAAGCCGAGCAGCCTGTTAACCCGGACGGTTGCATCCTACATGAGCGACCATGACGATTCAAATCGGGCGACGGTCGGACATCGCCGGTGGATTCTGTACCCGCCGCTGCAAAAAATCGGCTTCGGGCTGGCGGAAGGGAGACGTTTCCACGATTATCGAACGTATTATTCCCCTATGCAGGTGTTTGATAAAAGCCGACCGGTCCCATTCGAATACGATATCATCACCTGGCCGGGAAAGGGTTACTTCCCGTTACCTTATTTCCAGGGAAGTGATCCTTGGTCGGTTTCCTTGAACCCGGAATTGTTCAAGAAACCGAATCTAGGGGATGTAACCGTTACGCTGACGCGTCTAAACGATCAAACCATCTGGACGTTGGATCAGGAGGATCAGGAAGGCCGGAACGGCGGCACTTACTTTAATGTCGATACTACCGCTTATGGCGTTCCTTACTGCATCATTTTTAAGCCGAATGACGGCATCCAATATATGGATGGAGACCGCTTCGAGGTTCAAATATCCGGATTAAAGGACAGACAAGGGAACCCGGCGTCAGTCAATTATCAGGTTGTCATGTTTGCAACTTGACTAACCCAACCGGTACAATCATGGGATAAGAACTGAATTTACAAGACCCATACCAATAACGAAGCAGGTGATCCCTTGTTACAACCGGTACCTATCATGGGGATTCCGTTCTCCCCTCTTGATTTGAACGAGACGCTGCAGCACCTTGCCGATCGGGTGAACAACCCCGGAGATTCTTTGTTTCATCTTATCACGGCCAATCCGGAATTCGTCATGACGGCCCTTCAGGACCGCGAATTCAAGCAAATTATGGACGCTGCCCACCTGATAACTCCTGATGGTATAGGAATCGTCCTGGCTTCCAGATGGAAAGGAACCCCGCTCAAGGAAAGGGTGACGGGGTACGATCTTTTGATCGGCTTGCTCGAGATGGGCAATGAAAGAGGCTATTCATTCTTTTTGCTGGGGGCAGATGAAGAGACGAGCCGACAAGCGGCGGACAACATTGCGGCACGCTATCCAGGGGTTCGCATTGCGGGGAGGCATCACGGTTTCTTTGGCAAGGAGCAGGAGGAAGCAATCGTTCGCACCATTCAAGCCGCCAAGCCCGACTTTCTGATCGTTGCGATGGGGGCGCCGTATTCGGAGAAGTGGATTACGAGGTACAAAACAAGCCTTCACGCCAAAGTAGCCTTCGGAGTCGGCGGAAGCCTCGATATTATTGCCGGAACTGTCAAGAGGGCACCGGTCCTATGGCAGAACCTCCATCTGGAATGGCTGCACCGGCTGCTGTCCAAGCCCTCGCTAAGATGGCGAAGGCAGCTTCTGCTGCCGAAGTTTGCCTGGAGAGTCGTTACGGGAAGAGGTTGAGCTTATAGATCGGAGTTAACTTATCCCCATCAAGCAATGGCCTTTGCTATGAAGCTGATTCGGTTAGTTTACGGGGAGCTAGCTCCGAATTTTATCCGTAGAAGCCGTGTCAACAAAGAAATCCTCCTTTCCGTACTTGCGGAGAGGAGGATTTTTTTAGCTTCTATGCCAGGCACCATATTGCTCCCGCTGCTTTAAGCGGATGCCTGCTGGTCCCATTCCTTCAGCTTCTTGTCCGAGGGAAGGAAGAAGGTCAACAGTCCGAGCAGCGGCAGGAAGCTGACCATTTGCATAACTGCCTCCAGATGAAACTTGTCAATCAGGCCGCCCAAGGCTACCGCTCCTAATGCTCCGAGTCCGAAGGCCATGCCGGTGATCAGTCCGGAGACCGTTCCGACCTTACCAGGAACAAGCTCTTGGGCATACACTACGGTCACTGAAAAGCTGGATAAAATAATAAGTCCATTGATCAACAAAATGACGTAGGCCCAAAATGCATTAGCATACGGCAGCACCAGCGCTAAAGGCGCGGAGCCGAGCATGGAGAAGAAAATCATATTCCGCCGTCCGAAACGGTCCGCAAGCGGCCCTCCGAGGAAGGTGCCGACGGCACCGGCAGCCGCAAACAGGAAGATGTAGATTTGCGCATGCTCCAGAGACAGGTTGAATTTCTCCATTAAATAAAACGGGTAGTAGGTCGATACCCCGGAATGGTACCAGGATCTGGCGAACACAAGAAAAATCAGCATCGTAAACGCAAAGGCGATCTGCTTCTTACGGGCCGGTCGGTTGGCATGTGCGGCGGATTTTTTGACCGGTCTCGGGTTTGCCGCCATATAACCGCTGTACCACCGCGCAATATACATTTGAACGGCTATGGCCAGTCCGGCCACAAGAACGAACCAAATGGCCCCTCGCTGTCCAAGAGGAGCAAAGATGAGCGCCGTCATGATGGAGGCCAGGGATTGTCCGGCGTTGCCGCCTACCTGGAAGATGGACTGTGCCAGCCCGCGCCGTGAGCCTGCAGCCATGTGTGCGACGCGCGAGCCTTCCGGGTGAAAGATGGCGGAGCCCAGCCCGACAAAAATGACGGATACGAGAATCATGCCGTAATTGGGCGAAAAGGCAAGGCCCAGCACCCCTAGGCATGTCAATCCCATTCCAAGTGGGAGCATGTAGGGGGAGGGCTTGCGGTCAGAATATAAGCCGATGGCCGGCTGCATAAGCGCAGAGGTCATGTTAAGGGAAAAGACGATAATCCCCGCTTGCATGTAGCTTAGTTGCATCGAATCCTTAAGAATCGGCAGGATGGCCGGAATAATCGACTGGATGGAATCATTGAACAAATGAACGATGCTTATGGCAAGTAAAATTCGCATGACAGTCGGCTTGAGACTGTGCTGCGGGGCCGATTGCAGTCTTGCGCCGGCGGCCTCCGTTCCGGATGATGCTGCTTGCATAATGGCTTTCTCCTCTGCTAGTACGATGATGTCAGGATGGCTGAATGGTTCCTAACGCTTCTCCCATTTTGACTTTGCTTCCGACATGCAGGTCGCTGCGGCTTAAGAACGTATCGCTCTCCATCAGCAGCACGACGGTGGAGCCGAACTCGAAGTAAGCGAGCTCATCCCCGCGCTGCAAGGTGTTGGGCAGCGGCTTCACGTACTGGATGCTGCTCACGTTCATCGCTCCGACCTTTACTACGGCCACTTCGCCGCCCTCATGCTGCATATAGGTGATCAATCTTTCGTTACGGCTCAATACTCTGCGCATTTGGCGCAAACCGAACTCGTTCACCGGATATACTTTGCCCGGGACGTGCTCTTTCTCGATAATGCTTCCGTCAATCGGGGTATGAATCCGGTGATAATCGGTCGGGCTCAAATATAGCACGAAATAAAATCCGTTCTGATAATTCACCGTACGAGGCGAAAAGTTAAGCAGCTCCTCAACGGTGTAATCTTGTCCCTTGACGTTAACGATCAAACCTTCTTCTATCGGTCCCATGCCGGTAATCGCTGCATCAACCGGACTGACGAGAGTATGCTCGGCAGTATTGACTGGACGCAGCCCGGATTTCAAACGTCTCGTAAAAAAATCATTCAGTGAAGCATACTCCGACAGATGCTTCTCGGCGTCTTGAACCGGAATGCCGTATATTTTGGCAAAGCGCGGGATCAATCCGCGGCTTGCTCGGGATTTCGCAAAGGATCCGGTTAACCGGGAGATCGACTTGCGGGAGGATAGCTCCGTCAGCAAGCGGAAAAAAGGTTTCATCATAACTGTTCATTCACCTATTTCTTCATAGTGTGGGTCTACCGAATATCTTGACACAGAACAGGGTCCAACGCAAGAAAAAAAGCATGGCCCTACAGGAAGGAAAGGGACATTTGCCCATACGCAAAACGGCGATGTTTCGGTGCCCAACCGGCTCCGGTATCGGCAAGTGAGGATTGCCGTCTCTTTTTGCGGACCGGATACCGCACATTTAGCCGTTGACTTTTATCCCAATCGTGCTAATATGATATTTGTCACTAGGGGAGCCGAAAGGCTGAGACTGGATCGATAGATCCTAGACCCTCTGAACCTGATCTGGATTGTACCAGCGTAGGGAAGTGGAGAACGTTAGAAGCGTGTTATCTACGTACATGCAGGCCACTTCCATGTTGTTGATGGAGGTGGCCTTTTCGCGTTGTCCTGTCAGAACAAGGTCTGGGCTGAGGCCCCGAGCATCATCATATTTAGAAAAAGGAGTGGATGGAAATGTCCAAAGGGTTAAAGCTAACCGACATCCTGGTCACCATCGTCATCGCAGTTGTGTTCGGCATCATTTATCGGTTATGGGGAGATGTGTCCAACGTCGTAAAGCTGGCGGGCTTGCAGCTGGATCAGCTTGTCTACGGGGTATGGTTTATGGCGGCTACGGTAGCGGCGCTGATTATCCGCAAACCGGGCGTAGCGCTGCTGGCGGAGGTGGCCGCGGCTTCCGGGGAGCTTCTTACAGGCTCGCAATACGGGATTGAATCCTTGACCTACGGGATTGCTCAAGGTTTGCTGGCCGAGCTGGTATTCGCCTTATTCCGATACCGCAGCTTCTCGATAACGACGGTTTCCCTGGCAGGGATCGGTTCGGCTGTCGCTTCGCTTGTTTTCGACGCGTTCAAAGGCTATTTGATCGATCTGCAAACCTGGAATTTGACGCTGTATTTTGCTTTCCGCATCGTCGGATCGATCTTCTTCACGGGGATGTGCGCGTACTGGCTGGTGAAAGCTCTGGAGGTTACCGGGGTGACACAGCTTGTCCGTCCGGTGAGCAGCGCAGATTACCAGGCCTTGGAGCGTAAGGGATGATGCAGCAGGAATGTGCATCAGTACATGGACTACGTCTCAAATTCGCCGGTAGTCCGACGCTTCTGTTCAACGATATTTCGTTCTCGGTTCAGACAGGGCAGAAGGTGCTGCTCCTCGGACCGAGCGGATGCGGCAAATCTACGCTGCTTCAAGTATTGACCGGGCTCGTTCCCAATGTGATCGAGGTCCCTGTCAAATTCGACGAGATTGCCATTCCTGCCTCATGGGGCTATGTATTTCAAGACCCGGATACCCAATTCTGCATGCCGTACGTAGATGAGGAAATGGCGTTCGTGCTGGAGAATCTGGGGGCTCCGCGGGAGGAGATGAGCGGCAGAATCAGCGACGGGCTGCGGCAGGTAGGACTCGAGCTTCCCGAGCTTCACATGCCCATTCAAGCGATGTCCCAGGGGATGAAGCAGCGTCTGGCGATAGCCTCCGTGCTTGCCCTGGAGCCGGAGGTTCTGTTCTTCGACGAACCGACGGCGCTGCTGGACCCGGAGGGCACCCGGCAGGTGTGGGATACCATCAAGGCTATAGGAAGGGACAAAACGATCGTTATCGTAGAGCATAAAATCGATGAAATCATCGGATTTGTCGACCGGGTCGTACTGTTCTCCCCCCAAGGGGATATCTTGGCGGACGGCCCGCCTGCCGACGTATTCGGTCAGCATAAAGAAAAGCTTAAGGAGTACGGGATCTGGTATCCGGAGGTATGGGATGATTACGTCTCCGGACCGGCTTACAGGTCGCTGCGGAATGCTGCAGAGGAGAAGCCTGTGCCAGCATCGGGATTGCTTAAGCTGAGCGATTTTAGCGCCTACCGCGGCAGGGAAGCGAAGCTGCGTGTCGAAAAAGCGGCGGCGAGCTCCGGCGAATGGATTGCTGTAGTGGGCGAGAACGGAGCGGGCAAGAGCACGCTGCTTCAAGCCCTGATGCAGCTCATTAAGACCTCGGGCGCTTACGAGCTGGCTGGACGCGGCGTTAAAGGCTTCAAGGATGTGGCGGATACTGCAGCTTACGTCTTTCAAAATCCGGAAATGCAATTTGTAACCCATTCCGTGCTGGATGAGGCGGCATTCGGGTTCCGCCGCGGGCGGAAGCCGGATGCCGAAAGGCTTGCGCTGGAGCTTCTGGCCGAGTTCGGTCTGGAGGCCCAGCAGAACCAGCACCCTTATCAATTATCGCTCGGACAAAAACGCCGTCTCAGCGTGGCGACGGCAATGTATCAGACACAGCGGGTTATTATGCTGGATGAGCCTACGTTCGGACAGGATGCAGCGAACACCTTCGCGATTCTGGAGAAGCTTGAGGCCTGGAGACGCCAGGGAACGACCATTATTATGGTCACGCACGATCTGGAGATCGTCCGGTGGTTCGCAACCCGGGTCTGGGTCGTGGAGCGGGGAAGGCTAGAAGCGGACACGACGCCGTCGCAATATTTGCAGAAGGAAGTGAAGGACAGTGGACAACTTATTAGCTTACGATGAAACCTGGCTGCACCGAGTGAATCCGAGCTTCAAGCTGCTGCTGTCGCTGGCCTTGTTCTTTGTCCTTCTCTTCACGGACAATCTTAATGTTCTGGTCAATCTGACCCTTGCCCAGCTGATTCTGCTGCTGTGCTTTTCGGGACAGCCTCTGCACCGGCTGCTGCTGATGTTCCTGCCGTTCGGACTGCTCTTCGTATCGTCCTCCATGTCCATGATGCTGTTCGGAAAAGGGGACACGACATGGATTCATTGGGGATTGATTCGGGTTACGGAGGAGAGCTCTTACCGCGGGCTTCATATCGGCTTGAAGACCGTCAACATGGCGCTTACAGGATTGACGTTTGCATTGACGACAAGGCCCGTCGCCTTGTTCTACTCGCTGATGCAGCAGTGCAAGCTGCCTGCGAAATTCGCCTACAGCTTTATGGCCGCCTTGCGGCTGATTCCCATCATGGCTGCCGAATTCCAGACGCTCGGCATGGCGCTGAAGGTGCGCGGCGTTAAAAGGCGCGCAGGTTTAGGCGGCGTGTATGAGACGCTAAGGCTCTACGCGATCCCTCTGCTGGCGCAGAGCATCCGCCGGGCGCAGCGTATTGCGGTTGCGATGGAGGCCAAGCGCTTCTCGGCTTCGCACCATCGTACATTTTATTATCGGATCGGATTTTCCCAGCGCGATGTCTATTTGCTTTTCTATTTGGTGCTGACGGTGTGCGCTGCTCTGTATTTGGGCCAGCATTTTCCTTATTTCCATGTAGGAGATGTAAGGTATAAAGTCGTCTGATCTTGACGATAGGATGTAAGCAAAATTAAAGGAGGAACCGCCATGAAATTTTCACAAGAGCTGCGTCAAGCAGTGGAGGACAGCTGGAATGCAAGCTTTCATCATCCGTTCGTTCAAGGAATTGCTAACGGCACCCTGCCGCTTCAATGCTTCCGTTATTATGTGCTGAACGATGCTTACTACTTATCCCAATTCGCCCGTGTACAGTCCCTTGGCGCGGCCAAAGCGGCCGACCTTGCCACATCTAACCGAATGACCGTTCACGCTCAAGGAACCTACAATGCGGAACTGTCGCTGCACGAAACATTCTGCAAACGAATGGGCATTACGGCCGAAGAACGTGCCGCGTTTCAGCCGGCGCCGACCGCTTACGCCTATACATCGCATATGCAGCGGGTAGCCTATAACGGGCATCTGGGCGACATTATCGCCGTCATTTTGCCGTGCTACTGGCTGTATTACGAGATCGGCGAGAAGCTTCAGGGATCAGCTCCGGAGGAGCCGATCTACCGCGAATGGATTGAGGCTTACGGCGGCGAATGGTTCCGGGAGCTGGTGCAGGAGCAGATCGATCGTCTGGACTCTATTGCCGCAGAGGTATCGCAGGCCGACCGCGATCGGATGAAGCAGCATTTTGTGATAAGCAGTCATTATGAATATTTATTCTGGGAAATGGCTTATACGCTTGAAGCGTGGCCAGCCTATAAATAAGAAAGAGTACCTGTATATCCCCTTGCGGTTAACAGTGAAAAGAGTTCATGCAATGCTGGACTTAACACTGTAGACCGGAGGGGATTTTTATGAGACGAGGAGCAATACTTTTTTTTGCAAATGATAGTGCTGTGACAGACCCCCTCCAAACATAAGAACTTGTGGGTGTGTGCACTTATTTTACAATCTCTATCAGGCCTTCTAATTTATTTATTTCGTAAGTAGGTTTAAAGGATGTAGTATTTTCCTTGTGCTTTGGATTGAACCAACAAGTATCAATACCATAGTTAATTCCGCCTTGAATATCAGAAGTCAACGAATCGCCTACCATTAGCACGTTGGATTTGTCTGTAATCTGAAGCTTATGAAAAGCATAATCAAAAATTTCTGTTTGTGGTTTTTGGAATCCAGTTAATTCAGAGATAATAATATGTTCAAATTTACCTCCTATAGGGGAATTATTAATTCTAGATGTTTGTACATCAGTGAAACCGTTAGTAATAATTGCTAAGCGTTTATACGAGAGATCTTTAATGACTTTTTCAGCTCCTTGGACGAGGTGCGATTGCTCTCCAAGAAACCCCAAATAATCTTGATTGAATAAAACTGCATCAATTTCAAGTTCATGTTCTAAAAATAATCTCTTAAATCTCTCTGAACCTAGTTCAACAAGGCTCAATTTTCCATTTTCTAATTCTCCCCATAACACTTTATTAATTTCTTGGTAACTCTTTTTGAACAGCCTTAAGCTATTTAATAGATTATATTTTTCAAGGACTTTTTTAAAAGCTTGTTTCTCCGATTTAGAAAAATCAAAAAGTGTATCATCTATATCAAAAAATATAATATCGTAATTCTTCATTTTGTCCCCCTATTTTCAAATCTAATTCATATATAAACTCCAAAATTGAATTCTTTATATTATGACCAAGCTGGTGATGAGAATCAACTAAAACTGGCTGACTTCATAATACGAAAGGCAACGATAGTTTTACTCCGCATTTGAAGTGATTCTAGTTTCCTACCCAACGCGATGTTTTACAAAAAAATAGTTTATAGCTAACGTAATATTGGAGATAGCATCCTAATAAATTGAAAATGGAAGCGCACACACCCTGGTCCATTCATCCAAGTCTAGGCAGCTGCCTGCAAGAGCTGCGGCGCAAAAAACGATGGGAGGCTGAGCGTATGAATGCCAAAGCGGTGGATTACAGTCGCATTGCCAATTCTCCTCGATTTAAAGCTTTAATCGCAAGGAAAAAACGATTTCTAGTGCCGATGTCTATCTTTTTCTTCGCTTATTACTTCGCGCTGCCCCTTTTAACCTCCTATTCCAAAGTGCTGAATGCTCCGGCCTTTGGCTCGGTGTCCTGGGCGTGGGTTTTCGCCTTTTCCCAATTCATTATGACTTGGGCGCTTTGTATCGCGTACTCCCGCAAGTCCAGCCAATACGATGCGATGATCGAGGAAATTACGAGAAATAAAGCGTCTTGAATCAGGTAACCGCACGGTGAAAAGCCGAAGGAGGAAAAAAGGATGAATACGTCAGCATTCATATTATTTTTGGGGATTGTGGCCATCACCTTGATCATCACCTATTATGCGGCCAAAAAGACCAATTCGACGAACGAGTTTTATACGGCGGGCGGGGGATTGACGGGATGGCAGAACGGATGGGCGATTGCGGGGGATTATATGTCGGCAGCCTCGTTTCTCGGTATTGCGGGAACGATTGCTTTATCAGGGTTTGACGGCTTCTTCTACAGCATCGGCTTTCTTGTAGCTTATCTGGTCGTTCTTTATCTGGTTGCTGAGCCGCTGCGCAATCTTGGGAAATATACAATGGCGGATATGATCGCGGCAAGGTTTAATAATAAAAAGATTCGCGGGGTCGCAGCGTTGAACACGATTACGATCTCGATCTTTTATATGATTGCCCAGCTGGTGGGGGCAGGGTCGCTGATTAAGCTGCTGTTAGGGTTGGATTACGTGACCTCCGTCTTGATCGTAGGGGCTTTGATGACGGTGTACGTCGTATTCGGCGGCATGCGTGCCACTTCGTGGGTACAGATTACCAAGGCGGTTCTTTTGATGGGGGGCACCTTCATCGTCTCGATCATCGTGCTGGCGAAGTTTCACTTCAGCATTACCGAAATGTTCGAGCAGATGAAGACGGCGACACCGCTGAAGGAAAGCTTCCTGAATCCCGGGAATAAATACAAGGTGCCACTGGATACGCTATCCTTGAACCTGGCGCTCGTGCTAGGAACGGCTGGCTTACCGCATATCTTGACGCGTTTCTTCACGGTGAAGGATGCGCCGACAGCAAGAAGCTCCGTCGTTCATGCAACCTGGCTGATCGGAATTTTCTATATTATGACGATCTTCCTTGGCTTCGGCGCAGCGGCCTTCGTAGGCTACGATAATATATTGGCCGCGGACAAGGGAGGCAATATGGCGGCTCCGCTATTGGCCAAAGCGCTTGGGGGCGACCTGTTCTTCGCCTTTATTTCGGCGGTAGCCTTCGCGACCATTCTTGCTGTGGTGACCGGACTGGTACTGGCTGCAGCCTCTGCCTTCGCCCATGACTTCTATACTCATATTATCCGTAAAGGAGATGCAAACGAGAAGGAGCAGATGAGCGTCGCTCGCTGGGCTTCCGTGGGGGTAGCGGTCGTTTCCATCCTGCTGTCGCTGTTTGCGCAAAAGCTGAATGTGGCGTTCCTCGTGTCCGTCGCCTTTGCTATTGCGGCAAGCGCGAACCTGCCCGTAATTCTGTTTACTATCTTCTGGAGACGCTTTAACACGGCAGGTGCAATAACCGGGATGCTGACAGGCTTGATCAGCGCACTCATTCTGGTTATTGTAAGCCCGAGCGTCTGGAGTCCCGAGCCGGGCAAGGCCATTCTGGTCGGGCAGGCGCTGTTCCCTTATGCGAACCCGGGCATCATTTCTATTCCGCTAGGCTTTCTAGGCGCGTGGATCGGCACTTGGCTGTCGCGTTCATCCGATTCGGCAAAATATGATGAAATCCTGGTTAAGGCACATACGGGGATGAAGCTGTAGAGCTGCAGCTGCATCAATCATTCATAGCAGGGGTGGCGAGATAAGAAGCAACAAGACCGAGCGCTGTACGCCCGGTCTTGTTGATGAACGCCCTGTTCTGCACGAACTATACTACATAGGGAGGTGGGGTATGCCTCGGAGGAGTTTACGTCCGCCTTTGAAACCCGTGAAAATACCGCTAAATATAATCACCTTTCACGGGTTTCAACAGCTATGGGCTTTGCGTAGCAAAGCCTGCTTCGGAAGCTTGGCTGGAGGGGCATGCCCCTACCGGAGTATGTTGGCAATAGTTCATTCAAACACTATAGGTTTCTCAATAAACTCGACCGAGCGGTATATGCCCGGTCTTTTTTTGCTTCCGAAGCATCCTTATCGCTTCTTCATTTCGAAAAACTCACAAGAGCTTCGCGAGTGGTAGGTCACATCGCTGACTCCCGCTTGCGTCACGATGAAGGAATCCGTAAAGCGGGTAATCACGACGCCGGAATCCACAATATGATCGTCCTGAAACACGCGTACTTTGGACTGACGGTCCATCGCTTCCTGAAAATCAGCATCGGTGACGAGTCGGCGGTTCATGGCCATGGGTCAGAATCTCCTATTGTATCCATATTTGAAAAGGCTATCGCCTATTATAACAGAAAAGAGGACGGGCTTGCAGACCTCGAGTGAAAAGCTCGTGACCCCATTTCCAACTTGTGGTATGTTGGATGGGCGGAGGCTTCGCACAATCGATAAGGGAGAAGGATAGGAATGAAGAAATGGGTTGCGCTATTGCTGCTGGCCTCTCTCTGCCTATATCAATATTTCAGCTTGAATACCGCGGATCAGGATCCGTTCCTGATTACGGACTACAGCAGGCTTCATCCGGTCAAGGTGGAGCGGGTCGTGCAGGGCCGCGAGGAGGAGCAGCTGGTTCATCTGCTGCAGGAAGCACGGGACAAGCATCTTACCGTATCCATCGCAGGCCAGCGGCACAGTCAGGGAGGTCATACCTATTATAAGGACGGTATTGTTGTCGACATGACATCATTTAATAAAATTATCTCCATGGACCTGCAGGCGCGAACTATCCGCGTTCAGGCCGGCGCGACGTGGAATGATGTTCAGGAGGCCGTCAATCCGTACGGACTGTCGGTCAAGACGATGCAGTCCCAGAATATTTTTACCGTTGGCGGGTCTATCAGCATCAATGCCCATGGAAGAGATATTCGCAATGGCTCCTTAATCAAAAGCGTAGAGTCGTTTCGCCTGCTGACGGCCGACGGCCAGGTGAAGCAGGTGAGCAGGACTGAGCATGCGGACTTGTTCCCTCTGGTTCTGGGAGGCTATGGATTGTTCGGCATTATCCTGGATGTGACCTTAACGCTTACGGAAGACGAAGTCTATAGGGTGTCAACGGAGAGGATGACGGTTGAGGATTACAGCGGATATTTTAGAAGCCAGGTTCAAGCCGACCCCGATATCCATATGCACATTGCCCGCATCTCGGTTGCTCCGGAATCGTTCCTTAAGGAAATGTATGCCATCAATTACAAGGTGGATAGGGAGCTTCCTCTTCGGCGGTATCAAACCTTGAAGACAACGGAGGATTGGGTGATACCGACCAAGCTGCTGTTTCAGATGAACCGCGCCTCGGACAGCGGAAAGAACATGTTCTGGCGGATGCAGCAGTGGTATTTCAACCGGCAGCAGCAGTCGGTCATCAGCCGAAACAATGCCATGCGGTCGGAATCGCAGTTCATGGAGTACAGGGAGGCGGGCAAAAATGACCTGCTTCAGGAATACTTTATTCCGGTCAATGAGTTTTCCTCTTTTGTCCAAAGCTTTGGGGAAGTGCTGAAGGACGAGCATTTGAATTTGCTGAACATTACGGTGCGTTACGTCAATCAGGATCGGGAAGCGGTTCTCTCTTACGCTCAAGAGGATATGTTCGCTCTCGTCTGCTTGTTTAACGTTCCTTTGTCGGGCGAAGGGCAGGCGAGATTCAAACAAAGCATTCAAAGTGTTATCGATCGGGTTATTGCCCACAAGGGGACGTATTATTTGCCGTATGCGGCGTATCCGAAGCAGGCGCAATTTGAAGCGGCCTACCCGCGTTCCCGCGAATTTTGGGACAAGAAATCCGAGTACGACCCCGAAGGGTTGTTTATGAATTATTTTTACCAACAATATAAGGGGGACTAGCCTGGTATGAAGCTTCGCTGGCTTATCCGTTCACAAAGCATCGTCACGCTGGCGGGAGGAATGATTTATCCGTATTATCTGCTGTTTCTAAAAAACCTGGGGAATAGCTATTCCAAGTACGGGCTTGCATTCGCTGTCTTTACGATAAGCTCGGCTGTCGTATCCCAATGGATCGCGCCCAAGCTAGACCGATATGCCGTATCGATTCTTGCCGCAAGCTCCGCGGGCATGACGATCGTCATGCTGCTGTTCCCGTGGGTTTCCTCTTACGTATGGGTGCTCCTGCTTCAATGGATCATGGGCAGCTGCAACGCGCTGCAAAAAACAACCGAAAAAGTGCTGCTGGCCGATTATACCGAAAAAGGGGACCGGGGCGGAACGGTCGGAACGTATCATTTTTGGACTTCGATTGCTTCCGGCTTCGCCGTTCTGCTGGGGGGCTTCATGATGGATTGGATGACGATGAATGCCTTGTTCTATGCCAGTGCCCTATTGTACGGTGTCAGCGCATGGGCCGTAGGGCGCCAAAGGAGAAACGATTTGGATAATTTAGGAAAATAATATTTCGATGGAAAAAATATTTTTTTGTTGAAGTGCAACCTTTCGTTCATATCGTCGTATAATCAAGGTTGGTATATAACCTACTATACGTAAACATGGAGAGGAAGATTGTATCAGAATGCTTCATAAGGAACAAGACGGCTGGCGTAAGGACATCGCGCCATACGAGAGACCCCGCATTAAGAGCAGCGTTTGGCAAATCATTAATACGGTTGTGCCGTTTTTCCTGCTTTGGTATTTAGCTTATGTGAGTTTATCGGTTTCATTTTGGTTAACCCTATTATTGGCCATTCCTGCCGGCGGATTTCTAGTTCGAATCTTCATCATTTTCCATGACTGCTGCCACAAATCGTTTTTTCGAAATAAAGCAGCGAACGAAATTATCGGTACCATTACAGGAATTATGACTTGCTGCCCCTACAACCAATGGAGGCACAGCCACTCGGTTCACCATGCGACAAGCGGTAATTTGAACAAGCGGGGAACGGGGGACATATGGACTTTGACGGTAGAGGAGTATAGGGCATCTCCATTTCCAAAACGGTTCTTCTATAGGATGTACCGTAATCCGCTGGTCATGTTCGGTCTCGGTCCGATCTATATCTTCTTGATCGATTACCGGTTTAATCGGAGAAATGCCGGTTTTAAGGAAAAAATGAACACGTATATTACCAATCTTAGTATAGTCGGGACAGCCGCTTTGCTTTGTTGGTCTATTGGCTGGCAATCCTTTCTTATGGTACAGGGCCCAATATTCTTCATCTCGGGTGCTGCAGGCATTTGGCTGTTCTATGTTCAGCATCAGTTTGAGGATACTTACTACGAGAATGAGGAGCATTGGGACTATGTTCAGGCGGCTTTGAAGGGAAGCTCCTTTTACAAGCTGCCTCGAATCTTACACTGGATTACGGGAAATATCGGCTTTCATCACATCCATCATTTGAGTCCTCGTGTACCGAATTATTATCTTGAGCAGGCTCATAACGCGAACCCTGTACTGAGGGACGTCAATACGATTACGCTGTTAACCAGCTTGAAATCGTTGAAGTTCAGAATATGGGATGAGGATAGCAAGCAGTTTGTAGGATTTAAGCATATGAAGCAGCTTAAGGTGAAACCGAAAATAGAATAAAGAGGCGTTAAAGGAGAAGGCATTCGTGATGGAATGCCTTTTTGCATTTTATTAGCGAAAACATAGTCAGAAGAAGGTCTTCCCGTCCCCATAAATAAACCGCTCAAGCTCGGATAGCTTTGCGTCGGATAACGTCTCCGAATTGTCCAGGTAGAGGACCGGGCACGCGGAGGAATCCCATTGAATCGTCTTGCGCGTTAAGGACGGGCTAAAGCTGCTCCAGTTGTTCAGCTTCCAATCGTCCAGCTCCGAGCCTCTTGCCGTAATCCGTTCGCGATAGACGGAAGCGTCGCGCAAATAAACGTACACTGCTCTTACCTCTACCTCGCGAGCCGCCGCTCCGATACGATTCAGCTCCTGGTCAAGCCACGAGACATTCTCAATTTCTTTGGTAAACGGGCCGACGACATAAGCGTCGATCCCGAGCTCAAGGTTTTCGAGGGCGGCATCCATTGTGATCCGATAGCCCAGGTCGCGGCAGTGCTTCTTGTATACAGGGGAGTCCCGATCGGTAGGATCCAGCCCGGATAGCGTCATAATCGTCTCGGCTGCCGGACGCAGCAGCGTGTCCATATCGAAGAAGGCAGGACGATGCTGTCGCGCTAGCGCCTTAGCCAGAGTGGTCTTTCCTGCGCCCGCAGGTCCTATGAAAAACACGAGTTTGGGCATAGCTTCCTCCGTAAGGTTGCAGATTAGTGTTACAAGTCTCCCCATATTGTAGCATAATCTGGAACTCGCGTAGTATACAGTGGAGTCAGTTATTGGGGGAATCGGAGATTGGCTGAAGCAGATTGAAATTCATTCGTTATAAACTTTTTGGTAATAAACTACAAATCGGCATAAAAGAATGAAAACAAAGAAATCCGATTTGTATTGGAAGCATTGGGTTTATCTCATTTTTATAAAGAAATTTTTAATATTTTTAATGACAACTTGGTCAATTAACCATAAAATAGAAGACAATAAGAATTACATAATTTTTCCGTTACAAGAAAAATGATCCTGAATTTGAAGTGAGGGTGATCCCCCTGTCCGAGGCGATCTTGGAAGTAAAATCTTTGAAAACCGTCATAAGAGACAAGAAGCGTGAATTGACCGTTGTCGACGGCATTGATTTTGAAATCGGCAAAAATGAAGTCGTAGCCTTGGTCGGCGAGTCCGGCTGCGGCAAAAGCATGACCTCCTTATCGATCATGCAGCTGCTGCCAAGAGTTGGAGAAATCGCTCAAGGCGAGGTGAGGCTGGAAGGCCGGAATCTGATCGGCCTGAACAAGCGCGAGATGTCCCGGATAAGGGGCCGTGAAATCGCGATGATCTTCCAGGAGCCGATGACTTCGCTGAATCCGGTTCTGACCATCGGAACCCAGCTGACGGAAGCGATCAGCCGGCATTTGAACGCTTCGAAGGAAGAAGCGGTTGCAACTGCTGAGGATTGGCTGCGGCGCGTAGGCTTCCCGGAGCCGAGCCGCATTCGCAAGGAATACCCGCACCGGCTGTCGGGAGGAATGCGCCAGCGCGTCATGCTGGCGATGGCGATGGCCTGCAAGCCGAATCTCCTCATTGCAGACGAGCCTACAACGGCGCTGGATGTAACGATCCAGGCCCAGGTGTTGGATTTGATTCGCCAGCTGCTGCAAGAGACCGACATGTCGGTCTTGTTTATCACGCATGATCTGGGCGTTGTCGCCGAGATGGCGGATCGGGTCATCGTCATGTATGCCGGTCAAATTGTGGAGACCGCAGACGTCAGGACGATTTTTACGGGAGCGAAGCATCCATACACGAACGGTTTGCTGCAGTCCACGCCCCGCATGCAAGGTGCGATCGAGAAGCTGGTTCCTATTCCCGGCAACGTGCCGCCGGCCGGCTCTTTCCCGGCAGGCTGCAGGTTCGCCGACCGCTGTCCGCAGGTGTTGGCGGAATGCCGTGAACGGCAGCCTGAGCTGAAGGACATCGGCAGCGGCCATCAAGTCCGGTGCCTGCTGGTTTAGCTATTTTCAAAGGGGGATGACGGAACGTGAGCGCACCGCTTTTAGAAATAAAAGGATTAAAAAAGTATTTTGGAATCGGCGGAAACTTGAGCAAGGGAGCGGTCAAAGCCGTAGACGGGGTCAGCTTTACCGTTAACGTCGGGGAGACGCTGGGCATCGTAGGAGAGTCCGGCTGCGGGAAATCGACGGTAGGCAGGCTTGCTTTGCGCTTGATGGATTTGACCGATGGTGAAATTTGGTTTCAGGGACAATCCATCGGCCAATGGAGCCAGCGGCAGCTCAAATCGGTCCGCAGAGATATGCAGTGCGTGTTTCAGGACCCCTATGCATCGTTGAATCCGAGAATATCGGTAGGGAAAGCGATTGCCGAACCATTGGTCGTGCAAGGGGGGCTCAGCTGGAAGGAGGCGATGAAACGGTCGGAGCAGCTGCTCGAGATGGTAGGTCTCAGCGCCCAAACGGCCAGATTGTACCCGCATGAGTTTTCCGGAGGACAGAGACAGCGTATTGCCATCGCCCGTGCTGTATCGCTAAATCCGAAGCTTATTGTGGCGGACGAGCCCGTATCTGCGCTTGATGTATCGATTCAGGCTCAAATCGTGAACCTGCTTGGGGAAATGCAACAGAAAACCCGGGTATCTTATCTGTTCATTTCCCATAATTTGAGTGTCGTCCGGCATATTTCCGACCGGGTCGCGGTGATGTATTTGGGTCAGATTGTGGAGCTGGCCAATAGGGACCAGCTGTTCGACCGTCCGCAGCATCCGTACACGCAAGCATTGCTGTCCTCGGTCCCCGAGCCGGCCATGGATTCGAAGCGGGAGCGGATTATTTTGAAGGGGGAGGTGCCGAATGCAGCGGACCCGCCTTCAGGCTGCTCCTTTCATCCCCGCTGTCCCCACGCAACGGAACGGTGCCGGACGGAGAAGCCAGCTTTCAGGGAATGGGAGCCGGGCCATTTTGCCTCGTGCCATTTCATATAAATCTTATCCAGTACCAGGTTATGAAAAGAAAGGGGTATCCATTTGATGAAAAAACCATTCGGTAAAGCCGGCAGTGTCGCTCTTGCTGCAGTCATGAGCGCGACGCTCTTATTATCAGCCTGTACGTCAGGCGGAGGAGCAGGGACTCAAGCAACGGACAAGCCTGCCGATAATCCGGCGGCAACGGCATCCAAGAAAGAGAAGATCGACGGCGGGGAAATTACGACGGCATACTTGTCGGAGCCGCAAGGCTTCATCCGTTTTTGGGCAACGACGACAACCTCCAGCGAAATGATCGAGCTGGTGTTCAGTACGCTGTACCGTTTTGACGAGAAGCAAAATATCGTACCGGATCTGGCGGTCGGCCAACCGCAATTTTCGGATAATAAGCTGGAAATGACCGTGAAAATCCGCAACGACGCCAAGTTTACGGACGGCAAGCCGGTTACGGCGGACGACGTCGTATTTACTTACAACATCCCGATTAATCCGGAATACAAAGGGCCACGCAAAGCGCCGTTTACGAAAGTGACCAAGGTCGAAAAGGTGGACGATACGACGGTAAAGTTCACATTCAGTGAGCCTAATGCCGGTTATATCGACATGATGATCTATAACATTCTCCCTCAGCATCTGCTGAAGGATGTAGCGATTAAGGATATGGAGAAGTCGGCGTTCTTCAAGCAGCCTGTCGGCTCGGGCGCATACAAGCTGGAGGAGTGGAAGCAAGGCCAATACCTGCGCTTCGTTCGCAATGAGAACTACTATGGCGGCAAGCCTTCCATCGAGAAGGTAACGGCCAAAATTATTCCCGACGCCAATGCGATGATGGCACAGCTGCAAACCGGTGAAATTAATGTGATTGCCGTTCCTGCCGATAACTTGCAGGCGATCGAGCAGTTCGCCAAGACTTCTGGCAAAATCAAGCTGCAAAAAGGCATCGGTACGGGCCAATACCAGTTCGTGGCCTGGAATTTGACCAATCCGCTGTTCCAGGATAAAAAAGTGCGCCAAGCGCTGACGATGGCGATTGACCGCCAAGGGATCGTGGATAATGTGGCGGAGGGCCAAGGCAAGCTGGTGAACAGCCAAACGTCTCCTTCCTACTGGAACTTCACGGATAACGTGCCTAAATTCCCGTATGACCCGGAAAAGGCGAAGAAGCTGTTGGAGGAAGCAGGCTGGAAGGACAGCGACGGCGACGGGATTTTGGACAAAAATGGTCAGAAATTCGAGTTTGAAATGCAAACGGTTCAAGGAAACAAGGTACGGGAGAAAGCAGTAACCGTAATTCAGCAGCAGCTGAAAAAGGTCGGCGTCAGCGTACAGCCACGCGTGGTAGAAGGTTCCGCATTCACGAAAAACTGGTCCGGCAAAAACTTCGTTGCTTTGTTCCACGGCTGGAGCATCTCCGGAGATCCGAATCCCAAGAGCATCTGGCATTCCTCAATGGTTGAGGGCGGGTCGAACTACATCACTTATAACAACCCTGAGGTCGACAAGCTGATCGATGAGGACTTGAGAACCTTTGATCTGAACAAGCGCAAAGAGCTTCTCGGTAAAATCGATGCCCTGATCGCTGAGGATCAGCCTTATACCTTCTTGTACTCTCCTACCGTGACCATGGCTTATCCAAGCAATCTGGAAGGGTTCAATCCGGCTCGCGATAACTTGAAAGAGGTTCAGAAGTGGTATTTTACCAAATAATCGAGACGTGATTTTGAAATTATAATGAAAGAAGTGACCTCCGGTGGCCCGTTATGCCTTAAGGCGTTTGCTGAACGCCATTCCCATTCTGATCGGTATTACGATCATTTCGTTTGCAATTATTCATATGGCTCCGGGCAGCCCGCTTTCTCAGTACATCGATGATCCGACGATTAAAGCCGTTGACAAGGAGAATATGATAAAATCCTACGGATTGGATCAGCCTCTCTACATTCAGTATTGGAAATGGATCAGCGGCCTGGCTGTAGGCGATTTCGGGACCTCCTTCCTGAAAAACCAGCCGGTATCGGAGCTGTTATGGGATCGGCTGCCGAACACGCTGCTGTTAACGGTAACCAGCTTTTTGCTGGCGATAGCCATAGCGGTTCCGCTCGGCATCCTATGTGCCGTGAAGGTCAACTCCCGAATGGATCAGATCGTCTCGGCGATCACCTTCGTCGGGATTTCCATCCCCGGATTTTGGCTGGGGCTGCTCTTGATGATGTTCTTCGCAGTCCGGCTCGGATGGGTACCATCCGGGGGGCTGCAGACGATCAACGCTCCGTTCAGCTTATCGGACCGGGCGCTGCATTTGGTCCTGCCTGTATTCACCATCGCCTGCTCGGAGGTTGCCGTCTGGATTCGTTATGTGCGCTCCAGCATGCTGGAAGTGATCAATCAGGACTATATGCGTACGGCAAAGGCCAAGGGGCTTCGGGATGGCCGGATTCTTTCGTTCCACGGCTTGAGAAATGCAATGATTCCGCTTATTACATTGTTCGGTCTGTCTTTGCCTCATTTTTTCGCGGGCTCCGTCATCGTGGAAACCATTTTCAGCATTCCGGGCATGGGACGTCTCTTCACCGAGGCGGCCTTCCAGCGTGACTATCCGGTCATTTTTGCCGTAACGACGCTGGTAGCCTTTCTTTATGTGCTCGGCAGCATACTGGCCGACTTATCCTATGCTCTCCTGGATCCACGGGTGAGCTACAGTAAAAATGAAGCGAAGGTGTAACCGATGAATGCAGCCGTAACCACAAACAATTCAACCGTGAACGTATCCGCCCAGCCGAGAAATCGCGCATGGGAACGGTTCAAGAGCAACCGTCTGGCGTTAATCAGCCTGGTTATTATGGCCGTGTTAATCCTGCTGGCGCTGTTGGCTCCGGTTATCGCTCCGTATGACCCGGCGGATCAGGACTTGATGAACCGGCTGAAGCCTCCGAGCAAGGAGCATTGGTTCGGAACGGATGATTTGGGACGCGACTTATTAAGCCGGGTTCTGTACGGGGCCAGAGTATCTTTGTCCGTAGGCATTTTCTCCGTCGTATTCAACGTCATCATCGGGGTGACCGTCGGAGCTTTAGCCGGATATTACGGCGGGCGTGTCGACAGCATTCTGATGCGTCTGGTCGATGTGCTGTTGGCATTCCCGCAATTTTTCGTCCTGATTACGGTGGTGACGATCCTGAAGCCGAGTCTGTTCAACATTATCGTCGTGTTCGTCGCCTTCGGCTGGATGGGGAAAGCGCGATTGCTGCGGGGACAGATCATGTCGATCAAAAACCGGGAATTCGTCGATGCGGCCCGAACGATCGGAATGTCCGACTTCCGGATCATCTTCGTGCACATTTTGCCTAACGCTATTGCGCCCGTCATTATCTCTGCTACACTGCAGATGGGTTCGATGATTTTGACGGAATCGAGCCTGAGCTTCCTCGGTCTCGGGATTCAACCTCCGACCGCCAGCTGGGGGAACCTGCTGCAAAGCGCCCAAAGCTTGACGATCATGACCAAGGCGCCGTGGTATCCTATCATTCCGGGCTTCATGATATTTCTGACGATCATGTGCTTTAACTTTATCGGCGATGGACTGCGCAGCGCCTTCGATTCGCGTTAAACCGCCGTTAGTACCAGAAGAGACATTTGGATGAAGAGTCCGAATGTCTTTTTTCATTTTACCCAGAGCTGATCATGTTCGGTCTTCCTGCAAAATACTTTTTCCGTACATAAAATGTTCACGATTTCCGGCGGATCGCTTGTGACTTTGCTCATAGTGGGCTTGCAGCCTTGCTTTTACAATGAACTCAGAAGTTAACACCCGAAGGGGGAGAAAGCGTAATGGAGCTTAAGGATTCAAAATCGGCAGACGATACCAAGCTGAAGGGGACGTTCGTATCGGTCATGCTGCTGGCTGCTTTTCTTATATTGAGCTGGGTCGGCGTATTCGTATTGTTCGCTGCTCGGGGGTAATCATTTCGTGGAAGGGATTGAAGATGGATGCATATGCACAAGCTGGAGAAAATTTGGTTAACGGTCGGCGTCTCGATGCTGGGTGTGTTTTTGATCGTGCTAGGGGTTGGAGCTTTTGCCCTGGGAGCGCAGCCTCCGGGGGACCATGCGTCCGGACATCACCGTGAAGTCGTAGATCCGGAGACGGTGGACCAGGCGGCGCCATTTAACGAACCGGGCTTGAAGAAAATCGGAGACAATGAGTATGATGCGTACATGCTGGCGTTTGCTTTCGGCTATGGGCCGGAGAAAATGGAGATCCCCGCCGGAGCTACCGTGCATTTTCACATGACAAGCAAGGATGTTGTACACGGATTTCAAATTCCTGGAACGAATGTAAACATGATGGTGGTTCCAGGAGAAATCAACCATTTGACCTACAAGTTCACCAAGCCGGGGGAATATTTGGTACTGTGCAATGAGTACTGCGGTGCGGCGCACGAAATGATGCAAACAAGAATTATTGTCAAATAGTACGTTGCAGGAAACAGCTCTATGTCTGATTCTTGTTATGTGAAAAAGATCACAATAAGCGGGCAGTGATTGTAAAGGAGTGTTATCAAGATGAGTAACGAGATAAAAGAATTCGACCGCCGTGATTCAGCGCTAGTGCTCGCGCATGTATTATTCGCATTTCTGGCTCTTCTGCTGGGGGGAGTAGCCGGCGTGCTGCAAGGCCTGGTACGAGGCGGAGCTATTAAGCTGCCGTACGAAATCGGATATTACCAGCTGCTTACTGCGCATGGCGTGCTGATGGCGCTTATTTTTACCACGTATTTCATCATCGGGTTTCTGTACTCCGGCGTGGCTAAAACGATGGGAGGCCGTCTGCTGCCGATTGCCAGATCGCTCGGATGGCTCGGGTACGGGCTGATGACATCGGGTACGATTCTTGCCACAATCATGATTTTGTTGAATAAAGCGACGGTGCTGTATACGTTCTATGCTCCGATGAAGGCATCGCCATGGTTTTATGTCGCTCTGGTTTTAGTTGTGGTAGGCAGCTGGATGAGCGGATTTGGAATATTTATCCAGTACCGGTATTGGAAAAAAACGCATGGCGGCCGCATGTCCCCGCTATTTGGCTTCATGGCTGTCGTGACCATGCTGATGTGGCTTATTGCCACGATCGGCGTCGCTATCGAAGTCTTGTTCATGCTGATCCCTTGGTCGTTCGGTTGGGTAGAAACGGTGAACGTGGTGCTGAGCCGTACTTTATTCTGGTACTTCGGCCATCCGCTCGTTTATTTCTGGCTGCTCCCAGCCTATATGTGCTGGTATGTTGTGATTCCCAAAATTATCGGCGGCAAAATGTTCAGCGATGCGCTTGCACGATTGGCTTTTATCATGCTGCTCTTGTTCTCCATTCCCGTCGGATTTCACCATCAGCTGATGGAGCCGGGGATTTCGTCGGTATGGAAATACGTGCAGGTGGTTCTTACCTTTATGGTTGTCGTGCCCTCTCTCATGACAGCCTTCTCACTGTTCGCCACCTTTGAGCTGCACGGGCGGTCGGTCGGGGCAGCCGGGTTATTCGGATGGCTGAAGAAGCTTCCTTGGAAGGACGTGCGATTCTTCGCTCCTTTCATGGGCATGCTCGTCTTCATTCCGGCCGGTGCAGGCGGTCTGATCAACGCAAGTAATCAAATGAACATGGTCGTTCATAATACGCTGTGGGTGACGGGTCACTTCCATCTGACCGTTGCAACAAGTGTTGCACTCACCTTCTTCGGAGTGACCTATTGGCTCCTGCCTGCATTGACAGGGCGTGTCCTGACGCCTTTGATGCATAAGCTGGGGATAGCCCAGACTATCGTCTGGCTGGCCGGGATGTTCTTTATGTCCGGCTCCATGCACATCTCCGGGCTGCTCGGCTCACCGCGCCGAACCGCTTATACGACCTATGAGAACCATCCGGATGCGGTTCTATGGATGCCTTATCATGTAGTGATGGCCATAGGAGGGACGATCCTGTTCATCGGCGTTCTTATGATGATCATGAACGTGATCATGCTGCTCAATGCGCCTAAGGGCAGCACGGAGTATCCGATTGCCGAAGTGCGGGATACGGCGGAGCAGACCCCGGCGATCTTCGAGCGCTGGGGAGTATGGGTCGGCGTGATTGTGGTGCTTATCCTGGTGGCCTATACGGTTCCGGTTATGGAGATGTTGAACAATCCGGGAGCGGGGTCGAAGGGAATCGTTACCTGGTAAAATAAAGAAGCTCCCCTAGAAGGGAGCGAGTTTGTTGAGAAGCCTGTAGAGCTTGAACTTTTGCTAATATACTCCGGTGGGGTATGCCCCTACAGCCGCTGTTGAAACCCGCGAAATATTTATTTAATTTTATGCGGTATTTTCGCGGGTTTCAAAGGCGGACGTAAACTCTTCCGAAGCATACCCCACCTCCATATGTAGCAAAGTTCCCGCAAAACCAGACTTCTCAACAACCCGAAGCTTCCCTAAAAGGAGCTTCTTTATTTTTTAAGTCTAGGTGTTAGCCTTGCTTAGACAAGCAGCAAGGAGGGATACCAGAGACGGGTCATAATAGCATGACCGAGCCTATTCCGCCGAGATACGATCTCCACGGGTTTGCGGGTGGGAGATGACCAGAAATTCTACGTCCTGCTCCGAACTGTTCTTCATTTGATGGGGGACTCCCGGAGGGATTTCGATCCCTTCCTGAGACTGAAGCTGTACCGTCTCGCCGTTCAGCTCCATCTCCGCCACGCCCTTCAGCACGAAAAAAAACTGTCGGGATCGTACATGATAATGACGCACTTCCGCGGTTCCGGCGGGCATCCGTTCATGGATGACGCTTAAGTCTTCCTGCTTGACCAAGTGCCATCCGTCACATTGATCTCCCCATACATAATGCTCTGCGGTTTGTTTGCTAATCTTCATCCGTTCCATCCTCCTTTTCTGGATCCGAAGAATCCTGCAGTTTACGGGCTTCCGCTTCCTGAAGCCAGCGCAGCCGGTAGCAGTTCATGCCGACCCGGCCCAGCTCATCGAGCAGGCCGTAGTTCGCCCATGCGCCGACGACAGCGCCTATGCCCGGCACCAGCTGGAGCATCTTTCGAAAATCGATCGTATCCCGATACTCCTGCTGCAGCTGCTTCCAATCAATATGCCGAGCGTAAGATTCGGCAGGCGGGAGAGAGCGTGCGGTTTCCGGCCAACGGGACAAGGTCCGGAATAACGCCTGCTTTTTATCCTGGCCCGAGAAGGCCAGCTGAAAAATATACAGAATGAACAGCCGCTCCCGGTAATCCTGTGTGGAATGCCCATAGGCATGCGCCAGCTCGAACAGAAACTTCATTTTAATTCCGATGAGAATGGGGAAATCCGCCAGCCCGAGCAGAATGCCTCCCGCGCCTGTGCCCGCGCCTTCCGCCGCCGCCAGCTTTTTATAAAAGCCGAGCAATTCTTCGGCCCTGTGATCTCTCAAGGCGAGCGTAGCCCCGACGATAGGAGGATTCTTGGGCATATATTCCAGGCTGAATAAAGCGGTCTGGACAATTCCCTTAACGGTTGCGGTAATTGTCTGATGCACCTTTTCCGGAATGACCTGATTGATTTTCATCGAAACCGACCGTGACGTTCTCTCGAGTAATCCCGGCGGCTTTAATAATTCCTTCTCCCACAGCTTCAGGGCCTTGGCCGTCTGCTGCTCGTATAAGCTTCCGTTGGTATCCATGGGACGGATTCCCCCCATTAGTCAAATTCAGCCGTTCGGCATAAGTAGCTATATTATACATGGAAAGCGGCGTTAATCACAAAAGTAGGCGGAGCGTTCAAAGATAATCGTTTATCCCGGGGGAAATTCGGTTATACAAGTGTTAGACGACACCATATTCCCTGAAGGAGACTTGGCAGGATGGAAGTATTTTTGGCGGTCCTTATGCTGCTGGTAATGATCATTCTTTCTAATTTGCTGAACCGGTTTATGCCGCTTGTTCCTGTCCCGCTAATTCAGGTTGCCTTGGGAATGATATTGGCCATTTTGCCGCTAGGACTTCACCTTCCCTTGGAGCCTGAGCTGTTCTTTATTTTATTCATTGCCCCTCTCTTGTTTAATGATGGCAAAATGACCCCAAGAGACGAGCTCTGGAGATTGCGGGTTCCGATTTTATTGTTAGCGTTAGGACTGGTTTTCGTCACTGTATTTGTTGTCGGCTATTTTATCCATTGGATGATTCCATCGATTCCGCTTCCGGCCGCCTTTGCTTTGGCTGCCATCCTATCCCCCACAGATGCGGTTGCGGTAAGCTCCTTGGCAGGGCGCATCCGATTGCCGAAGAAGATCATGCGCCTTCTCGAAGGAGAGGCGCTGATGAACGATGCCTCCGGCCTGGTCGCCTTCAAGTTCGCCATAGCGGCTATGGTTACCGGAGCCTTCTCGCTGGGCAGCGCCGCGCTTAACTTTGTGCTGGTCGCGATAGGGGGGCTGGCGGTCGGCGTCGTCGCTGCCTTTCTCATCATTCGCATCCGGATGCTGATTCGCCGGTTAGGTATGGAGGATGCGACATTCCATATGCTGCTGCAAATGATAACTCCCTGCCTTATCTACTTTCTGGCGGAGGAATGCAAGGTATCCGGCATTTTGGCCGTGGTGGCTGCGGGGATCGTTCATGCGGTCGAGAAGGATCATATGGAGAACACGACTTCCAAAATGCAGATCGTCTCCGCCAGCACCTGGTCGGTTATTTTGTTCATTCTGAACGGCCTTGTATTTCTCATTCTGGGGGTGCAAATACCCGAGGTCATTCATGTCATCTATGTCGACGCCGCTTTTAACAATGCGCAGGTGTTCGGCTATATCATTATCGTCTCGCTCATGCTGATCTGTCTTCGCTTTATCTGGGTTTTTCTGTTTTTGAAGAAAGCCGACTTTACCGCTTCCTTGCTGACCTCCTTGTCAGGTGTGCGAGGAGCGGTCACGCTGGCGGGCGCATTTTCGATCCCTTACACTTTAATGGACGGAAGCCCGTTTCCGGAGCGGTCCCTCATTATTTTTATTTCGGCAGGCGTGATCTTGTTCACGCTTCTGGCCGCGAGTCTTCTGCTGCCGCTCTTCGCAAAGCGTGAGGAAGGGGGAGCGGAGGACAGTCATCAGCTGCAGGAGAAGGATGCGAGAATCCGGATTATTAAGGCGGCCATAAGCTCCATTAGAGAAGAAATGACCGACGAGAACCGCCCTGCGGCCCAATCCGTGATTACCGATTATAAAAAGCTTCTGAGGGCGGGAACCGAGATCGGTTACAACGACTCCAGATTAAGCCAGGCGTATCGGGTGATGGAGAATGAAGCCAGACTGATCGGCATTCAGGCGGAGCGCGAGGAGCTGGCCCGAATGCTGGCTGACAAGGAAATATCGCACGAGGTGGAGCTGCAGGCACGGCGGATGCTGAACGAAATGGAGCTCGCCTGTTCGAACCGGCTTCGTCTTAGGCTGTCGGTGCCTGCCATTGTGATGAAGCGTTTATGGTCGAAGTGGGGCAGGAAGAAGCAGGAGCAAGGCCTGCCTACCGATTCGCTCCGCTCAGCCAAAATTCAGACGTCGCGCGCGGCCATATCGGCAATCCAGAAGCAAATCACCGAGAAAAACCGAAGTGCCTATGAATCGGTTATTTCCCACTACCATATCTTGATTGATCGGCTATGCAGGAAGCAGATTCAACCGCATAAATTGGAGCAATTCCATAAGCAGAAGACGGAGCTGCTGTTCAAGGCGATCCAGGCGGAGCGGAACGAGGTTCAGCAGCTGTTCGAACAGGGAGAAATCAGCCGCGAAATGGCCGGCGCGTTGCGCAAGTTTATCAATTATACGGAAGCGAACCGTCTGGAGGAGGAGCCTATCTGATCTCTTGTGCGAGTAGTTGTATCTGTGTGTGTTTCGTTATGAAAAACGTTTGGTTTATGCTACAATGTCGATAGCTTGTGTTTCCGCGAGCCAGCTTGTTGGAAAGGACGGAAAAAACTTGTTCGTGCAGCAAAGGCATCAAGCCATCATTCAAAAAATAAACAAAGAAAAATCGGTCGTCGTCTCCGATCTGATCGAGATGTTCGGCGTCTCGTTCGAGACGGTGCGCAGAGATTTGGAATTTCTGGAGAAGGAAGGCTTCCTTAAGCGGGTGCACGGTGGAGCCATTCTGGCTGACATAGACTATAAGAAGGAACAGCCGTTAACGTTTCGGGAAACGAAATTCGTTGAGGAGAAGAAGCAGCTCGTTGAGCTGGCTACCCGGTACGTTGAGGAGGGGCAGTCCATAGCGTTGGATGTCAGCACAACCAATACGGAGTTTGCACGCGCCCTGAAGCGTAAGTTCGAGCGGCTTACGATCATTACCAATTCTCTTCCGATTGCCAACGAGCTTGTTGAGATGCCCAATTATACGATTATCCTGACGGGCGGCGTCTTACGCAATCAGGAACGGGGTGTTGTCGGGGAACTGGCGGAAGCCTTCGTCTCGCAATTCCATGCCGATCTGTTCTTCATGAGCGTGAGCGGGATTTCTCTGGAAGAGGGGATAACCGATTACGGCATCGGCGAGATCCAGCTCAAAAAGATTATGCATAAAAATGCCAAGCGCACCATCGCGCTCGCCGACAGCAGCAAATTCGAGGTCGTGTCCTTGATCAAGGTCTGTGCGATTGACGAAGTGGAGCGCATTGTCACCGATTCATTAATTGATCCGGAGATTGTGGAGAAGTATGCGAATAGTGGGATTTCAATCGTATTTGAATAAAGTGAAGCAATAACAGGCCAAGCACGCCGAAGCGGTTGCCGTTCTGTTGAGGATGCTCGGCAGCCTGTAGAAGTCATACGGTAACAGCTTGCCCCGTAAGAGGATTTGTACCCCTAATAGGGGCCTCTTACGGGGCTATTTTGATACGAATGGTCCCATTCTGAACGATGTTGAATTACACAATGGTGTCATGCTCATATAGTTTAGTTGGTCTTCCCCATTCGAAAATGTCCAATCCAATTTCCCTAAAGCCATATTTTTCATAGTAGAGAATATGGTCCGTCGCCAAATAGACCTTCTTATAACCCATTTGCCCAGCTATGTTTCGGGCGTGCTCCAATAAAACCGAGCCATACGCTTGTCCCCGTTCCTGTTCATCAATGAATAGCGGAGCTATCCACGGGGTTAAATCTTTTCTCCTTACAAATTCATGTTGAATTAACTGATAAAATCCAATGATTTGATTGTCCTTCAAGAGCAGAAACGTAAACGGCAAGTCTCCTTCTGATGATAAGCTTAGATCCATCTGAGGAAGAACAGCATTGGCTACGTTGGGCCACTTCGCTTTAACATATTCCGCAAGCTCCATCTGGCGCTCAGGGCAATCATGAATGGATGTAATAGCTAACATATGGACGCATCCTTTCCGAATGAAAGATAGCTTCAGATTAAATGCTGTAGGAAAGAGGAGCAACGGAAAGTTTAGTTCAAATGAAAAAGTAGGAGAGGAGCCCCTGACAAGTGTTATTTGCAACCAGAAAGGGGGTTGAATATATGTGTGTTTGTGTGTTAATATGTGTGTTGTTTGGTGAGAGGGGATGACTTCTTTTGATCATTGTTGCCGTACTATTAGTCATTTGTTCGGGATTGACCCATGCGGTCTGGAATTTGTTCGCGAAGAAAAGCGAGGAGAAGGGCTTGTTTCTATGGGCTATTCTTATCCCCTCCGTCCTCGTGCTTCTTCCCTCATCTTTCATGGAGCTCCTTCATGCACAGCTACCGGTTTCCGGCTGGCTGCTCGTTCTGTTATCCCTCGGGTTGCAGGCCGCCTATGGTCTTCTGCTGACGGAAACCTACAAGCATGGTGATCTGTCCCAGGTGTACCCGCTGATGAGAGGGACGTCGACGCTGCTGATTCCGGCAATTGGCGTGCTATTTCTCGGCGAATCGCTTTCTTTGTGGGGATGGCTGGGGCTCGCTTGCATCATAACCGGAATTTTTCTTATGAGCGGCCGGCTGCTTGGACGTCATAGCGGCCATGCACAGGGGAAGCCCGTAATATTAGCTCTTTCGGTAGGGCTGTGCACGACATGCTACGTCCTTGTCGACAAACTGAATTTGTCCAACCTGTCGCCGTTTACTTTGCTGGAGATTGCCAATATCGGTTTCGTCCTCGGCATTTCCAAGTCGGTCCGTACCGTCCCGCATTGGAAGAAGAAGCTGATGGAGCAATGGAAGGGTGTTGTCGTCGGATCCATTTTGAATCCGGGCTCTTATCTGCTGTTTCTGTACGCCATGAATATTTCCCCTTTGTCCCACATTTCACCGATAAGAGAGGTAGGGATCGTATTCGGAACGATATTGGGGGTCTGGCTGTTAAAAGAAAAACAGGGGTTTCAAAGAATCGTTTCCTCTGCCGTCGTCGCTATGGGCATTATGCTGGTGGCTATTTGGGGCTCTGCAGGTTGATCCGAACATTGGCAAGAGGTTTGGAATAAGATGTGAATATAGTACAAAAATGAATGAATATTGTGGTGCATGCTGCAATGTTCTTTTGTTATATAATAAATGAAAGCGCTTTATGTAAGCGTTTTAATTCGAGTCATAAAACGGTGCAGCAGGTTAAACGTCACCTTGAATCAGTGTCTTTCCTTGCATATTTCATTTTCGGGGGGTCATGGAATGAAAAGAAGAAATCGTGTGATGCTGGCTTCATCCTTAAGTACGCTCTTGATATTGTCCGCCTGCGGAGGCGGGGACGGCGGAGGCTCCAAGGATAATCAACCGGCAGCCAAGGCAGCTAACGAGGTCAAGCGGGATCCTGTAGAAATTACGTTTTACCGTCCTAATACGGGAACGACGGATGAGCAGTTTATGGACTTGATGGGGAAGAAAATTAAAGAGAAGTTTCCGTATGTGACCCCCAAATTTATCCCATTCGGTGCGGGAACGAGCATTAATGAGGTTATAGCCTCCGGGCAGGACCTTGATATTGTCATTCTATCCATAGGCTTCGTCGCCCAGTTCCAAAATTACAACCTTCAGACGGATTTAGGCGAATTTATTAAGAAAACCAATTACGATACAAGCCGTTTGGAAAAATCTATGTTTGATTTCATTAAGGATTATGGCAAAGGAAGCATATTCTCTCTGCCGATCTTTACAACGGCGGAAGTTCTTATGTACAACAAGGATTTGTTTGACAAGTTCGGCGTAGCTTACCCAACGGAGGGCATGACCTGGGACGATCTGTATGAGCTGTCCAAAAAAATGACGCGTACGGAGGGAGGGACGCAATATTACGGTTTTGCAACCTCCGTGTCCCATATGGAGAGGGTGAACCAGCTATCGCTGCCATTCGTTGATCCCCAGACGATGAAGCCTGCGATGGATACGGAGAAATTCAAAATGTTCGCGGAAAATTTCGCGAGGTTTTACAAAATCCCGGGCGCGGTTCTTCCGAAGGAGAAGCACGGGAAGGAGGCCGATCTATTCATCAAGGACCGGACGCTTGCCATGTACGCTTACTTTAACAGCACGATGGTAGGAGCCCCTGCGGATATGAATCTGGATGCCGTACCGCTGCCATCGTTCAAAGAAGCGCCGGGAGTCGGCTCCCAGATGTACCCTACCCTTGCCAGCATCGCCAGCACAAGCAAGCATAAGGATGTTGCCTTTGATATATTGGCTTACCTGACCTCCGATGAGATGCAGGAGAAATTCGCGGCGGACGGCACAGGAATGCCAGTTGTGAACAATCCGAAGCTGATCGAATCGTTCGGCAAGGATGTACCGACGCTGAAAGGGAAAAACATCAAAGCCTTCTATCCGACCAAGCCGGCTCCGATTTCGCCCAAAACCGTCTACGACGATATAGCCGAGAAGCCTACGACTGCAGCGTTCCGTGAGGTTGCTCAGGACTTGAGCGATGCAAACACCGCCTTCCGCAAAGCGGCAGAACAGGCGGCCAAGGATATCGAGGCGGTGAAGAAATAGCGGATCAGCATGGTTAATCGAGTTCAATACACACGGCAGCTTCGAGACTCTCGAAAGCTGCCGTTTTGCGTTGCTGTCATAGTTTTTTCAACACCTCGAATATTTTCAATTCATTGACCGTCGCCACCACTTCAGCCGTACTTTGCATTTTGAATTTTTTCAGGATGCTGCCGACCTGCTTTTTGATCGTTTCGTATTCGACGGTCCGCTCCTCGGATATTTGCTTGCGCGTTTTATTCTCACAGAGAAGCTTGAGCACCTGCAGCTCGCTCGGCGTCAGCTCCGATATAATTTGAATGACATAGAGCAGGCTGGTTTCCGTTTTTTTGATCCGGACGAATTCCTCCCGTATCTTCTCGGCGATCATGGGACGGATGGGGGACCGGTTATGAAAAGCCGAGCGTATGGCCTCTACAATCTCTTCCTTCTCCGCCGTTTTCAGGATGTAATCCATAATGCCGGTTTGAAACGCAGCGAAAATAATATTGTCGTCCTTATGCACCGTCAGCACTATAATTTTAATATGCGGCAGCTTCTCATTAATTTGTTTGGCCGCATGAATGCCCGCTAGCGGATCCTCCATTTCGATATCCATCAGGATAATATCCGGTTGATGCATGGCGGCGTACATGACAGCTTCGTAGCCTGAGCTTGCCGACGCTACACTCTCCATATCCTCACAAGCGGCAATGATACGCTCAAGCCTTCTGCGATGAGCCTCCATATCGTCTACAATCAGTATTTTGATGTGATCCCCGTTCATGAAAGATGCCTCCCCTTTTTCTGGCTGTTGTCGGATGAGGGTATATTTTATTCCCCTGCCTTATCTCGAAATGCTTGAATAAACGGCTTCTGGCTTGGATTTATTCTAAATAACCGGCAAATAAATACGAAATGTGGTCCCTTGCCCCAGCTTGCTGTCGACACTGATCTTGCCGTCATGCCCCGCAACGATTTTGTGACAGTAAGATAGGCCGATCCCCCAGTTATGAATCGACGGCTTGGTCGAGAAGAAGGGGGAGAAGATCCTATCCAGATGCTCCTTTGGCATTCCCGGCCCATTGTCGGTTATGGAGATCATTCCCCAGCTGTCCTGCCGCCCCAGATGAATAACGATCGCTCCATCCGGTGAACCGGCTATCGATTCTAGAGCGTTTTCAATAATGTTAAAAATCGCCTCGGCCATGTGCTGCTGATCGATATAAGCCGCAGGGATTTCGGCACTCGCTACAAACTTGATATCCGCCTGATGGGGACCTTGCTTGACCAGGGAGAGCGCCTCCTTAACAGGAAGATTGAGGCGGCATGGCTGCAGATTCAGCTCAATTGATTTAAGCTTGTGGGCCGCATCGCTTATACTTTCCATTGCTGCAGAGCAAGATTTGAGCATCAAATCCAGGCTGTAGGAAGTATCCTTGTCGTCCGCATGCTTCTCCTTCAAATATTCCGCCTCGGAACGTACGGCTAGCAGATGATTTTTCAATGCATGAGTAAAGGCTCTTGCTCCCAGAGAAGCCGTATCAATGCTTTTATTGATTTGAATGTCTTGATTTTTGTGATACGTCTCTATGGAATTGTATTTAAACACAATAAGCAGCAAAAAGGCCAGCGCCGCAAATACCACATAAGGAAAAACATACAGCGTCAGTGGATAGGAGCCGATTGGCGGCTGAAGGTAATTGTAGTATCCCTGCAGGTACGTTGCTATGACCAGGTTCTTGGGAGCCCATGAAAATAGCAGGAAATGAATCAGGACAACGGGGATCAGGCTCAATATGTGATACAGCGCGTAGTTTTTCAAAAAACGAATCTTCGGATAATTCATATAATAATTGAGCAGCATCCAGAAGGCGATCAGAATAAGCGCATCTCCGGCATAACGGAAGCCGTACTCTCCGATATGAATCGCTGTGCTTAATGACAGCCCCTCCGCAGCGGCATGGTCGACGGCCAAATCCTGAAGCCATATTTGAACACCGGGATCGTAAAATACAAAGGAAATGACGGAGAACAAGGCGATGGCCGCATAAATGTTGGCGTTAGTCCGTTTTCGGGACGTACGGGTAAAGGAAACGGCAAAGCAGAGAAGCGATCCGTTGAACAAAATAATGCCGCCATTCAATAAGCGAATCAGCATGTTGGCGTTAAACTTGGTCAGTACAAGGTAGTTCCACGTGCCCGGACTAAAGTTAAAAAACGTATGAATGATATTGTAATAATAGTTAAATTTACTTAAATACAAAGTAAAGGAAACGAATGAAATGACCCATCCGAGGATGATGCCGAACATAAATCGGGTGGACAGGCTGTTCATTTTACGATAGGTGAGAAGAATCGAACAGACGATAAACAGCAGCGTGAAATAGATCATGTTGAACGACTCCAGATGTCAGAATACGGGTGGATGATAGAGGGGGAATAAAACTTTCACCTTCTGCGACCGGCTCGGGTTCCCCTATACTATAGACAGTGACGAAAGCGTAATCATTATGATAACAAAACAAGGGATGGATGTAAATTGAAAAAACCTATATCGAGGACTTTCAAAGATGGGCGACCGCGTTCAATGGTAGGTTTTAACGCCAATAGGAAAGCTCCTTCATTACGTTCAGGTATTCATGAAGGTAAACTTTCCTATGTGGGGAAAAAAGTGATAGGTGTCGCCTTAGCGGGAACCTTATTAGTAGGCGTAGCAGCAGGCTGCGGGGATAAACCGGCCGAGAATAAAGCCGCGAATAACGGAGCTTCCTCCGATTCGCAAACGGTTAATCTTCGCATGACCATTCTGCCTGACGATCTGGAAACGACCAAGCTGGCCTATGAAGAATTCAAGAAGGAAAACCCGAATATTAACGTCCAATTCGAGACGATTCCTCAAGCGCAATATTATGAAAAACTGCGTCTGCAACTATCCGGCGGCGAAAAGATCGACTTGTTCGGCGGCAATATGGACGTGTTTCTGGATACGGGCATTTTGGAGCCGTTGGACGATTATATCAAGAAGGACAATGTGGATGTTTCCGGTTTCGGTCCACTGTACGACGGCATGAAGGTAAATGACAAAATGTACGGCTTGCCTTACCGCAAATCGAATTACATGCTGTATTACAATAAAACGTTGTTCGACCAGGCGAACGTGCCTTATCCGAAGGCCGATATGACATGGGACGAGTTCCGGGAACTGGCGAAGAAAATGACGAAAGGCGAGGGCGCGAACAAAATTTACGGTGCATACTTGCAGCAATGGGCGCAAACCTGGTATATGCAGGCCGTTCAGACGGGAGCCTCCATCATTGATAAGGATCTGACGCCGTTTAAAAAAGCGCTCCAATTCCGCAAGGATATGGAGAAGGACGGCTCCATCATGCCATGGTCCGAGCAGGTGACGACCTCTGCGCATTACAATTCTGCATTCCAAAAGGGCAATGTTGCGATGAACCTCATCGGTGATTGGCACGTAGCGCAGCTTCGCCAAGCGGAAGCGGATAAGAAAATCAGCTTTGACTGGGATGTTGTACCGATCCCGCATCCGCCGGGCGTAGCCGCGAATACAAGCTTGGCGACTCCGGTATCCATTATGATCAACAAGGATTCGAAGAACAAGGAGGCCGCATTCAAGCTGCTGCAATTTTTGACTGGCGCCAAAGGCGCGAAGGTGTTCGCATCCAAGGGCTTCCTGACCGGCTTCACGAACGATGAAATCCGCAAAGCGTATGTAGGCGACGGCAGCATGAAACCGAAGAACATTCACTACTTCGTGGAACAAAAAGAGTATCCGGAATATCCGCTGCTTCCAGGTGTGAAAAATATCGTCGTCGGCAACATCTATCTGCAGGAAGGCGAGCTGGCGCTGTCCGGCGGTCAAACCGTAGACCAAGCGATTCAAAAGATCGGCGAGCGCGTTCAGAAGGAATGGGCGGATAAATACGCCAAGGATTTCAAAGCAGGCAAAAAATAATTTAGTAGAAAAAGAAAGGTGTTCCCATTTTGTCCTTGATAAAGTGGAATCAGCATAGTTAGTGGGGAAAGATGCTTTCAGCGCGAGTTTTGGCTTATCGTCAACACCATAAAAGAAATTCCAATTGACGATAAACAAGATGTTTGAGCCGGCTGAAGGCATTTTCCCCACGGATAGCTGCACTTTATCAAAGACTAATGGGAACACCAACAACAGGAGGGAGTTGGACCGCATGCAGGCATCCAGAGCGCTAACAAGAAGAAATCGGCTGGTAGGGTATGCTTTTTTGCTCCCTAATATCCTCGGCTTCCTGACGTTCATCTGCTTTCCGGTTATGGCATCATTCGTAATGAGCTTCACCGATTGGAACGGCTTCGGAGATATTACCTTCGCAGGACTTGATAACTATAAAAGACTGATCGGCGACGAATCGTTCCGCATCTCGCTTCTGAACAGTATCGTGATGATGGTCGTATCGGTTCCGCTGACGCTGCTGCTGGCTATATTGGCTGCTGTAGCGCTGAACAAAGGCATCAAAGGGCTCAAAATATTCCGCACTGCGATATTTCTTCCCCATATTACAGCGACCATTGCCGTTGCGGTCGTATGGCAGCTGCTGTTCAACCCGACAATGGGGCCCATCAACGGAATTTTGCGAAGTGTGGGTATCGAGAATCCCCCGGGATGGCTGGCTTCCACCCAGTGGGCGCTGTTCTCGGTCATCATAGTCACGATCTGGCAAAATGTCGGCTATTACATGGTGCTGTATCTTGCGGGTCTTCAAGGGATTCCGAAGGACTTGTACGAAGCGGCGGAGATCGATGGGGCGGGCAAGCTGTCACAGCTCATCAAAATTACGATTCCGATGCTATCGCCGGTCATTTTTTTCACAATTATTATGGGCATCATCAATTCGTTTAAAGTGTTCGATCTGATTTTCCTGCTGACTAAGGGAGGACCGGGGCGCTCGACGCACGTGCTCGTGTACGATATTTACTATACGGCCTTCCAAAGATATGAATACGGCTATGCATCGGCCATGGCTTACGTGATGTTCGCCATTATTGTCCTTATTACCATTATTCAATTCCGCGGCCAGAAAAAATGGGTCAACTACTAACCGACGAACGGGGATGACAAGAGAATGAACTCAGTCGCACAAACTTCCAAACAACCGCATTCTTTGAAGCTGTCCCGCTCGTCTGGAGCGTGGGTGAGTAAAGGATTGCTTTATATCGTGCTGATAGCTGTCGCAGGCTCGATGATTCTGCCGTTCTTGTGGATGATATCGGCATCTTTCAAATCGGAGGCAGAGGTGTTCGGGTTTCCGATCCAGTGGATACCGAGTACGTTCTACTTCTCGAACTATTCGAAGGTATGGCAGGATCTTCCGTTTTTTACTTACTATTTGAACACGATCAAAATTGCCGTCAGCACGACGCTGCTGCAGATTATCACCTGCTCCATGGCCGCTTATGCCTTTGCCAAGGTAAGGTTCCCGGAGCGGGACAAATTGTTCTTCTTATATATCACGACGATGATGATACCGTTCCAGGTGATGATGATTCCGCAGTTTTTGCTGATGAAGCATTTCGGGCTGTTAAACTCGCATTGGGCGCTTATTTTGCTTGGAGCCTTCAGTCCGTTCGGCGTCTTCTTATTCAGGCAGTTTTATATGTCGATTCCTGAGGAGCTGTCGGAAGCGGCTCGTATCGACGGGTTGAGTGAGTTCGGTATTTTTGCCCGAATCATTATGCCTTTGACACGTCCTGCTATCGCAAGCCTTACGATCTTTACCTTCATGCATTCGTGGAACGACTTCCTCGGGCCGCTCATTTATTTGAACGACGATAAGTTATTTACGCTGCAGCTCGGGATGCAGCATTTCCAGACAGAGCATGCGACGGAATACGCGCCACTGATGGCTGCCGCCGTATGTGCCATTATTCCTACCATCATCATTTACTTTATGGCGCAGGATCATTTCGTGGAAGGCATTTCCGCCGGAGCCGTGAAAGGGTGATAGGCTGTGATGAGTGACGCGCAAAAGCGAAACAGGCCGAATATCGTCTACATTTTCGCCGATCAATGGCGCAGGCAGGCTGTCGGCTTTCGGCAGGAGGACGTGGTGTGGACGCCGAATATCGATGCTTTCGCCAAAGAAAGTCTGGTCTTCGACCATGCCGTTAGCTGTACGCCTCTGTGCTCGCCGCATCGGGCGGCTTTAATGACGGGAACGTATCCGCAGACGAACGGGGTGTATACGAACTGCAAGCTTGGCGCAGATATTGCGCTTCGCGAGGATGCGGTAGGAATCGGAGATGTTCTTAAGCAGGGTGGATACCGTACTGGCTATATCGGTAAGTGGCATCTGGACCTGCCGGAGCAAAATGTGACAGAGCATCCTGTCTCCGGCGCTGCTGGCTGGGATGCTTACACACCTCCGGGTCTCAAAAGACACGGCTTCGATTACTGGTATTCCTATGGAACGTATGACGAGCATTTGACGCCCCATTATTGGAAGGACACGCCGGAGATGATTCAGGTCAACCAATGGTCCGTCGAGCACGAAACCGATATGGCGATAAGCTATTTGCGTGGGCAAAGCGGTCAAGAAGCTCCATTCGCATTGTTCTTGTCGTGGAATCCTCCGCATAGTCCTTTTGATCAAGTGCCGGAAAAGTATAAAGAGCGGTATAGGGACGTTCCGTTGAAGTGGCGTCCCAATGTGAAAGCAGAGGGGCTAGCCGCCCATACAGGTGAACCCATCGAGGACGGGATGGACAATCTGGAGCGGTATATGAGGGATTATTGTGCGGCCGTTACGGGAATCGACGAACAGTTCGGAAGGATCGTGCGCGAGTTAAAGGAGCTTGGTCTGGAGCAAAATACATTGATCGTGCTGTCTTCGGATCACGGCGAGCTGATGGGAGCACACGGATTAATGGCCAAGCATTCGTGGCATGAGGAATCGATCGGCATTCCTTGCCTTATGAAATGGCCGGAGAAGATACAAGCAGGAAGAACGGATTTGCTGTTCAATAGCGTAGATATTATGCCGACGCTGCTGGGGCTTGCGGGACTGGAGGTTCCAACAACGGTAGAAGGTAGTGACTATTCTCGCGCCGTGCTTGGACTGGAGCCCGCTTCGAACAATCCCGCTTTCCTGTGTGCCTTTCCAGGCCGCAAAGATGTGATGGAGCAATTCGCCGCCCAGGGGCTGGATAATAAACGATACGGGTGGAGAGCGGTACGGACCCTGCAATACACATATGTCGTGCATCGGGGGTACTCCGCGGTAGATCCGAATTTTTGCTTGAGGCTGCTGTATGATCTGAAGGAGGACCCTTATCAGCTGAACCCGCTGCCATTGCAAAAAGCATCCCAGCACCCTGTGGCACAGCAGTTGAACGCGGAGCTTCAAGCCTGGCTCCTAAGGATGGACGATCCTCTTGAATTATAGCTGCTCAAGTAAGTGGGGCTGCGAGGCAGAAGCCAGCAGGAATAACCTGATCACGTCTTCCCCGCTTCCAATTGGGCATCGAAGGCAGTTTCTACCCTAGCGGCCAAAGGGATACTGGAAGGAAGCGGCATACTACAAAGCACTTTAAGCGGCCTTATCATCCTAAAATGCAAACAAGCAGCAGAGCCTGATCACAGGTTCCGCTGCTTGTTTGCTTTTAAACGTGCTGAATTTTAATCAAATTGGTGGAGCCAGATTGCCCTACAGGCACTCCCGCGGATACGACAACAAGGTCGCCGGATTCAATGAGACCAGTCTGTAAGCCGGCCTGCAGTGCCGATTCGAACATGGCGTCGGTCGATTCCACTTTAGGTCCCAGAACCGGAGTTACTCCCCAGCACAGCGTAAGTCTGCGCTGCACCCAGTCATTCGCCGTTACGGCGATAATAGGCGATTTAGGACGGTACTTGGATACCATTCTTGCGCTAAAGCCGCTTTCTGTCGGGGTAAGGATGGCTTTGGCGTTCAAGTCGAGCGACGAGCCTACGGCAGCCCGGCTGATGACTTCCGTAATATTCGTTTTGCGGAGCTCCGACTTGCTGCCCAGCATTTCCTCATAAGGCAGCACTTCCTCGATATTCGCGGCGATAGCAGCCATGGTGCGTACGGATTCGACCGGGTACTTGCCTGCGGCGGTTTCACCGGACAGCATCAAGACGTCGGTTCCATCATATACGGCGTTGGCTACGTCGCTTGCTTCAGCGCGCGTAGGACGAGGGTTCGATTGCATCGAATCGAGCATATGTGTTGCGGTAATAACCGTTTTGCCGACCGCGTTGCTTTTTTGAATCATTTGCTTTTGAATGATCGGCACGTCTTCGACTGGAATTTCTACCCCGAGGTCACCCCGAGCGACCATAAGCCCGTCGGATGCTTCCAGAATTTCGTCCAGATTGATGACGCCTTCCTCATTTTCGATTTTTGAAATGATTTGAATGTGGGTAGCCTTCTTTTCCTCAAGAATACGCCGGATTTCCATAATGTCGCTTGCTTTGCGGACGAAGGAAGCGGCGATAAAGTCGACATTCTGCTCGACTGCGAATTGAATGTGCTGGACGTCTCTTTCCGTTACGCCTGGCAGCGAGGTACGCACACCCGGCAAGTTGACGCCCTTGCGCGACTTGACTACACCGCCGTTCAAAATACGGCATTCAATCTCCGTGCCTTGGATCGACTCAACCTTCAGCTCGATCAAGCCGTCATCGATCAAGATGCGCGAGCCTACCGTCACATCCTGCGTCAGCTGCGGGTAGGACACGGAAATGCGTTTGGCCGTTCCTTTGACTTGTTCGGTCGTCAATGTGATCGTATCGTCTGTACGCAGCTCGTAAGAGGGCTCCTCCAACAGGCCGGTACGAATTTCGGGTCCTTTAATATCGATAAGAATGGAGACCGTCGCCCCCAGCTCTTCAGCCGCCTGGCGAACTCTTGCGATTCTTCCGGCATGATCGGACAGCTCTCCATGAGCCATATTAATACGGGCGCCGTTCATCCCGGATCGGATCAATTCCTTCAGCGTTTCTACGGAGTCACAGGCAGGTCCCATCGTGCATAATATTTTTGTTTTGCGTGTCATCGTTTGTTCCACTCCTCTGTATTGATGCTGTTGAACCTCATTGTAGGGAAATTTGTCGAATAATACTATGAAACATAGTACGCTAAATGTATAATAGTATGATAATATTGGAGTGAGTTTTGCATAATAAACAGCCATGCAGCCTATGAGGGGAAAGGAGTCGTCGTATGATTTACATCCAAACGGTTCGTCAGGATACAGGGGTCCATTGGTTTGAGGAGCATGAGGAGGGAACTCCATATGATGTCCTGGTTCTCGTAAGCTACGGCAAATGCCTGTATTGGGTTAACCACGAGAAGGTGATGCTGGAAAAGGGGGATTTGCTGCTAATCCCGAGCGGGGTTCCTTTTTATGGAAAAAGCATCCCTACAGTAACCCACGAGAAGTACGTCGTATCGTTCCTGAAGGACGGCTCGTCCCCCTTGCTGCCGCTGCTAACGGCCAATGAATTTTGCAAATGGAAGACCGGGAAATATGAGCTGCTGTACCAGCGATTCCGGATGATGAACGAGGAGTGGAAGGAACGGCTTCCTTACCGTGAGGCGATGTGCCAGTCGCTGGCTCTGGAAATTTTGACCCACTGGAACCGGGAGTTGGATGAGGGAAAGCCGTCGTCGGCCAAAGAACAGCATGTCGAGCGGATGAAGTCATATATTCAGAACCATTACCGGGAGAAGGTGACGAAGGAAGATTTGGGGGAGGTCATCGACAAGAGCCCCAATTACGCCGCCGCGCTGTTCAGCGGAGTCACCGGCCAGACCATCGGCGAATACGTTCATGGCCTGCGGATGAAAACCGCGATTTACCTGCTGACCCACTCGCAGCGCACTATCGGCGATATTTCGGACTATTTGGGCTACTGTGATCCGTCTTATTTTCACCGGGTGTTCAAACGGGAAACCGGAACATCTCCTGCCGCTTATACGAAGGAAAGAGAGACGCCCCCTCAGTAACTCCGGCTGTACAATAGTGTATTTCCCCTATTCAATGAAAAAAAAGCCCTATAGGTTCATAGGAAAAATGTGGTTAATCTGTAGGTGCAGCCTATCCTGATTATTCAGGAAAGCGGCTCACTGCGGCTGCAGCGGAACAATGAGCGAGATGAAAGGAGGCCAATATTGTAAGCGTTATCATAATGGCTATTCGTTCGAAGCCACGACTATTTTCCGTAGGGAGGTAACTTTATTGAACGTGAGAAAGCTGCTTTGCTCGTCCTTGCTGTTTGCTGCAATACTGGCTTCATCCTTCCCGGCTTATGCTGCTGATCCGCCGGAGGCAAGCCAAGGCATACCGGCATTCCCCGGTGCGGAAGGCGGGGGGATGTATACTACAGGCGGTCGCGGGGGAACGGTGTATGAGGTCACGAACCTGAATGATTCCGGTCCCGGCTCGTTGCGCGATGCGGTAAGTCAGAGCAACCGGACCATCGTGTTCCGCGTGTCCGGCAACATTCAGCTCCAGTCGTCGCTTACAATCACGGGCTCGAATCTGACGATAGCCGGACAGACGGCCCCCGGCGACGGGATCAGCATTAATAATTATTCTGTCTACGTGAAGGCAGACAATATCATTATGAGGTATTTGCGTTTCCGGATGGGAGACGAGTCTCCGGCGGAAGGCGATTCGATGTCGATTGACGGTCGCAAGAACATTATTATCGACCACTGTTCCTTCGAATGGGCGATTGATGAGGTGCTGTCACCTCAGACCACGGATAACCTGACGGTGCAGTGGTCCATTATCGGGGAAGCCTTGCATATGTCCAAGCATGAAAAAGGACGCCACGGCTTCGGCGGCTTGTGGGGCGCCGGCAACACGTCCTATCATCACAATTTGCTGGTGCATAACAGCAGCCGCAACCCCCGTTTTAAAGGCAGAACGGAAGAAGACAAGCGAAGTCTCGATTACCGTAACAACGTCGTCTACAACTGGAACTATAAGACGGCATACGGCGGCGGCAGCGCGAATGTGAACATGATCAACAACTATAATAAATACGGACCGGATACGCTTCTTACCAAAAGAGACCTGGTGCTCGATGAGCTCGGCTTGAACGGGCAATGGTACATTGACGGCAACTATATCGACGGATCGCCGGAAGTAACGGCGGATAACTGGCTGGGGGTTCAGGAGTTTACTCCTACCAATACAAGACTGTATTCGCCGGTTCCGGCTTATCCGGTAACGACCCATACGCCGGAGGAAGCGTATAAGCTGGTGCTCGAGCAAGCCGGGGCTATTCTGCCTAAACGCGATTCCGTCGACGCCCGGATCATCCATGACGTTATTAACCGTACAGGCAGACAAATCAACTCGCCGGCCGAGGTCGGAGGATGGCCTGTCTTGAACAGTGCTCCTGCTCCTGAAGACTCGGATCATGACGGGATGCCGGACGAGTGGGAGCTGGCTCACGGGCTTAATCCGAACGATCCGTAGGACCGCAACGGCCAAATGAATGGCGACGGATACACGAATTTGGAAAATTATTTGAATTCGATCGCCGGCAGCGGCTCCCTCAACCCGGTTGTTCAGATTACAAACCCATCGGTCAATACGATTACAGACAAGGGCGCAACGATCACCATCAACGCGGAAGCGTCGGATCCTGATGGCACGATTAGCAAAGTGGAGTTTTATCGCAATAATGTGAAGCTGGGAGAGGATGATACGGCTCCGTATCAGTTCATTTGGCCGGATGTACCGGAAGGAACGTATTTTCTTGTGGCCAAAGCGATAGATAATTCGGGAACCTCGACTGATTCCGATGCAGTTCCTGTCCATATTAATCAGTCTGGTGATATTGCGCCATGGACTGCTGTAGATATCGGAACTCCAGGGCTGCCCGGGCACTCAAATCTGAATGACGGTGTCTTCACGGTCAAGAGCTCCGGGAATATCTCGGTAAATCCGGAATCCTTCCAGTACGCCTATCAAAAGCTCGTCGGCGACGGGCAATTGGTAGCTCGTATCGATAAAATTACCCATACCACCCCGTTGGCAAAAGCCGGCGTCATGATCCGTGAAAAGCTGATACCGGGATCCCGTATGGCACTTATGGGCTTGGCGGTTCGAGGGGATGGACACGTAGCGGAGTTTTACAGCAGAGATACCGAGGGAGCTTCCGTAGCGGAAACCCCGCCTTTGCCTTCGATCAATCCTCCGTATTATGTGAAGATTGTCAAGTTCGGCGGCACGGTCACAGGCTATATTTCGCAAGAAGGAACGAATTGGATGACCATCCGATCGATGCCGCTGGACGCGAATGAAGTGTACATTGGCTTGATGGCCGACGCGGCCAAAGAAAATAACCTGATCGAAAACTATAACAAATCGCTCTTTTCGCAGGTCCAATTGGAACCGATTGCTCCAGTCCCTTACCGTCCGACAGGGGTCACGGTATCCCGCGGCACGTCGGATCTGCTGGTATCCTGGTCGGCGGCCGAACGGGCGACCGGTTATCAGGTGAAACGCAGCTTGACGCCGGGAGGTCCTTACACGACGATAGCAACTGTCTCGTCACTTGAATACCTGGATGAGCAGGTCGAGCCGGGGGTGAACTATTTCTACGTCATTAAAGCGGTGAATGGTTCCGGAGAAAGTCTGGAATATTCTGAGGAACGCAACGGAGCGCTGCTCGGTACGCCGGCTGAGGTGGTCCTTATTCATGATGATTTTGAAGGCATGAATGCAGGAGAGCAGCCGGCAGGCTACGACAGCCGACCGATTCCGGGAATCGATCAGAATCATATCCTGGTGGATGAAGTCCCGGCATCTCCGGGAGGGAATACCTCCCAAAAGCTGCTGAACTTGTACGACGACAGCACAAGCCAGACCAGGGCGTCCAAAGCGTTTCCGGCGCAGACGGGAACCGTCATTGCCGAAGTGGATGTCATGCAAACGGCCGGCGCAGACTACCCGAGAGTACTGAGACTGCTGGATACCGCATTCGGCAAGCAGTACGTCGAGATTTTCTCCGGCTACGGAGCCGGATGCCCGACGGCCTACTGCTTCTATTACCGGAACAACGATATAAGCAACGGCAAGGCGGTGCCGTTGCCGGCCAACAATGAATTTAAGCCTAACACCTGGTATCATGTGAAGGTGGTAGCGGATATCCGGATGCAAATGGCGGATGTGTTCATAAATGGAACTTCAGCAGGCACCATTCCATTCCATAAGGATAAAGGATGGCCTGACGCTGCAAAGCTAAGCGCCATTGATTTCTTGTCCTCCGCCAAAGATAAAGTAAATGAATATATCGATAATGTTCGTATCGGGGTTCCGTCCATGGGAGCACCGGCTGGGGTAACGACCGCGGTATACGGCAATTCAGCCCAAATCAGCTGGTCGGCCTTGCCGGGAGCGACTTCCTATAATCTGTACCGAAGTGAAGGAGATGGACGGTTCCGCTGGCTGGCTTCGACACAAACCGACTTAAGCTACACAGATCAAGGATTAGCCTATGACAAAACGTATACTTACGCTGTAGCAGCAGTGAATCATACGATTGAAGGAGATTATTCCGCGGCGGTATCGGTCACGCCAGTCGGTCCTCTTGTCCTGCATGTGGACCAACAGAGCGGCTCGCTTACGCAGTCCTCTTATACCATTACAGGCAGCATTAACCGTATGGCGACCGTCAAGGTGAACGGAAATGCGGTGCAGGTTAGCGCGGATTTGAAGTTCTCCAGTACGCTGAATCTGAACCATGGCGGCAATACAGTCAGGATAGAGGCAGCAGACGCGGCGGGCGTCCAGGCCGAGCCGGTGCTTCTTACCTTGTTTGTCGATTCGGTAGCGCCGGTCATAAGCTTGAATCAGCACAACGGGTCCGTTACCGCTGCGGTGTATACGATCTCCGGAACGATCAGCGAGCCGGGGAAAGTGTATATTAACGGCAAGGAGACCGCAGTCGATGCACGGCTTGGTTTCACGCAGCAGGTCAATCTGGTCAAAGGGCCAAACGAATTTATGGTTACGGCTGTCGATGCATTAGGCAATAAAGCGGAACCTATAACGCTCATCATTACGTACGATACTGTGAAGCCTGTCGTCATCATTAGTAATCCTCATGGCGGTCCGGGTAACGGGAAGGATGATCAGCTCGAGGCAGGAAATTACACGCTGACAGGGAAAATCAGCGAGCCGGGGAGCGTGACGGCAAACGGTATAGCCGCACAAGTAAACGCAGATTTGAGCTACTCCGTCGTTGTGCCGCTTAAGCAAGGAAGAAACCGAATCATTGTTGAAAGCACTGACCTGGCCGGCAACCGTTCCGATCCGGTTGTATGGGAGGTTGTCGCCACCAAGCGCGGAGCTTCCAACGGACAGGGACCCAAAGAATAAAGACAGGGCGGCTGACGAGTGCAGCCGCCTTTTTCGATATTAACAGAACACATGTGCGGTTTTTTGTGATATGATTAAGCTATCATATGAGCTGGAGGGTGACATGGAGGAAATTACGCGTTGCGGTTGGGTCAATGAGGACCCGTTGTACAAGGATTACCATGATTATGAATGGGGCGTTCCTGTTCATGATGATCGCAAGCTGTTCGAGATGCTGATTCTGGAAGGAGCGCAGGCGGGGTTAAGCTGGTATACCGTGCTCAAGAAGCGGGAGCATTACCGGGTTGCCTTTGACGGTTTCGATCCCGAGCTTGTGGCTCAGTATGATGAAGCTAAGCTGGCCGAGCTATTATCCAACGAAGGAATTATCCGCAACCGGCTGAAGGTACAGGCTGCTGTCACGAACGCACAAGCTTTCCTGAAGGTGCGCGAGCAGTTCGGAAGCTTCGACGCCTATATTTGGCAGTTTGTAGGCGGCAGTCCGATCCGGAATCACTGGTCTTCTCTCCGCGAGGTTCCTGCCAGCACGCCTCAATCAGATGCCATGAGTAAGGATTTGCGCAAGCGGGGCTTCAAATTTGTCGGAACGACGATATGCTATGCATTTATGCAGGCAACAGGCATGGTGAATGACCATATCGTGGATTGCATTGCCTATCGTCCAGATCCGGTCATGAAGTAACTCGCTTAATGAAGCTATGTAATCTTGTGCGTCACGAAAATAGTCCCGAATGGTAAACGGCCCCGATTAAGGGCCTCCAGGATGGTGAGAAACCCTGTTTTGCGCGAAATATGCTATATGTGGAGGCGGGGTATGCCTCGGAGGAGTTTACGTCCGCCTTTGAAGCCCGTGAAAATACCACTAAATCTAATCCCATTCACGGGTTTCAATAGCTAGGGGGCTTTGCGTAGCAAAGCCTGCTTCGGAAGCCTGGCTGGAGGGGCATACCCCACCGGAGTATGATGGCAATAGTTCAAGCTCTATAGGTTTCTCGACAAACTCACGGCCCTGATTAAGGGCCGCTTTCTATTTTTGGCGCATAATGATCCAGCAAATATTTGGAGTAGGCAATCGGATTATAGAAGGATGCCTTCCACTCCTCGTACATTCCGGCTTCCCGAAGACTGTACCGCTGATCCTTGCCGTTACATTCGATAAACAAAGGGAAGCCGTCCGTCGTCATTCCGATATCCAGCCCGAGGTCGGCCATATGAGGAAGGCTTTGGCCTAACTGTCTTGCTACCCGAAGGGAGAAGCTGCGGATGGATTCGATAACACACTCTTGCTGTAGATGAGGATATTCTTCAGCAAGTATGGACTCGAGCCGGTGAACGGACCCGCCTTGAGCGACATTGGTCAGGAACCGGTTAGGGGCGGCAACCTTGACGACGAGCCCGGTTACCTGCCAATCACCGGTTCCATCGCGTTGAACGGACACTCTCATGTCGAAAGGCCTGCCCTGATAAGTAGCCAGCGGCAAATGCTGCTGCACGATATATTGGGTCTTGCGGAATCTTTGCTTTAGAAGGGAAGGAATTCGTCTCCCCTTGAATTCGAGATTCAGCCACTTTTTATTGCGAGTGCTGATGTAGGCAGGATAAGTAAGCCTCCAGCGGTCACCCGAACGCTGCAGTAGCATGACACCGCGTCCGACGCTGCTTCGGTCGGGCTTAATGATCATTTTATCATACAGCTTCATCATGGTATGCAGATTGGACTCTGTTGCCTCGAAGGTACCAGGCAAATGGGGCCGCAAAGAAACATCGTTCATAAGAATCTGATGCGTTTCCAGCTTGCCGTACCGGTTCCATTGATTGAATAACTGGGTCCCGCTGCACACCCAGGAGTGCAGTTCGTCCTGCTCGCGTTGGCCGGGATAAATAGCCCGGTTATGGATCACCAGGGGCATTGGTACCGCTTTACGGATAAACTGGTCGTTTTCCATAACGAAGGCTTTGACGGAGGGATTCCCTATGCGGACATCCTGAATGCGGAAAAAACAGGGGATTAAACCATATTGCATGCCCGCTTCCACATAAAAATGCACTGCTTCATATCTTGTATCCCCGCTTGATAGACGGCGGTACAATTTATCATTGATGAGGATGCCTATATAGGATGGCAGCATGAGGCTCACTCCTTTTTCACACAAACTGGCACTACCGATAGAGATATGGTACAGCATATGCCGCAATGTTCGGTTCAGTGTGGACAGGTGCGGTGGGCATTGATTGAACCTTGGGGCGCATGTCCCTTGCGCTTTTCCCTGCCCTATTATACAAAGTTGCGGATGCCGGGCGTTCCGCATACTTCTGCGGTTGAATACATTGCAGGATAAGTAGTTATTAGCAGAGGAGGCGGCGGCATGGATCGTCCCGTCATCGCTATCGTATCTCCCGGTTCCTTCGTAATCCCCTCGGCGGAAAGCAGCTCGGTGGAACTTGTGATCGAACAGGTGGCCCGTCGGCTGAAGCAGGAGGCAAGACCGCTGATATTCGGTAAAGCAGCAAAAGGCAGACCGCTAAAGGAAATCATAGACGGTGTAAAGTATGTAAGGGTTGGGGCTCCCTCTCCCCGTGCCTATATTCGGAACGTAGGCCGTAAGCTTGCTGCTTATCGACCTCATGTCATCCAGATTGAGAACAGGCCCAGGTACATCCGCTATTTGCGCAGACGATTTCCCCGTGCCAGGCTATGGCTCGTGCTTCACTCGCTTACCTTCGTTTCCAAGCCGCATATCGGGTACGTCGAGCTTCGGGCTTGTCTGGCTGCGGCTAACCGGATCATCGTTAACAGCGAGTTTCTTAAGGAACAGCTTATTCGCTCATTCCCCAAGCTGCACCGCAAAGTTCTTGTGAATCACCTGGGGGTGGATACGGATCATTTTGTTACCCGCTGGTCGGAAGAGGGAGAGAGAGAACGGGAGCGCATGCTGGAGAGAATGGGATTGACCGGTAAAAAGATTATTATGTATGTCGGCAGACTGATTGAGATGAAAGGAGTCCATCACCTTCTTCAGGCTATGCCGCAAATCGTCAGGCAGGTGCCAGAAGCGGTCCTGCTGATCATTGGCAGTGCCCACTACGGGTCGAATAAGGTCACGCCGTACGTACAGGAATTATATCGCCAGGCGGATGGGCTGCGGCAGCATGTCCGATTTATTCCTTTTGTTCCGCATGATGAGATATCCAGCTGGTACCGGCTGGCGGATATATTAGCGGTTCCATCCAACGAGACGGAGGCGTTCGGGCTTGTCAACGTGGAGGCGATGGCGTGCGGAGTTCCGGTGGTCGCCACGAGATCCGGAGGGATGAAGGAAATCATAGAGCATGGATCAACAGGTTATTTGATCGATATCCCGCTGCTTGGGAAGGAGCTCCCTTTATGGATAAGCGCGCTGTTGACGGACCAGGAACGGCTTAGACGGATGGGCGAAGCCAGCATAGCCAGAGTCCATGATCGGTTTACTTGGGAGCATACAGCCCGCAGGTGGATGGATTGGTATCAATCTGCTTCTAAAAAAACTAAAATGAATTAAAGTCGGAAGGGAATTCATAGTATTCCGCTGAACTAAGGGGCATATTCGCCTCTTTTTTTGGTATAAACGAACATTTCTACAAAAATAAAAAACTTTTATACAAAGGTTTATTCCAAAAAGATAAAAAGTAGTTTATAATGGTCACATCAAGGTTCGGACAGGGGGATGCTGCATCATGTTAAAGAGAGAAACAAAGAAGGCGTCTTTACTGTGGGGATTGTTCTGGTCTTTCTGTAAAATCAGCCCGATTACCTTCGGCGGCGGCTACGCTATGATTCCGGCTATAGAAAAAGAAATAGTCGAGCAGCGCCAATGGATGGATGAAGACGAAATTAGCGATGCTTTATCGATTGCAGGCTCTGCACCGGGAGGAATTGGCGTCAATGCGGCTACGCTGATCGGATACCGATTGGGTGGACTTCAGGGTGCCATCGCAGCGGTTATAGGAATCTCGCTGCCTACATTTGCTATTATGCTCCTGTTAACCATAGGCTATTCTGCGGTACAGGATTCAGGGAAGGTGACTGCCGCGTTCGAAGGAATTCATGCTGCGGTCGTTGCGTTTATAGCTGTCGCGGGATGGAGGATGTGGAAATCCGCCGTTCACGATAAAGCGACGCTAGTTATTATTTTGGCCGCTCTGGCAGCCTTATGGTTTTCGGGATTGCATCCGGCGATATTGCTGCTCCTGGGCACCTTGGCAGGTATCATAGTGTACAAGTGGAAAGAAAAGCTTGGAACGTTCGCAGCAGAAGATAAAAAACAACAGCAGGACATACCCGCTTCGGCGCCAGCCTCAGGTCAATATATTTGGGGAGACGGGATTTGATCGGGCTGCTGGCAGGGGGGAGGCGTTAGTATGCTTCTGGCGTTATTTTTAACTTTTTTCAAAATAGGTCTCGTCTCCTTTGGCGGCGGGTACGCAATTCTCTCGGTCATTGAGCACGAGGTAGTAGTGAGCCATCAGTGGATGACGCCGGAACGGTTCGCCGATGCGGTTTCGCTGGCAGGCATGTCACCCGGTCCGATAGCTACGAACAGCGCGGTGCTTATCGGTTATAATACCGCGGGACTTCCAGGGGCGGCAACATCAGTATTGGGTATGATTCTCCCTTCTTTTATCATTATTATAGCTTTGGCGCTGTTCTTTTATAAGAAGGGGAGCAGCAGCTTCATGCAGATGATATTTTACGGCCTCAAACCGATGGTAGCGGCGATGGTGGTCTTTGCTGCTTATCGTGTTGGAGTTAATGGCCAAACGATGCTCGGAATGAACGGACATACGCTTGCCCAACTCCTTATTTTTGCCTTGGCGGTGATAGGCATTGTCAAATATAAGCTTCATCCGCTTGTCGTATTGTCTGTATCTGCTTTGATGGGGACGGCTTTTTTTTACCAGTAGTATTGCTTTTCATAGAGTTTGCAGGGCTGCGGCCTTGCAAACTCTTTTTTTCTATGGCGGAATAGAGTGATCCTTAAGAAAAGACATCCAACCGTATTTCCTTGCGGTTATTGGGGGCTTCAGCCCGAATCATCTGAACTAAGAACTCGAGAATGGTAGTCAGGAAACGGTATGCGGCTTTTCCATGATGAATTACTAGCCCTACTAGTCGGCTGCCCGTTGCTGACCGGCTCAGTAGGAATACAATAACGTATCATCGCCTGTATAGATTGGGAGTGAACATGGGAGCATGGACATACGAATTGGCAAGACATTCCGAAGGCTGGCACGCAGCTATGACCTGCAGATACAAAGATTGGAATCATATGATTCGGTTTATAGAAAAAACGTCGCCTTCCGGGCGGTAACAGAACAGGGAGACTATTTGATCAAGCCATATGTCAATCCCTTGATAGCCCCCGAAAGACATTTGAGACAGCTTACGAAAAGCATCGGGCATTTGATAGCTCTGAACTATCCGCAGATGCCTAAATGGCGATTGACCAAAAGAGGGGCCATCTGGAAGGTATACAAGGGCAAGCGGTATTATGTGACGGAGTGGGTGGAAGGCAGAGAGCTCGTCATCGAACAGGATTACGAGGAGCTGGGAAAATCCGTAGCCCATCTGCATGCGATTACGAAAGGGCTCCCTGACGGAGATATCGGAATCAACAGTACGCGTGCCCGGATCAAGCTGCTAAAGCTTCATTATGATTTATTTAATCAACAGCTCGAACGTGTCAAGCTGAGGCGCGATTCCATCGGGAGATGGTTTCGGAGGCATGGCGGGCATTGCCAGGAATTGACCGAAGAAGCGTGGGCCCGGATTCGTGATCATGATATGAAGCCGTTGTGGCGCGAGGAGCGGCAGGCTCCCTCCATCATCCATGGCGATGTGACGACACCCAACGTGGTCATATGTCCTCATGGGTTGTATTTGGTTGATTGGGACCGGTCGGGTTGGGGATCTACTTACGAGGAATTAGTCAAGCTGCTGCTCAACACGACGAATTATCAAATCCCAATGATGGATGCCGTTCTGCGTGGTTATGAATTTATCAAGCCGCTCCAGCCGCTGGAACGGATACTGATTAGTGCATTATATCGGATACCGCGTGAAGCGTTGTACGTTACCCCAAGTATTGCGGGCGGACGCTATTCTCCAACGTTTACTATTCTGAAGGAAACCTGGAAGGAACGGTTGAACGCGATTCGATGGATAGATGAGTGGGTGGCGGTAAAAAACGGGTGAAGGGACGGAGCTGTGATGTCACTGTGGCCGGAGCTTGAGGCAAGGTATGGCATTCAAATTACCGGAGTAAAAAAAGTCCGCGACGTATACCAGTTAAAAACAGTATCCCATGGCTATCTGTGCTTAAAAGGCTATAAGGTTCCAGAGGATGAAATACGTTTTATCACTCATGTCCTCCAATATTTGGAGTCAGCCGGCTTTGACAAAAGTCCCAGAGTGCTCCCGGCGCTAGATCAGGCTTGTTGGCATACTTGGGAATCGGGCCACTACACATTGACGAATTGGGTTATTGGTAAGCATCCTGATATGACCTCGAGATCAGATTTTAAAAAGACGGTTCGCACTTTGGCAAAGTTCCACAGGCATGCTGCAGCGTTTTCCGAGGGGATAGCGCCAGAATCAAGAATTCGATACGGCAAGCAGACGGAGCAGTTAGCCGAATATATTCAACTGCTTCAGTCGTACAAGGGAATGGAACCCTATATTGCACTGTGCGATATTGTCATGTCCGATTTAAGGCAGCCGGGAATTGTAAGAGCAATAGAACAGGAGCAAGCGCAGCGCACTTTTGTCCATGGAGACTACAATTATCCCAATCTGATAATAAATAGCTCAGGCCGGCTTCAAATGATAGATTTTGAAAACACATCGCTGCATCTACGTATGCAGGACTTATCCCATGTGCTACACCGGAATTTTCCTTGGCAGGCGAGGAGCATGCTTCGCTGGATTGAGTATTACGACAGCAAGCGAACGATATCGAAGGAGGAGAGGCTCCTTCTTCGGCTGCTGCTCCTGACCCCTTATCCGGTTGTGAGGTCGCTTCGTCTAAATCAGCCGCTAAACCGGTTGGACCCGCCTCTTCCCTCTGGAAGGCACTTCGAAAGGTATATCCGGGATTTGGATGTATTGCTCTAGCACCCGATGGCTCATCGGGTGCTCTTTAGTATGCGAACCGGTCATTCTGATGAATGACTGACAGGTACGTCATTTTCGGCATGTTCGCAAATAAATGGATTAAGATGGTAATACAATGAGTTATTCGACCAGTAGGAGGGATTAGGACATGCAGCTGCAGGAGTTAGCGGCCCATTTATTCGATGTGCTGCATATCGAAGGAGATCATACGGTGAAAATTTCCGGTATTCAGATGGACTCCAGAAAGATTCGTCCCGGGGATCTTTTTGTCTGTGTTCCCGGCATCGACGGCTTCTTGGAGGATCGTCATCATTATGCCTCCGCCGCAGCTGCCCAAGGAGCGGCTGCATTTGTAGTGGAGCGGGAAGTCGAGGCCGACGACACTATACCGCGCGTGTATGTTAAGAATGCGAGATATGCCTTGGCTGTGCTATCGGCATCCTTTTACGGTTATCCGAGCAATGAATTGAAAGTGATCGGTATTACCGGAACCAACGGAAAGACAACCACGAGCTATATTATCGACCATCTCCTTCGTGATCAGGGCTTGAATACCGGCATGATGGGCAGTATAGTTACCCGAATCGGTGATGAAGTGGCGACATTCGGGACGAATACGCAGGAGCCGCCTGATTTGCAGCGCAACCTTCGAAGAATGGCCGACGCACAGGCGGATTTCTGTGTTATGGAGGTGAGCTCCCAGGGACTGGATATGGGAAGAGTCATAGGGACCCGGTTCCGTACGGCCATATTTACGAATCTGACGCAGGATCATCTGGATTACCATCTCACGATGGAAGCCTATAGGGAAGCTAAGGGACGCTTCTTTGCGAGACTGGGTAATGCGGCAGGGCCTGACTCTTCGTTTGCGGTTCTGAACGCGGATGATGAAGCATCCGATTATTTTCGCAGGCAGACGGCTGCGCAGATTATCACTTACGGTATCAGAGAGGAAGCGGATGTGAAGGCGAGCGATATCCGATTAACTGCCGGCGGGACCGAATGCACCGTTTCCTTCCGAGGGAGCCATGCCCAGGTTCGGCTGCCGTTGGTCGGTCTGTTTAATGTATACAATATGCTGGCTGCATTCTCCGCTCTATTAATAGAAGGAATACCTCTATCCTCGCTGGCCGAAGGGATAAAAACCATGAAGCCTGTCAAAGGAAGGTTGGAGTCCGTTGATGCCGGCCAGCCATTCTCCGTATTCGTGGACTACGCGCATACGCCGGATGGGCTGGAGGAAGCGTTGAAAGCGATTAAAGAGTTTGCCCGCGGTAGGCTCATTACTGTCTTCGGGTGCGGGGGAGACAGGGACCGGGCCAAGCGCCCTGTTATGGGAGCTATTGCCGCCCGGTACTCGGATAAGATCATCTTGACCTCGGATAATCCGAGATACGAGAATCCGGATACGATTATGCTGGACATTCGCAAGGGATTGCAGCAAGCGGGGTATGCCGAAGAGCGATACGAAATGATCGCGGATAGAAAAGACGGCATTAGCCAGGCCATTCAATGGGCAGCTCACGGCGATGTTGTTGTCCTTGCGGGCAAAGGACACGAACAATATCAGGTTATTGGGGGCGAGACACAGCCCTTTGATGACCGTAAAGCCGTGCTGGAAGCCTTAAGCGAAAGAAGGAGCAGAGGCATGGAAAAGGGGGAGGGCCATTGATTCAGCGGTACTGTGATGAAATAGAACGGATGGTTCAAGGTTCGGGGTTATCGGAGCATTACCGGAATACTGCGATTACCGGAGTGTCTATTGATTCGCGAACTTTGAAGCCGGGCAGCTTGTTCATTCCTATCGTCAGAGAGAAGGACGGCCATCACTACATTCATGAAGCGATAAGCAGGGGGGCCGCGGCATGTCTATGGCAAGCGGATCACCCGTCTCCACCAGATCGCTTCCCTGTCATCTTTGTCGATAACTCGTTAACTGCCTTGCACCGGCTGGCGGGTGAGTACCGCCGTCAGCTTAAAGTAAGGACGGTGGGCATTACAGGCAGCAACGGCAAAACAACGACGAAGGATTGGGTTGCTTCGCTGCTGGCAACGGCTTTCAAGGTCGAGTATTCTGACGGCAATAAAAATAATCATTTCGGCGTTCCGCTTACCCTCCTGCAGCTGAAGGAAGATACGGAGATTGCCGTTCTGGAAATGGGGATGAGCGGCCTCGGAGAGATTGATCAATTATCGCGGTTAGGCCGACCGGAAGCTTCGATCATAACGCTGATCGGCGAGTCACATTTGGCGGAGCTCGGCTCCAGGGAAGCTATCGTTCAGGCCAAGCTGGAAATCTGCAACGGAATGGAGGGGCCGGGCGTTCTTGTTTATAACGGGGATGATCCTATGCTTGGGGCAGCGGCAGAGCGGCAATTATCGGGCAAGGAGGTCCGGACGGTTCGATTCGGTACCGGTTCGCATAATGATTATTACCCGCTATCCGTAGCCCTGAGCTTCCGGGGGACGCATTTTACCTGCCATCCCCGGCCCGAAATACAATACACCATCGGATTACCCGGAAGGCACTATGTGACCAATGCGCTAGCTGCATTGGCTGTTGCCGATTATTTCGGCGTTCCGGCCGAAAGGACGGAAAGAGGCTTGCGGGATGCGGTTTTATCTGGAATGAGAATGGAAGTGATCCGAGGGGGAACGGGTTTTACCTGGATTAACGATTCATTCAATGCAAGTCCGACCTCGGTAAAGGCTGCTTTGTCTTACCTTCATGAGCTGGAAGGGTATAGACGCAAGATTTTGGTGCTTGGCGATATGCTGGATTTAGGGGAGCAAGAGATTGATTTTCACCGGGAAATCGGTGAGCTGCTGGATCCGCACAAAGTAGACTGCGTTTTGACGCTCGGCAAGCTTTCCGCGGAAATAGCACATGCCGCCTCCGGGACATTCCCTCCCGGCAGTGTCGAAGCGTTTGAACGAAAATCGGAATTGGCCAGGGCCATAGGACTCATTGCTGTACCGGGTGATGTAGTCTTTCTGAAGGGCTCCCGCGGTATGCAGATGGAGGAATTGATTGCAATGGTTGACGGGGGCTAAGCCCGACGGCCTACAGGAAGCCTGGAAGTGACTGGGTTTGCGCCTATTTTTGTATGGGTTAATGACTTCCTCCTGGGTGAATGCATATGTTACAAAAGACTACTTTATGGTTGCCAAAGTCTATTGTTAATGCAATTCACAGGTGAACCATCACGGGGAGGAAGTGCAAAATGAAGAAGCGCAGCGGCCGTAACGCCGCCAAAATCACCCCGCTAGGCGGCAGGCGGAGCGGCAGTTTTAACGAACTGAAATGGCTTGATGAGGAACAGACGAAGGATAAAGTCGTCAAACGGAGTCATCGGGAACCAGGGGATGTAAGTATAAGTCAGGTGGCGCTGCAAGATGAAGAAGAAGATGAACTGAAGTTCTTGGATAGCGATACTCTTCAAGGGGACAGATCTTCCGCGGGTGCTTCCAGAAGCGATTCCAGGGTCAACGTCAAAAACGATGCCAAAATCGAATCCAGGGGTGAATCTAAAAGCGAGCCCAAAAGCGAGCCCAAAAGCGAGCCCAAAAACGAATCCAAAAACGAATCCAAAAACGAGCCAAGTCATCAAGAGCCTTCGGTGAAGTCATCATCCGTATTTAAGCCTCTTCATGTGCAGCCGATGCTGCAGCAGCGCAAGCAAGCGTCTCCCAACAATCCGGTTGTATATACGGATGATATTGCCGATGAGGCGGTAACACAGGAGAAAATTGCCCGCAATGCGGTAGACGGGAGCAAAATCAAGCGCGGCACCATCGGCCAGGAGCAGCTGGCGGATTACGCGGTCAGTACGTCTAAGCTTGGTGACCGCAGCGTCACACAGCAAAAGCTCGGAATTCGCTCTGTTACAGAAGAACATATTGCTCCTTATGCGATTTCGGGAGATAAGATTCAAGAGAGGGCTATTAGCGGCGAGAAGATCCAGGATAACAGCATTACTTCCGATAAGCTGGCCGATAAGACCATAGACGCGATAAAAATTGCCGAGAGGTCCATTCATACGAAGCATTTGGCAGAGGAAGCGATTACCGGCGAATTGATTCTCAATCAATCGATTACCTCGGAGAAGATCAAAAGTGGAGCCATCCAGACGAACAATTTGGCCAACTATGTCGTCAATACGGCTAAGCTGGCGGATCTGTCCGTAACGACGGAGAAGCTTCGCGATCAATCGGTTACGGCCAGCAAGATTGCGGACGGGGAGATCACTTCACAGAAGCTGGGAAGCCATTCTATTACCGAAGATAAGATCGCTCCGTGGAGCATCACGAAGGAGCATCTGCAATCTGCCGTCATTTTGCACGAGCACTTATCCGGTGAAATTATCCGCAGCGGCAACATAGCGGCAAATCAGGTAACTGCGGAGCATTTGGCAGCCGAGTCTGTGTTGAATGAGCATCTGCAGGACGGGGCGGTTACTTCCGAGAAACTCGGCAGACAATCGGTTACCGGAGCACACCTTCAAGAGCAATCAGTTGAAAGCAGACATCTGCAGTCCAAAGCGGTGGAGACTCGTCACTTGGCGGATAGCTCAGTCACCGCCGATAAGCTGACTGAACAGAGCGTAGGAGCTCAACAGCTTTGCGACGGTTCTATCCATGCTTCGAAGCTTCAAGACGGGGCGGTAACTTCGCCGAAGCTGGCCAAAAGGGCGGTAGCCGCAGAGCATTTGTCTGGCGGCGCCGTAGGGAGCACTCATTTGGCTGAGAAGGCGGTGCAGTCCAGCCATATTGCAGCGCAAGCCATTAGTAAAGAGCATCTTCAGGATCAATCGGTGATTACGGCGAAGCTTCAAGACAGGGCAGTTACCTCCGAGAAGCTGGCGTTCGGTTCGATTCAGCACCAGCATATCCAGGAGGGGGCCGTTACGACAGGGCAAATGGCTAACCAGAGCGTAACGACCTCCAAGCTGGCGAGCGAATCGGTATCTACGGATAAGTTAACGAATTTGTCCGTGACGACGGCCAAATTAGCTCATTCCAGTGTAACCAGCGAGAAAATCGGACGCGAAGCTGTGCTTGGCGAGCATCTGGGGGTCGGCTCTGTTCAATCTGCGAATGTGGCCAAAGCCGCCATCAAGACATCCCATATCGCAACGGAAGCCATTACGAGGGAGAAGCTGTCAGACCGCGCCGTCACGTCGGAAAAGATTGCCGATAACGCCGTGTTAAGCGAGCATTTGGCTTCCGGTGCTGTAAAATCATCCCATCTTGTCCCTGGGATCATTGGAACGACCCACCTCCAGGATCAATCGGTGACAAGCGCCAAGCTGGAACCCGGGGCGATTGAAACGAGGCATCTCGGCAATGAGGTAGTCGGCAATGAGCAGCTGAGCAGAGGGGCAGTTGGAACCGAGCATCTTCAGGAGCAGGCTGTGACTTCTTCCAAGCTAGGCAGCGGCGCCGTTCATACCCTCCACATAACAGAAGCGGCCGTCGGCAGCGCTCAGCTGCAGGAGCGGTCGGTGACAAGCTCCAAGCTGGCACGGGGTGCAGTTGAGTCGTTGCATTTATCCGAGGGGATCGTTGGAAGGGAGCATTTGCAGGAGCAATCGGTAACGAGCTCCAAGCTGGTTGCCGGGGCCGTGGAATCCGAGCATTTGTCCGATGGGATCGTTGGGACCGAGCATTTGCGCGAGCAGTCTGTAACGAGCTCCAAGCTGGCGATAGGCTCAGTCGAAGCGGTACATTTGTCGGTAGGAACGGTAGGAACGGAGCAGCTGCAGGATCACTCCGTTACCGGGGCAAAGCTTGCTGCGGGGTCTGTGAAGTCCACCCATCTTGTCGAAGGCGTCGTAGGCACGAGACATCTCCATGAACAGTCAATAACTGGCTCCAAGCTGGCTCTGGGCGCCGTTAAATCCGATCACCTGGCGGAAGGCGCCGTGGGCAGCGATGCGCTTGCCGATAGCTCAGTAGGAACGGAGCATTTGCAGGACGGGGCGGTTATGGGCTCCAAGCTGGCTTGGGAAGCGGTCAGCGGCAGACATTTGTCTCATGGTTCAGTGGGGACGGACCACCTGAAGGAGCGATCGGTAGCGGCATCCAAGCTGGGATTAGGGATCATAAGCGGGGAGCATCTATCTGACGGAGCTATTGGAGCCAAACACATCAGTGAAGGAGCGGTCGGCAGCATACAGTTGATGGATGCCTCCGTGACCACAGCGAAGCTGGCCCCGGGTTCGATCGGATCAGTCCACCTCGCACCGGAGGCTGTAGGAACGGAAGAGCTTGGAGCGGAAGCGGTCGGCACAGTGCATCTGCAAGGGGGTTCCGTCACGGGCTCGAAGCTTGCGGCAGGAGCCGTAGAAGCCGTCCACATTACTGCAGGAGCTGTAGGCAGCGAGGAGCTGGCAGAAAGCTCAGTAGGAACGGAGCATATACAGGATGCTGTTGTAACCGGAGTGAAGCTTGCACCAAAAGCAGTAGGATCCGTTCATATTACACCTGGAGCCGTCGGCAATGAAGAGCTGGGCGAAGGAGCCGTCGGAACGGGAGAGCTTCAGGAAGGAGCTGTAACCGGAGCGAAGCTCGCATCCAATGCGGTGGAATCGGTGCATATTAGTTCAGGGGCCGTAGGCAGCGAACAATTGAGTGAAGAAGCCGTCGGAACGGAGCATTTGCAGGATGGTGCCGTGACTGGAGCAAAGCTTGCGGTGAACGCAGTGGAGTCGGTGCATATCAGCACAGGGGCCGTAGGCAGCGAACAATTGAGTGAAGAAGCAGTTGGAACCGAGCATTTGCAGGATGGCATCGTGACAGCAGCAAAGCTTGCGTTGAACGCGGTGGAGTCGGTGCATATCAGCACAGGGGCCGTAGGCAGCGAACAATTGGATGAAGAAGCTGTCGGAACGGAGCATTTGCAGGATGGCATCGTGACAGCAGCAAAGCTTGCGGTTAACGCGGTAGAGTCGGTGCATATCAGCGGAGGGGCCGTAGGCAGCGAGCAATTGGGTGAAGAAGCTGTCGGGATGGAGCATTTGCAGAACGGCATCGTGACAGGAGCAAAGCTTGCGGTGAATGCAATCGAGTCTGTGCACATCAGCGCAGGGGCCGTAGACAGCAAGCATTTGAGTGAAGAAGCCGTCGGAACGGAGCATTTGCAGGCCGAATCCGTAACCGGGGAGAAGCTGGCGCTGAACGCGATAGAATCGGTACACATCCGTGCGGGAGCTGTCGGCAACGAAGAGCTTAGTGAGGGTGCCGTGGGAACCGAACAGCTGCAGGCCGAATCCGTAACCGGAGCGAAGCTGGCGCCGAACGCGGTAGAATCGATTCACATCCGTGCTGGTGCTGTCGGCAACGAGGAGCTGAGCGAAGGAGCCGTCGGAACCGAGCAGCTGCAGGAGAAAGCTGTAACGGGAGAGAAACTGGCGCCGCTCGCAGTAGAATCGATACACATTAGCGCAGGAGCCGTCGGCAGCGCCATGATAAGTGAAGGAGCCGTTGGATCGAAGCAGCTGCAGGAAGGGGCTGTTACCGGAGCAAAGCTGGGGATTGGTTCCGTCGAAGCTGCCCATATTACGGCAGGAGCCGTAGGGAGTGCCGAACTCAGCGAGAACGCCGTGGGAACGGAACATTTGCAGGAAGGCGCTGTGACCGGCCCCAAGCTGGCGGCAGGCGCAGTCGCTTCTGTTCATATCGCTGCCGGAGCTGTAGGAAGCCTGGAGCTCGGAGTGGGAGCGGTAGGTACCGAGCAGCTGCAGGAGTCTGCGGTTGATGGCTCCAAGCTTGCGCTCGGAGCCGTGGGAACGGAGCATCTCGCAATTGGGGCCGTAGGGAGCGACCAGTTACAGGAAGGCGCTGTAACGGCCGATAAGCTGGCTCCTGGAGCTGTCTTTGCGGAGCATATCACGGAAGGTGCCGTCAGCGCCGGGCATATCGCCGCCGATGCCGTCGGAACCGAACAGCTGCAGGACAGCATAATCACTAGCGCGAAGCTTGCCGCGGCATCGGTTACCCTCGAGCACATGGCGGCAGGTTCTGTCGGCAATGAGCAGCTTGCGGCAGATGCCGTCAGCACACACAATCTGCGGGATACGTCAGTTACAAGCACGAAGCTGGCTGTCGGCTCCGTAGAGAGCAGGCATCTGGCTGTAGAAGCTATAGGAACGGCGAAGCTGCAGGATCAATCGATAGCATCGTCGAAGCTTCAGGATCAATCCGTGACGTCATCGAAGCTTGCTCCTACCAGCGTAGAAAACCGCCATCTGGCATCCGACAGCGTCACCAGCTCCAATCTCCGGAACAGTTCCGTCACGAGGGAAAAAATTGCCCAAGGCGCAGTAGGGACCGAGCACTTAAGCAATGATTCTGTCGATGGACTGCATATTAAGCAGGAGTCCATCTCCGGTTACCACATCATGCCGGGCAGTATTTCCGAGCTTCACCTGGAGCCCGGATTAATCGAGCGGTTAGCCGCCGCGGTATCAGCGGTAACGGAGACTCAGGCAGACTTGGAAACGGCAGAAGCTCTGGAGGATGTGGAAGTCGCTACGGTTAAAGAAGCTCTAGAATCAGACGATGCTCCTGAAGCAGCGGAAGCCCTAGAGTCCGAATTCCAGGAAGATGAGCCGCCGGTTTTTTTCGAGCCAAGGGCCATAGAATCCATTGGAAGCGAACAGCTGCAGGACGGTTCCATCGAGACAAGGCATATAGCGGACGGAGCGGTCACCACGCAGCAGCTTTCCTTCCAGCCCGTGCAATCGGGAAGTCGTTCCGCTGCGCTGCAGCATTTCGGCCTCGCCTCTTTTGCCATGCGCGTGGAGGAGGAAATGGTGGATCTAATCATTGAATTTGATGAAGCGTTCGCTGACGAGAGCTATGTATTGGTTGCTACGACCTCGAATCCGTCCTGCTACGCCATCATTCACGAGAAATGGAAGGATAGAGCGTTGCTGCAGGTCGTTCGAAGCAAGTATTCGCCTGAGCTGCTAGGGGTTATCAATTGGATTGCAATCGGAACTAAAGCTTGATGAATTGGCGGGTAACGATATAATGATAGGGATGGGAGCCGTTTATTGAAACGGCTTCTTTATATTTTCAAGCTAGAAGAAATATAATGTTCACAGAAATAATTCTTTTCAAAATAGTTCGACCATGTTATTATTTCGTATAGAAATATTTCTTGTACGAAATAGTTTCGGACTGGAAACAAAAATGTGTCGGGGAAGGGGGCTTACATAGCGTGTAGAAGGGCCGGTCGCGAAAACAACATGAATCTTGCACAAAAGCCAGCTATCTCATCGAAAAATAGCCGACAGGTTCGGGTTTTTCGCAGGGAATATTGCCCAAACCTACCTTGTTCGACCTCTTTCGGTGTGGTATATTTTTGTGTATAAATATTTCGCCTACGAAATAAGTCGGAGGGTTGGCAAATGAGCAGAGCTATGCAAATCGGCAATTCTATACGGAAGCTGACAAAAATTTTTAATGCTACGATGGGGAAGGACCTTAAGGAAATCGGGTTGACGACTCCTCAAATCGCCACGATTGGTCAAGTGTACTTCGAACGTAAAACGATCGGGCAAATATCGGAATGTACCCAGCTGTCTTACAGCACGGTTTCCGGTATTATTGACCGGTTGGAACGGGACGGGTGGCTTGAACGGGTCCGGGACGAATCGGACCGGCGCATCGTCTGGATCAGACGAACAAGCAAGATCGAAGCAGTGAAAGAAAAGCTCCATTTTTTCCAGGAGAGCTTCTACGAGAATTTGTTGGCGGATTTGAATCAGGAGGAGCTGGATACGATCATTCGGTCCTTGGATCTGCTGACTACTTATTTAGAGAAGAAGGTTGAGGAGAAAACATGAAGAAGAAACAAGTCTTGTCCATCATCCTTGCGGCGGCTGTTGTCGTGGCAGCCGGGGGAGGGTACACCTACTGGTATCAAGGGCATTATTTTATCAAGACAGAGGATTCAAGAATTACAGGCGATATTTATCGCGTTATGCCCCGGATTTCCGGCAAATTAACTTCTCTAGCGATCAATGAAGGAGATACGGTCTTGTCCGATCAAATCGTCGGCCAGCAGGATAACACGAACCTGGCTACGAGCAATCTGGATCAGGCCGCATTGCGTTCACCGATCGAAGGAACGGTTATCAAGACGAATGCGAAGGTCGGCGAGGTAGTGTCTCCAGGACAAACGGTCGCTATGATCGTTAACAAAAAAGACTTGTACATTTCAGCGAACATTGAAGAAGGAGATATTAACCGAGTTAAGGTCGGGCAAACGGTTGAATTCACGGTTGATACTTTCCCGGGGGCCAAATTGACAGGAAAGGTTAAAGAAATCGGTGAAGCGACAGCAGCCACCTTCTCCCTTCTGCCTGCTACAAACACCAGCGGGAACTTTACCAAGGTAACCCAGCGCATACCGATCAAGATTTCCATCGACAGCCAGGATGGACTCGCGTTAGCTCCGGGTATGAGTACTACTATTAAAATTCATTTGAAGGGGTAAGGGAAATCAGCCATGAGAAAAAAACAGATGACATGGATCCCGGCGATCCTTTCATTAGCCGTTGCATTTGCACTTCCTGGATGCGGGGATGTTAACGGCAAGGCCAATGCGGCTCAAGAACTATCGGTTAAAGCGATCAAACTGGGCCAGAACGTGGATTCCGGATTGAGCGGCAAAATTATTCCTGACCAAGAGGTTAAGGTAGTTTCCAAAGGCAGCGGCAAGGTAGCGAACGTTACCGTAGACGAGGGAGCCGTTGTCAAAAAAGGCGACGTGCTTGTCCAACTGGAAACCGACGATTTGACGCAGCAGGTCAAGCAAGCCGAAGCGGCACTGGTCGCATCCCAGGCAAAGCTCGCCGATACGCAGGCAGGCGCCAGAACGCAAGAGATTCAAGGGCTCGAAAGTGCCGTGCAGGCAGCCAAAGCTTCTCTCGAGCAGGTGAATGCGGCTGTTGACCAGGCTAAGGCAGCTTTCGACTTATCGCAAAAAACATATAATCGGCTAAGAAATATGTACGACAGCACTAATACCGTTACTAAAGAGGATATGGATAAAGGAACGTTCGATTACGAGAAATCAAAAGCGGCTTACGATCAAACTGTAGCCCAGCAAGCTGCGGCGCAAGCGCAGGTATCTGCCGCCCAATCCAAGCTGGATCTGGCCAAAAGCGGCGCTACCGGCAATACGATTGAAGCGCTGCAAGCGGACGTGAACCGCACAAGTGCCGGCGTGGAGCTGGCTAACAGCGCATTGGCGAATGCCACCATTTCTTCGCCTATTGACGGCATTGTTGTCAAGCGCAGCATTCAGCCTGGGGAAATGGCTCAGCCGGGCGTAGCCCTGCTTACGGTCGTTAAAATGAACCCGGTTCAAGTGGAGCTAAGCGTTCCCGAAGCGCAAATCGGCAAAATGAAATCCGGGTCCGACGTCGAAGTGAAGGTTGCCAATGTGCCTAATAAATCGTTCGCAGGCAAAATTTCTTTTGTAAGTCCTGTATCGAACGCCAACAGCACAACGTTCCCTGTGAAAGTAACCATCGATAACACCGAAGGCTTGCTGATGGCGGGAATGCTGGCTGAAGTTCACATGAAGGATACCGAGCAAAAGAACGGCCTGGAAGTTCCGAAATCGGCTCTGATTAAAAAAGACAATAAAACCTTCGTCTACGCTGTTCAAGACGGTACAGCCAAGCTGGTTGAAGTAAATACAACCGACAAAAATGCGGATTGGGTTTATGTAAAAGATAATGCAACCCTAAAGGCGAATGCACAAATTATCATCAATCCAACAGATCAATTGGCGGACGGCAGTAAGGTGAAAGTGGAATAGGGGGCATTACCGTGGCTGAACAGTCTCAACACACACAAGCTCCTCTAGCGGATCAGAACCAAGAAGCCAGCTTCTGGCTACCGCTGATCGCTATTATTCTGGCAACCTTCGTATCGGTGCTCAGCAGCAGCTTGGTCAACGTAGCCCTGCCTAAGCTGTCTACCGTATTCGGAGTTCCCACGACGACGATCCAATGGGTGGTTACGGGATTTATGCTGGCTTCGGCCGTTGTTATCCCGGCGAGCGGCTTCCTGTCAGCCCGTTTTGGAAGCAAGAAGCTGCTTGTTATTTCCGTTATAGGCTTCACGATCGGATCGTTCCTGTGCGGAGTCGCATGGAATGATTCGAGCTTGATCGCTTTCCGGATCTTTCAAGGCTTGACCGGTGGCTTCATCATGCCTGTCGGGATGACGGTCATGTATACGATTGTTCCACGGCATCAGATCGGCCTTGCAATGGGAATCTGGGGGGTCGCCGCCATGGTTGCCCCTGCGCTCGGTCCGACTCTCGGGGGCTATCTGGTTCAGTATTACAGCTGGAGAACGCTGTTCTTTCTTAATGTGCCGATCGGCATTATTGCAGCTATCGCATGTTATGTATTATTGAGGGAAAGCCCGACGAATCCGAAGCTGAAGTTCGATATATGGGGGGCTGTCTTTTCGGTCACCTTCTTCGGAACGCTTCTGCTGGCACTCAGTAAAGGCCAAACGGAAGGCTGGACTTCGCTTTATATTGTCAGCTTGTTCTATATTTCCGCTGTGAGCCTGGCGCTGCTTCTTTGGGTTGAATTGACTACAGATCAGCCGCTGCTGGATTTAAGAATATTTAAAAATCTTAAATTCTCGGCGAGTACGCTAACATCGGGTCTTGTCATGATGGCCATGATGGGCGGTACGTTCCTGATGCCGATTTACCTGCAGAACGTTCAGGGGATGACGGCCATGGACTCGGGGATTCTGCTGCTTCCGCAATCGGTTGCGATGGCATTGATGATGCCCATCAGCGGTAAGCTGCTGACGAAGCTCGGTATTTTGCCGCTGGGTATTGTAGGTCTGTTGATTCTTGGTGTTACCACCTATGAGCTTCATAGGCTGACCGCCGATACGGCGCATATATGGATTAACGTATTGCTAACGATCCGCGGACTCGGTATCGGTCTTTGCATGATGCCTATTTCGACAGTAGGTATGGGAGCTGTGCCTAAAGAACAGATCAATAACGCATCCCCGTTATCCAACGTATTCCGTCAGGTTATGTCATCCATGGGGATCGCGATATTGACTACCATTATGAGCACGCGCCAAACGTTTCATAATTTCCGGATTTCCGAGAACGTTCCGAGCACCTCGGAGGCAGCCAGCAGTGTGGTTTCCATGCTCTCTGGCGCGTTAACACAGGGCGGAGTGGATTCGGCAACGGCCAGCGGCACCGCGTTGACCTATATTGCCGGCTTCATTCAGAAGGAAGCCTTGGTTCGAGGTATTGCAGATACCTTCTATATTTCGGCAATTCCGGCATTTATATGCATTCCGCTAGTCTTTTTACTAAGAGACAAGAAGAAGCCTCAAGAGCAGTCTGCTCCGGCTAAAGCTCCGGAAGAAGCGTCATCCGGCAAGCCGGCTTCAGCGGGGATTCAAGCAGAACCTGTCAAAGCTTAATCATTACTTAAATTTAGCAAAATTCTGGAGGAAACAATCAATGAAAAACGTATGGGGAAAAACAGCATTGGCGTTCACCTTAGTTATGTCCACAGCATCGATGCCTATTGCTTCCGTATGGGCCGATGAAGCGGGTCAAGTCTCCGTCGTGAATGCGCCTGTCTATCAGCAGCTGACCGATTCGCTTCGCGTACAGGTCAAAAGCGTGCTGAACGAGAAAACATCGGACGGCGTCAATATCGGGGTCGTTGTCAATCTGAAAAATGACAGCTCCGTTTCCAAGCGTGTACCGGATTACGAGCTTCGCGTCAAAACGGAAGACGGTACCGTATATACATTGGTGGGCAGCTCCACGAATGTCCACTCGGCACTTCCTAATTCGGAAGCCGAGCTGAGCTACATGATTAAGCTCGACAACAAAGATGCCGTCGGCTTATCTGAGCTGCAATGGGTCGACGTGGACTGGAATGTATACCCTAAAACGGAAACGACGGTCCTGGCGGTTCCTATTTCCGGATTAAGCTGGGCAGGCGCCGATGCGGTGATTACCGATCCGTCTGCAATCAAAAATTGGGGCGACGCCTTCACCATAGCATCCAACAATCTTCCTTTGACTTATATTCCTGTCGATATGGATAAACAAAATAATGGCCAAAAAACAGCTTATGTCGTTAAGCTGATGGTTGAGAACAAAGGTGCCTCTACCGTGACGGTCCCTGATCTAGTATTGGAAGGGAAAGACGGAACCTCCTCCTTCCAGGGGAAACAGGTTGAACAGGCCAAAGTGACAGTGGAACCAAATGAGAAGAAATACGTTCATTATGCTATTGAAACCAATCAAGATACGATCTTGAAGACGATCAATGTTCTGACGCCGGAAAGCTTTGTACAGACCGACGCCAAAGGACAAAGCACAGCCGTCAGCTATACGGTCGGACGTATTCAAATCGTGCTGCCGGAAGGCGGCAAAGTACCGTCCGCCCTGCAGCCGGTCAATTATACCTATAACACGAAAATCGCATTCGATACGCTGAGCAAAGTGGTCAATTCCGATGTCGATGTTTCCTTGGTTGAGCTGACCATGCATGAAAACCAGGGCATCGGCTACAAAACGGCCATTGCCAAATTCAAGTTAACGAATAACAGCGATTCTCCAATTCCTGTACCGGCATTTGGGGCCGAGTTGAACACCGCTCAGGGAGTAAGCTACGCTGGCAGCAGACAAATCAATCCGCCGAAGCAGCTTATGCCTAAGCTGTCCCACATCGTAAGCTACTCCTTCATCGTTCCGAACACAGAAGAGGGACAAACGATGGTTCTGAAGCTTTCCGATACGCAAACGGCAGCTCCGTACAAATCGGCTATTGCAGCCTTGAACGTGACAATGCAGCCGCTCGCTCAGCCTGAGGATGTCCTGTCCTTCTATCCGTTCCAAGTGAAGGTGGAGAATTGGAGCATTCAAGCTTATACGAACCTGGCAACAGCTACGATGCCTCAAGTCACCTACGGCTACAAGCTGAAAATGAACTTGGATATCAAGCAAACGGACAATGTCGTAGTCGATCAAGATTTCTCCAAAATGAAGGTAGCCCTGGTCGATTCCGCAGGCCGTACTTTGGCAGAAAACGATTTGGCGTTTACAGACAGCGGCGGTATCAACAAATTGGTATCCGGCGAAGTGATCGTAGACTTTAATAAAGTACGTTCGGATTATCAGGATACCGACCTGACCATCCAAATGTACGAAGCCATTCAAACCGAGTTCGGCGAAGCCAAACGTCTGGTCGCTGTATTTAAATAAGTTGAGACTTGTCCCGCGTTTCCAGTTGATGGAGGCGCGGGATTTACATTGATGGTATGAAGAGGAGCCCAGAAATGGAGACAGAACAAGCAGTACTGGAGCAAATGGAAGAGACATCCAGGCGTATCATGAGAAAACTGGTTTCCTACGGTAAGTATGTGGACCGCCGTTTTTCCGGTTCCCAGGTGAGTGCTCTTCAAACTATTGAATTTTACGGATCGTTAAAGGTATCGCAATTGGCGGAATGCTTATCGCTATCGTCGAGCGCGGTTACTTTGCTGTGCGATAAACTGATTCATAACGGATACCTTCAAAGAGAGCGCAGCTTGGATGACCGGAGAGTCGTCTGTCTGGTCATTACACCGTTAGGCAAGGAGATGCTGCAGCAGCTGCTGGATAAAGAAAAAGAAGTAATCAGCCGCTGGCTGACAGGAATATCTCTGGATGAAATGAAGCAGTTTAGCAATACGTTACATCGGATTAGGGAGAACGTAAAAAAATTGTAAAGGATGTTCATAAAACATTCACGAAGTTTTTCAGAAAGGTCATTCACAAACAAGTTTAATTATGATATATTTCGTGTAGAAATATTTCCTATACGAAATATATAGAAATAGAAGGAATGGAGAGAGATCTATGAATACCAAACGTTTTGCAAAACAAACCATTACAGGTGGGGTGGCAGCTGCTTTGCTGCTGGGAAGCTTTGCTTACGCTCCACAAGTAAAACCGGCTTATGCGGCTGAAGTACAGCAGACTGCAGCAGCCAGCTCGCCGATTATTGCGAACTACCTTCGCAACCTGGCTACTTACACATCTTGGGTGGCAGACAAAGATGAAGAATACGTAAGATCGGATCTGTATTCGGGTAAAAACTTGGTTCAAGCGTCCGGATTGCCCGGTGGTGAATTGAGGGATAAATTGGTAAGCAATTTCAACTGGTTCGTTGATAATAATGCGCCTAGCAGCCTGACTTCCGAGCAAATTCAACAAATTAAGGAAGAAGGCGCTCGTCAAATTGGCGAAGCGATCCAAGTGCCAGGTTATGAACCAGAAGTGAAAAATGTCAACGTGAATTTAGATGCTGTCATTAAACAACGTCTCAGTATTATGGCGTCCGATGTAGCTGCTATTGCTAACGAGGATTACGAAAATCTGACATCAAAATTGGATTCCGGTTATTCTTTAGCTAATGCAACCGGAGTAGACAGAACTACCCTGTATAATGCCTTGGTTACCTTGATGAACGAAAGTATTGACAATGCAGTAGGACAATTGTCTGTTGATCCGGATAAAGTCCAAAAAGCTAAAGCGGATGCTTCTCAAAAAATTAGTGAAGTGCTGGCAACACCAGGAGGCTATCAATCATCTAGTGAACAACAACCACAAAGCAATACAGGACTTGATGCGGTCATTAATAACCGTTTGGCGCTGATTATCAGTGATGCAGCTACTATTGCTGACAAAAACTACAGCGATGTTATTGTTGATCTTCAATCCGGTAAAACTTTGCCGCAAGCCGTTGGTTTAAGCCAGTCGGATCTTTCGATCAAATTAAATGAAACCATTCAGCACGAGATTGATCATGCAGCAGAGCAAAATGGTATCGATGCAGATACTGTAGCAAAAGCTAAAAGCGATGCTGGCTCCAAAATCAGCGAAATCTTATCGACTGAAGGGTACACAGGTAAAGTAACTGAGCAGCAAGCTAATAACATTAACTCTCAAGTGCAAGCAAGATTGAAAGGCATCATATCGGATGCGGCTATCATCGCGGATAAAGAAATTTATGAAATCCAAGATTTGGTGGATCAAGGCGGAAGCTTAGCGACAGCAACAGGAATTTCCGGTATGGATTTGTTTGAACGTCTTATGACACCTATTAACCAATACATTGACGGATTGTCTTCGGATGCCGATGTTGTGGCAGCAGCAAAAGCTAAAGCAGCTGAACAAGTGAGAACCTGGGTTAATATTGGTTTCAATAATTAATCTTTACCTCTATAAAAAATGAGAAGCGCAAAGGCAAAAAAGCCTTTGCGCTTTTTATATCTGTTCAAATTGAAGGTTTTGAAAGAAGAAATCAAGGAAATGATTGAAATTGTCATATTAAACCCCTATAATTATCGACATAACCATCAAAACGGAATGGTCATCAAGTAGATTGGCATTTGGAGTGAAGTGGAAAATGGGCGATCAGGATTTGTCCAAGGGCGAAGAAAGACGCAGTAAAATTTTAACGGTTTTGAAAACGCAGGGAAGAATCACGATTCAGGATATTATGGACAAGTTCGGCTGTTCCGAAGCGACGGCTCGCCGTGACCTTGATTATTTGGTAAAGACGGAAGCGGTTATCCGAACGATTGGAGGTGCGCAATTCGAAGGCATATCCGGAATGCGGGAAGCCTCCTTTCACGAGAAGAGGCAGCTTCTGTGGGTAGAGAAGGAAATCATTGCGGCCAAGGCCGCCTCGCTGATCGAGGAAGGCGATGTTATAGGCCTTACAGGCGGAACGACGACTTATTTGATTGCCAAAGAGATCAAGACGAGAAGGAATATTACCGTCGTGACCAACGCGGTAAATATTGCCATGGAGCTTGCCGACAGCGACGGAGTGCAGGTAGTTCTTACCGGAGGCGTTATGCGCAAAAACAGCTTTGAGCTGTGCGGCCCTTTAGCGGAAAAAATAGTCGAAGGCTTGAATCTCGGTAAAATGTTCATGGGTGCGGATGGGCTTGCCCTGGAGCAGGGAGTGACCACCTATTCCGAACTGGAAGCGCAGATCGCCAGGCTGCTGATCCAGAGGTCCGTCAAAACATATGCTGTGGTCGATCATTCGAAGATTGGGAAGGCGTCTTTGTTCGGTATTGTACCGTTGTCGTCTTTGGATGGCTGCATAACGGATGCACCCTTAAGTGCGGAGCTGGCCGCTGCGCTGGACCAGGCTGGCATTGAAGTGTATATTGCAGACTCTCGGAGCTGAAGCATAAAAGGAAGGGATTGGGGAGAGATCATGGGGTTCACGATAGGAATGGATATCGGCGGAACGAACATCGTATGCGGATTGGTCGATTCAGACGGCAAGCTGTTAAATAAAATCAAGCGGCCTACGGAAGCGGGGCTTGGAAGCGGATACGTCTTTGATAAAATCAGCGGGATGGTGAATGAGCTTCTTGCCGCAGCAGGAATCACTCATAGCGATGTGAGTGCGATTGGTGTCGGCACCCCCGGTTTTATAGATCCGGAGAAAGGCATTACTCTATTCGCCAGCAATTTGAAGTGGACCCAGGTGCCGACAGCCGAAGAAATTCGCAGACGTACCGGGATACCCACCTATATCGATAACGACGTCAGAATGTATGTCTACGGTGAGGCTGTTGCCGGCGCAGCAAGAGGCTACGACCATGTACTGGGCATAACGATCGGAACCGGCTTGGCGGCTGCCGTGGTGAATCGGGGGCAATTGTATTACGGGAGCGGTTATATGGCAGGGGAGCTCGGACATATTCCTTTCCCGGAAATTCCTTATGATTGCGGCTGCGGTCTGCACGGTTGTCTGGAGACCGTCGTTTCCGCAACCGGGATCGCCCGTCAGGCAAAGGATCAGCTTGCGGCCGGCCGTGACAGTGTAATGAGAGAGTGGATGGACGCGAATCCGGGCTCAAGCCTCACCGCAGCGGATGTCTCCAAAGCCTATGATGCTGAAGACCCGCTTGCCGTGGAGATTATGAACTATACCGGAAGGCTGCTTGGCAAGGGCTTAGCGGCGGCAGTTACTTTGTACAGTCCAGACATGATAGTCATCGGCGGGGGAGCTGCATTAGCCGGAGAGCGGTTGTTCGCACCGATGCGAGAGCAGCTGCAGAACTCGGTCTATTCGGGATATTGGGAGCGGCTGACGATCGCGCAGGCGCAAATGATTGATGATGCGGGGATCGTCGGAAGCGCTATGGCGGCCGGACAGCGGCTTAAGCAGGCAAGCACAGTGTAATCCTACTTGATCATAAAAAGCCTTGGCATAAGCCCAATGTCATTAAGTTACGTTTAGAGACAAGACTGGGAATAAAAAATGGAATCTAAAACGGCGTGGGAAAAGCCCTGTGCCGTTTTTTTAGTGCGCCACGCATGGCGATTAACTAGGCGGTGAAAGTCCGCTGTGGGGGCTCGTAGTTGCCAACCACTAGCCAAGAGCAAGGGTGTC
>NZ_JADBDR010000011.1:0-240036 GCF_014873645.1 Paenibacillus sp. OAS669
GGATAAAAAACAAACGGCACAGGACTGTTTCCCGTGCCGTTTCAGATATTATTTTTACTCGCGGTCTTGTCTCTATGCCTAACTTAATGACATTGTGCGGGGAGCAGGGCCTTTTCTCTTTGAGGGGGGAGGCTGTTGGTAATTCAAAAAGCCTGGCTCACTATGTTTCGTTTTGAACAACGAGACTTACTCCGGCTCCGTCCACGTTTGGCCTCCGTCTTGGGTAATGATCGTTTGGCCCTTCCGCAGCATCCAACCGTACCCGTCCGATCGTAAGAAAAATTGCTCTGTTTCTTCCAGATTTGTGTCCGTTTCGATCGGCTTCCAATCTTCCTTATTGTAAACATCCATCGTATAGATCGTTTTCCCGTCAGCGGAAATCGCCCGGCCGTTAATCAGCAAATCAAAATGAAGCACCGGCGGAGCCTGCACATCCTTCAAGCGGTAAGGGAGAGGCTGCCAGCTGTCCCCGCTGTCACGGCTTTCGTAAAGCACGTAGGCCCGATTCTCTCCCTTGACGAATTCCGCGATAAAGAGACCATGATTATTGTTCTCTATATCAAAGACGGGAGGAAGTGTATTGGCGTAACCGTCTTTGAATTCATCAGGGATCTCAACATGCTGTAGACTCCAGGTTTTTCCTCCGTCTTTGGTGCGGAATAACGGAAAGGTATCCGGGCCGTGATAGGTTGCAGTGATCCAGCCCTCCTGCGGAACACGAAAAGATAGGCCTGTCGGATACCCGTTGATTTTGTCCGTAATATCTCCGACCTGACTCCATGATTTGCCTCTGTCTGAGGTTTTGTACAGCATTTTGTACATCTGGCCCAAAGCAGGGGAGGAGGTTACGAGGACGTAACTGGCATCAAAGTAATTTGCATTGCTCTGAACCGTTACATCCGGAGATCCCTCCCAAGCCTCGGTGATAGGCAGGGGTGTCGTTTCCCAACCCGTACGTGTACCGGAGCCATCCTCGGTAGGATGAGTAACGAGAATTTGTCCTGAAGCCGTTCTGTAGAAGGCGAACCCCGTCATAGGATTTTGAAATTCAGCCTTAAGAAGCTGATCTTCTTCACTTACACCATCAGGTTCCTCCAACTCCCACGATTTCCCGGAGTCCCATGTATGCATGAGTTTCCCTTCCGAAACCCCGTAGCCTTCATTACCGCCCATGCCTGTTATATAGGCAATAGGTCCAGTCTGGGATTGCTGCGGCGGCATAGAAAGGATTTGCTCCACCGGGGATGAAGCTGGTGCTGGCGTTACTGCCGTACCGGGCGTTGAGGAGGGGACGACCGTAACTAACGGCAACGCTTCCGTAGTGATCGACTTCGTGATAGCAGGTTCGGGGGTCGCCGCAGCAGAAGGTTGAGGTGTTTGCGCCGGTACCGGTGTAATTGTACTTGTATTCGTGGATTGCTGCGCTGTCTCCGGAGACTTAGGCAGAGCGGTTGGCTGTACCGCAAAATCTTCCGGGTTAGCTTGACAGCCGCCTAGAAGTAAGCTTCCGGCAATGGTGAAGGTGAAAATAGATCGTTTGGGGGTCATAGCTTCCGTCACTCCTTTTTTCATACCAATTAGACGCAGCCTCCGCAGAAATGGTTTCAGTTCTAGCGGATCGTAAGACAAATAAAAAGAACAAGAAAATGTTCTATTGAAATTCTTGATTTTGTTACTATACGCTTGGCGATTTCCTTGATAAAGTATAATTCAGCCCGGTCGTTTCACCCACAATGACAATGAGGAGCATCGCCTATGCGTTTCCCTACTACACGCTTTCTCCCATCAACAATTAAAAATAAGCTGTTTTTGGCATTTATTTTGCTGATTCTGCTGCCGTTTTCCATTCTCAACGTGTATAACTTCAAGAAGATGGAGGGGGTTCTCCGTCTCAAGGTAAGTGAGCAGAGCCAGGAGGAGCTGGAGAGGATGAAGCGATCGTTCGAAGAAATGATGAAGACGACCTTCCGTACCTTCACTCTGCTTGAACAGGATCCGAACATTTCCTCCATGCTGATCGATCCGCAAAAATACGATGCCTACGATACACAGGCAAATTTGGAAAATAAATTTAAAGCGATTACAAGCAGTATTTTCCTGGGAAGTCCTTCGGTCTATTACACGGTCTTGGATGCGAAGGGACATTACTATACATCATATAAGCCTCTTGAAATGTTGGATTATAAGCACTTTACCGGTCAGAGCTGGTATCGAGGGCTGTTGGAAAATCCGCAAAAATTTCAATGGTCCCTGGAGAAAAATTATGTTCATAAGGATGAATCCACCAGCCCGCAGTTTCTTAGTGTCTCTACGACATTCAAACGAAGCGACGGGAGCGTATTCGCCTATGTCAAGGTAAGCATCGATTATTTGGACTGGTTCCGCTCGGTTACCGCGACAACCACCTCCTCTCAGGAGTATTTGCTGCTTGATGAGAAGCGGCAGGTTGTCGCCCAGAACGCTTCTACTCCTTTTGATGCAGGTGAATGGAGCGCACTGGCTCGTCATTCCTTCGAGAGCGGCTACGATATGAATGAGAATTATATATTGAATTATTGTTATATCCCCATGCTGGATTGGTATTTGATCAAGCAAGTTCCGAAGGATATTGTCTATGCGGAAATCGATAAGCTGAAGCGCTCTTTCTTTATTTCGTTCTTTGCATTTACGATGGCATTTATCGCGATAACGTTCTTGATAGCGGCCAAGATTACCCAGCCGCTGAAGCAAATTCAGCAGAAAATGCAGGAAATGGTCCGCAAAAATTTGAAGGTCCGTCTGCCGGAGGATCGCTATCGCGGGGAATTCAAGCAATTGACTCAAACCTTCAACCAGATGGTAGGTGATATGAATGATTTGATAGCCCGGCTGAAGTCGGAGGAGCGGCAGAAGGAAGCGGTGCATTTTCAAATGCTGCTGTCGCAGACGAACCCGCATTTTTTGCTGAACACTTTAAACACAATCAAATGGATTGCACTCGGCAAACAGGATGAAGAGATTGCAGAAATTTGTATTAGCCTCGGCAAGCTGCTTGAAGCAAGTCTTAACTCGGAGGTCGATCTGATTCATTTGAAGGAGGAGCGGGAGCTGGTCGAATCGTACATTTATATCCAAAGCTACAGGTATAAGCAAAGCTATACGGTGCATTTTGAGATCGAAGATTCGCTGCAGTTCGCTCTTGTACCTAAGCTGAGCCTTCAGCCCCTGGTCGAGAACAGCATCCAGCACGGTTTTGCAGGCATGAGAGAGCATGGGGAAATATGGATCAGGGCGTATGAGGACGGCGGCAGCCTTGTAGTGCAGGTGGAGGATAATGGGCTTGGAAGGAGACGGGCGGAACAGGATAAGAAGCCGTCCCAGCGGCGCGGCGGCATCGGGCTCAGCAACCTGAAGCAAAGATTGTATTTGCTCTTCAAGGATAAGGCCGGTCTTCAGGTGGATGACTTGTCTTTAGGCACCCAGGTTCAATTCTGTCTGCCGATGCTGCTGTCCATGCCCTATGGGAAGGAGTGACGGTTTCTATGAGGACTGTGTTGTTAGTAGAGGATGAGGTGTTCGTGCGCGAATCCGTTCGTCGTATTATCGACTGGGAGAAGTTGGGGTTTACCGTCATAGGCGAAGCAGGCGACGGTGAAGAGGCGTTGAGTCTGATTCGGGAGCATAAGCCGGACGTTGTCATCTCCGATATCATAATGCCCCGGTTGAATGGGGTCGAGCTGCTCAAGCAGGTACGGGAGGAAGGGAACGATGCCCGCTTCATCATGCTCTCGTGTATGAGTGACTTCGATTATGTCAGGCAGGCCATGGAGTACGGCGCTTCGAATTATATTTTAAAGCTGTCCATGAAGGTTCAATCGTTGTATGAAGCTTTGGAGAAGGTGGAGCATGAGTTGAATATAAGAAGCCGGCGGGAAGCCTACCGGACTCCCAATGCGCCTGAGAAGACATGCGTTCTAACCGATCACCCGGAGATGAACAAAATATTGACGTATCTTCACGAACGTTACCATGAGGACATTTCGTTAGGGACATTAGCACAATTTGTTGCTATGGACTTGAAGTATGTAAGCCAGCTGTTCAAAAAGAAAACCGGCGATACCTTCGTCCATTACTTGCACCGGCTGCGGATCGAGCAGGCCCAAAAGCTGCTTGAGACGACCCGGATGCCGATAAGTGAAGTAGGGGAGAAGGTAGGATTTCTGAACGATAATTATTTTATCAAAATTTTTCGCAGGTTTTGTCATATGACCCCTCAAAATTACCGGAAGCTGAAGCAGCAGAGCAGGGAAATGGAATAGAACAAGATTTTGTTCTGAATCTGTTGAGAAACCTATAGAGCTTGTACTTTGCCAATATACTCCGGTGGGGTATCCCTCTCCGGCCGCTGTTGAAACCCGTGAAAGGTGATTCTATTTAGCGGTATTTTCACGGGTTTCAAAGGCGGACGTAAACTCCTCCGAGGCAAACCCCACCTCCCTATGTAGCATAGTTCACGCAAAAAGGGTTTCTCAACAACCTGAGAACAAGATTTTGTTCTATTTTTTTTGAAATAAATGCAAGAAATCGGTCTATAAAGCAATGGATTTTGTTCATTATCGCAGCTTTCCGGCTTTGCTATAGTTAGCTATGTAATCGAGAACGACTTGAATTTCCAGGGAGGTCACGCAATATGAACAAAAGAAACCTATCGCTTTCCATGCTTTCGTTGACTCTAGCGGCCGGTATGCTTGCAGGATGCAGCACTGGGGTGAAGACAGAGCCGCCCAAAGAGACGGCACAGGGGGGTTCAGCAACGGCACCGCCTGACAAGCCGATCACTCTTAGCTTCTGGGGCGGCGTACCGGCGGAGAATGGCCCGCAGGCCGTCATTGACGCATGGAACAAAGAAAATCCAAACATTCAAGTGAAGTATGAGCGCTATGTCAATGATGATGCGGGGAACCTGAAACTGGATACCGCCTTGATTGCGGAGCAGGGAGTGGATATCTTCGTAAATTACACGACACCCGCTTTGAAAAAAAGAATCGACAACGGCGTTGCGCTTGATCTATCGTCGTTTACCGACTATAACATTGATCAGAAAATGGGCCCGCAAGCAGCTGAATGGAAAATTAATGGAAAATACTATGGGGTTCCTACCAAACGGAATATCTTTTTTATGTGGCTCAACAAGGACGCGCTGGACAAAGCGGGATTAAAAGTACCGACGGATTGGACATGGCAGGATCTTCAGGATTATGCGGCCAAGCTGAAAACGGATAAACGCTATGGATTGGTCCAAAGTACCGAGGTTTACCCGGATGCAATGGATGGGTCGCTCGCAGCCTCCAAATATGTCAAAGCAGACGGTACCTCCGATTTCAACAACCCGATTGTCGGTACATGGCTGGAAACGCTGAACCAAATGATGAAGGATGGCAAATCAACGCCGCCTCTCGGAGAGCAGCTGACGACCAAGATGCCGGTAGAAACTGTCTTCCTCAAAGGGGATGCAGCGATGCTCAATGCAGGAGAATGGATATTCCGCAGCTCTAACGATAGGAAAGCGAATCCTCGAGAGTTTAAAATTGCCTTCGCACCGGTGCCTAAAGTGTCCAAGGATCAAACGAATTTCAAAATCCGCGGAGGCCTGGGAGATGTCATCTCTATCGCGGCCAAAAGTAAAAATAAGGAAGCGGCCTGGAAATTTCTCAAATGGTATGCGGACGGCGGGATGCTGCCGATGGCATCCGGAGGACGGCTCCCCGCATCCAAAGACGCCAACGTAGCCGAAGCGACGAAGCTTCTGCTTGGAAATGCTGCGGACACCTACGATCAGGAATCGCTCAATAAAGTCGTGTTCGGACAATTCGATACGTATAACCGCGATTTGCCGCAGCAGGTTCTTGATCTGCGCCGAGAAGAGTATGAGAAGTTTTTCCTGGGCAAGCAGGACATTAAGGGGACCCTGGATACGATGGCCAAACGTCATAATGATTTTTTGAATCAAAATAAAAAGTAGAAAGCCGCAAAAGGAGGCTCAATGCAGGAGCTTCCTTTTGTTCTAAATGAAGGATAGATTCAGAACTGCCGGGAGGTCATCACATGAACAACAGCTGGATGAAACGTCAGAGAAATATCGGGATGCTGTTTATTGCGCCGAACATGCTGGGCGTTCTCGCCTTTTATATACTGCCTGCTCTATTCTCGCTAGGGCTTGTGTTTACGGATTGGAAATTCGGGAACCCCGTCTTTCATTTCATTGGTCTGGACAATGTCAAACGGCTGCTTCATGACGAGTTGTTTTATATAGCATTGAAGAATACGGCGATCTTTTTGCTCTCCGTACCTGTGTCTATGCTGCTTGGCTTTATCGTCGCCATTATTTTGAACAACATGGTGTATATGAAAGGACTGCTGCGGGCCATGTACTTCATGCCGTATATTACAAGCGGTGTGGCCATCGGGTTCGTCTGGATGCTTCTGTTTCATCCGACGCAGGGGCCGATCAACCAGTTTTTGACGAAAATCGGAATACAGCATCCGCCGCAATGGTTCGGGTCAATGGAAACGTCCATGTATGCGATGGATGTGATCTGGATCTGGTTTCTGCTCGGATATAACATGATTATTTATTTGGCGGCTCTGCAGGAGATATCGGGTGACTTATTGGAGGCGGCCAGGATAGACGGGGCACATAGCTGGATGATCATCAGAAGGATTGTGTTCCCGCTCGTAAGTCCTACTACCTTCCTGCTGCTGATTACGGGCTTGATTATGACGATCAAAACCTTCGGCATTATTGAAGCGACAACGCAAGGAGGTCCTGGGAACAGCACGACGATTTTATCATTGTTCGTTTACAAAACCGCCTTTTCATACTACGAAATGGGATATGCCTCGGCGATCTCCTGGGCATTGTTTCTTATTATTCTCTTTATCACGCTGATCCAGTGGTATGGACAGAAAAAATGGGTTCATTATTAACGGAAAGAGGGTAAGCAATAAAATGATGGGCGGACAACAAAGGCTGCAATTGAAATCCATTCCTATAGGGAAGCTGCTCTTAACTCTAATCATGCTGGTTCTGGCGGTGTCAACCGTACTGCCTTTTTTGTGGATGATCAGCACTTCCTTCAAAACGCCGGCAGAAGTCTTTGATTACCCGATATCTTGGATTCCGAAGCATTGGGTAATGGAGCATCATGAAAAAATATGGCTCGGGGAAAACAGCTTCATCAGGTACTATTTGAATTCGCTCAAGATAGCGATTGTATCTACGGCGGGAGCAACCTTCCTATCGGCGTTCGCCGCCTACGGGTTCTCCCGGGTGGAATTCAGGGGCAGGGATGCATTGTTTGTACTTTATTTATCCATGATGATGGTGCCTCCCCAGGTGCTTTTTGTACCCAAATTTATCATGTTTAACTGGTTCGGCATTTATAATACGCATTGGGCATTGATATTGCCCGGTATGTTCACGATTCTAGGTGTGTTTCTGATGCGGCAATTTATGATCTCGATTCCGAAGGAAATATCGGAGTCGGCCTTTATCGACGGGGCAGGGCATTTTCGAATCTTTTGGCAGCTGATGCTGCCATTGGCGAAGCCGGCTCTTGCTACCCTGGCCATTATTGATTTCTCATGGCATTGGAACGATTATGAGAACGCAATCGTCTTTTTGATCGACCGGAAGTTGTTTACCGTACCGTTAGGACTGCAAAATTTCATTCTGGAGTTCAATATTGACTATAATGGCATGATGGCTGCAACTTCGGCAGGAATCATCCCGATTCTGATTGTCTTCCTGCTGGGGCAAAAGTATATTATTCAAGGCGTATCCAATACGGCGGTAAAAGGATAAAGCGTAAAGATCCACTCCGGTGCAATAGCAGAAGGAGTGGATTTTTTGCGTTATGCGCGGAATGCATGCAGTAACATGAGGGGCTGCATAAAAGGAAGCGCCCTTTATGGTTTTTCATAAGGGCGCCTAATCTATTAACTGATTAGTTTACTCGTAGCAGCGAACCTCGACGATTTCCGCCCGATCGCTGCCGTTTGTTGAACTTATCACGATCCGAAGCTTGCCGGTGGTTACGGCGGCAGGGAGTCTATGGATTTTTTTGCGGATATGGTTGCTCTGCTCTTCCACTAGCGTAATCCATTCCTCCTGAACCCATGCTTGTATTTGATAATCTTTGACAAGCTCTGGAATGACTTCGAACGGGGTACGGTGATGGTGAAGATTGATTAAGTCCTCATTCACGTCGTCATTGAAGGTGATGTGTATGCAGCTGATCCTGGCTGGCTCCTTCCAATGCAGCTCCAGCCATTCCGGCTTGCCTTGCGTCATAGGCTGTGACGACCACATATGCGGCCCCCCGTAAGGACGGAGATAGCCGTCTGTCGCTTTGGATGCGGCAAGTGCATCGGAAGGGGAACGAAGCTTGAAGCAAAACGGACTTCTAACGAAGGATTTGCCGCTCCACTCGATAACAGGTTGATGGTGGTGCATCTCCCCGAAATCATGAGAGCTTTGTGCATCCATCGCATGTTGGAAGGAAAGCACGCCAGTTAGCGGGCGATCCGACAAATGCAGCGATAGATCCGGATTATGCTTAATGATGATAAAAGCATTCTGTGCTTGTTCCGGATTCCAGCATAGATCCGCCGCAATCCATTGCTTAGCACCTGCAGCAACGCTAACCTTGACGGAGGTTACGTGCGTATGGGGGACATAGTTTTGAGGCTTGCCTGTGCTCCACAGTTCAAGCTGCAGCTCAGTCTCACATGCAGCGTCGACAAGCAGCGCGATACCTTCCATGCAGGGATCGACAGGTACGATCAAGCCGGAGTCCTTAGTCATTGCAACCGCTCCTTTGGATTGTACCAACTCAAGCTGCGTAAGCGAGCTAGAAGCATTCACCTCTGCGCGAAGCGCCAAATCTGACGCATCGGTGTTCTTCAGGCCGAGAACGGATGCATCCTGGCGCAGCAGCGTCTGCTGAAGCTCGTGCAAGTGCTCGGCGTGTAGAAGACGGGGAGTAATATTTTTCATAGAGCACAACGCGGCCCCGGTTCCCGCTGCTTCTCCCATGACCGCACAGGTTGCCATAACCCGGGTCGTGCCGAATGCCACATGGGAAGCACTGATATTGCGGCCTGCCATCAGCATATTGCTTACGTTGGCGGAGTAGAGGGAGCGGAAAGGAATATGGTAGCTTCCATCCATATGCATATGCTTGGACCCCTTGGAGGTCGAGTACATACCTTGCGGAGGATGAAGGTCGATGGACCATCCGCCGAAGGCTACGCGGTCCTCAAACTCTGCCTGAACTATCACATCATTTTGATTCAGCACGTAGTCACCGATAAAGCGTCTATATTCTCTTTTGCCTGGTAAGGAGCCAATCCATTCCAATGTTAGGTTGTCGGCATCGAAACGCCCTGAATTTTTGATGTAATCCCAAATGCCATAAATAACCGAAGACAGCTCGTCACGAATTCGCTCATTATCATGAACGGTGTCCAATTCTCCACCCCATTCGATCCACCAATAGGCGCAGCCGTTATCGCCGCTTCGAATGACACGGTTTAAGGGAATCGGAGTTTGGGTAATATCCTTGGCAAAGCTCGGCGCTATATATTTCACCGGATGCCCGGCATCCTTCGTATAGAACAAGAGGGTGCTGCCTAGCGTAATCCCGTCACTTACTAACGGTGCCCATTCTTCCTCGTACTCTTCCTGAGCCTCTCTGCCAATGCGGTAATTGGCCCCCGCAAGAAATCCGACGAGCCCATCTCCGGTGCAATCGAGGTACATTTTGCTTTCAAAGCGAATGTTCCGTTCCGATCCCATCATCCAGCCGGTAACCGATGTGATCGTGCGATTGTGTTCATCACCGGCCGCTTCCACTTCATGTACATCCGTATTAAGGAAGAGGGTTATATTGCTTTCCGCCTTCACCTTCTCCAAAATGACCAAATCCCATAGATACGGGTTTCCATCGATATTGCGGTACTGATTTTCCACAAACAGCTCCCCCATAATACCGGTTTCACGAGCATACCGATGAACGCCATGGGAGGTTGCGCCGCAAACCCAAACCCGCACCTCGCTGCTGGAATTCCCGCCCAGGACGGGACGGTTTTGCACGAGAGAGACAGTTTGACCAAGTCGCGCCGCAGCGATAGCGGCACAAACACCGGCCAACCCTCCACCAATCACTGTAATATCCGAGACAACGGTTTCATATCGCATAGTTCCGAGAACACCTCATTGTTGAATTAGTATATATCTTTGATTTCATTGTAAGATACATCATTTTCTTTTGACATACATGGAGTTACAATGGGCATATACTTTATTTCATAATAAGCAGGTGGTTGCATTGTCGTTCCGCGATATGGAGTTAAAGCTGGTTTCGCATGTGTATTGGTACCAAAAGCCCGAATTCATGCTCCCATCCGATACTTATCCTTGCTGGACTTTGTTTGCGGCAGAGGACGGACGATTTCATTACTCAATAGGGGAGGAGAGTGGAGAGGCCGGATTTGGCGATATGGTTCTTTGCCCGCCTAATATGCCTTTTGTCAGAAGAACGCTGGAGCCTTTAACCTTTCATTTTCTTCAATTTGTATGGCTGATGGAGCCTTCTTATTGGGCAGAAGGACGATGGAATGGCAAGCTTACCGTAAGAGATACGGAGCGTTTGAGTTCTAACTACAAATATTTGAGGACAATAACCGGGTGGGATGAAGAAAGTATGCTGCATAAGCAGCACATGCTGAGCGATATGCTGAGGCTGGTTATCCTGGAGCAGGGTGCCCGGGATGTTGGGAGAACTCAACGCGACACACTTATGGATGAGGCTAGAAAAAGGTTGACCGAAAGAGCCTACAACAGCTTCTCCATGAAGGAATTGTCGGATCAGCTTAAGCTTACACCGGTACAGTTCACTCGCAGATTCCGCAAAGCCTTTGGTGAAACTCCATCAGAGCTGCTGAACGAAATCAGGCTTACCCGAGCCAGGCATTTGCTGGAAGGGACGACGCTGAAGCTGGACGAAGTCGCCGAGCAGTGCGGATATGAGAACGGATTTTATTTGAGCCGGGTTTTCTCGAAGAAAACCGGAATGCCTCCATCTGTATATCGGAGCTTGTACAGGGTGTAGGGTAGAATGGTTTTAAGGCGGCGACAATATTGGAAAGATAATCCCCTTTGGTATATACTGGGATTTACGAGCTTGAGAATAGGTTCTCGCATTAAGAATCTTACCAAAAGGAGTGAGTGATTTGAGGCTTCCATACAAAATAGGGTATATCGGCTGTCTTGTATGGCTGTTATGTTTATTTTGCGCCTTCGTCTTCAGTGATGACTATGACGATTTGATGATGACCTGGATTGTAGTTGCGACGGCTGTAGGCCTGATCCTATTTCCCGCCTATTTCATTGCCGTTCTTGTCTTTTATAGCTTGAGCCGTTTCGTTGTAAGAATCCGACGGGGGGATTAGGGGGAAGGCGCCACTCGAACTTGGAGGAAAATGGAGAGTTACATAAAAATAACGATTTTTGGAACGAAATAGCCGATTCATAGTCTGTCAAAACAAACTGGTGACCGCACATAGTGTGGTTTTTTACTTTTATAAAGTGATTATCCGGAATCCAATGACGAATGGTTTGCCAAAAACAAGCAATGATAAGGTATCGTGTTTTTACAATACAGGTTTTCTCGATTTTGATAGGATAATACAGATCAAGACTTATTTCGCAAGGTGGGGTAGTGCACACTTGAAGTGGATTAAATGGATGAGGTTTGTGTCCGCTTGAATGATTAGGAGGCGATCCATGTGGTAAAAAAATCAAGTGACTTGCCGGTCATTTCCTTCGCCGATCCGCTGTCTTTTGAGAGCTGGCTCGAAGTGAATTGCGAAATCTCACCCGGCATCCGATTACAGATTGCGAAAAAGAACTCCGGCGTCGTAACCATTTCCTATAACGAAGCGCTCGAAGTTGCCTTATGTTATGGATGGATAGACAGTCAGAAAGAAGCTTTCGATGAGAAAACATGGCTGCAGCGGTTCACTCCGCGCGGGGCCAAAAGCATCTGGTCGAAAGTCAATAAAGACAAGGCGGAACTGCTGATCCTAAACGGGAGAATGAAGACTCCAGGATATAAGGCAATTGAAGAAGCCAAAAAGAACGGGAACTGGGATAAGGCCTACGAATCACAAAGCATCGCCTCACTGCCTGAGGACTTCGCAATCGAGTTGGAGCGCAGCGCCAAGGCTAAGGCGTTCTACGATACGCTTGACAGACAAAATAAATACGCGATCTTGTTTCGAATTCACAATGCCAAAAAGAAAGAAACTCGAGAAAAGCGGATCCGGCAGTTCATTCAAATGTTGGAGGAAGGCAAAAAAATCTATCCTTCATCCTCTTAAGACAGATGAACAAGAATCAGAAATCGTTCCAAACTTTACACAAATTATGACAAAGAGAATACAATGAAGACGGACTAAAAACCGGATGCCGCACTTATTATGCAGTACCCGGATGTCATGAAGGGGCCTAGATGGTCAAGAGACTTAGGCGAATCAGAGAGCCCCGTATACAGTAAGTTGAATAAAAAGGGAGACGGCCCATGTTCCAGTTACTAAGAGCATGGGCTAAAAAATTAGATAAAACAGCCACAAAGGACAATGACTAACAGAATATAAAGAACCAATATAGTTCCAGTGCTTGTAAAGATTCCACCTACACCACCCATTTTGAATCCTCCTTCCAATTTGTCTTGAGGTTGTTACCCCAAAATCAGGTTATGCGGGATACATATCTAATGTTTGGACGTTTGTCATGGGGTCACATTTATCATTGAGAAAATGCTCGAAACAATACCAAGCGATGTCTTTCATCCTGGCACCTATTTACGAACAAAAACCATTGACAAATGTATTGAAATGGGATAAATTGTATTTTAATCAATATCTAATTAGATGAATATTTAAATTAAAAGGTGTGATACTAGGATGCAGTTAGATAAGCTCGTCACTTACCACAAGGCACTTGCAGATCCAACGCGTATCAAGATGCTGCTCCTGCTTGCGGATGGGGAGTTGAACGGCCAAGTACTGGCCGAGAAATGCTTCTTATCGGCGGCTACGATTACTCATCATGCAGCCAAGCTGAGAGAAGCGGGATTGATCAATGAGCGAAGAGATAAGAATACGATTTACTTCTCCCTCAATCATTACTTTATCAAAAGCAATGCAATGGCAACGGTCGACTTCATTTATAAGAAACAGATGGGAACAGGAGGGACGGAACCTATGGATGAGAAAAACAAGCGTTTGGCGGCTTCGGTGATCAAAAATTTTATGACCTCCGACGGAAAATTGAAGCATATCCCGGCACAGCTAAAGAAAAAGCTGATCGTACTTGAGCATTTGGTGCTTCAGTTAGAGCAGGGGCGCCGGTATTCGGAGAAAGAAGTGAATGAATTTATCAAAACGTATCACGATGATTTTGCTACGATCCGCAGAGAGTTTATTATGCATCAATTTTTATATAGAGAAAATGAGGTCTACGAAGTGAATCCGCGTGAGCTGTGGGCTCAGTGGGAGACGCTCGCATAAGGACAGAGGAGCTGTAAAGAAACCGGATGCCCTGCAAAGTGCACCCGGTTCTATTCTGTCAGGCCATGGTTTCCAGCATTGGCAGCGTAACTTGATATTGAAGCGCTTCCTGATGCAAGTAACGTCGAAACTCTTCTACAATATATTGCGCCATGCGTGTGACTTCAGACGGGTTGCTTCCCGCGATATGAGGAGTTAATATCACGTTATCCAGCTGCAACAGTTCACTGTCCGGCCGAACAGGCTCGGGATAAGTGACATCCAGCACCGCGGTCCTGGTCGGCACATCCCGTAGGGCCCGGGCTAAATCTTCCTCAACGACCTGCAAGCCCCGTGCAGTGTTGATGAAGGTTGCGTTGGGGAGCATGAGGTCAAAATGCTCTTTATTTAGCATACCGACCGTTGCCGGGAGGTTAGCCAAGTGATTCGAGATGGTGTGGCATTCAGAGAATATTGCGGTGAGCTCTTTCTTTTGAACACCTAGCTTATGTGCCGCAGCTTCGGGCAAAAAAGGATCAAACACATCGATGTTCAACTGATAGGGCTTTAACAGTTCAATGACCTTCTTGCCGATCATGCCGGCACCAAGAATTCCGACGCGGGCATTCCAATTACCGGGGAACGTCTTGGCATACATCGAGGCTTCGCGTCTATTCGATTTGCACATCCGGGCGCTTTGATAAAAGCCCTTATTGGCCAGCACGATCTGTGCCGCCGTATATTCGGCAACCGGAACGGCGTTAGCGGCCCATGCGCTCACTACAGTAACATTTTGATGGAGAAAAGGTCTTGCAAAAGACTGTACACTGCCCGCTGCATAAAATAGCGCTTTCAAATTAGGCAGGTAATGCTGAATTTCTTCGCGGGTCAGCAAGGACATCCCCCAAGTAGAAAAAGCGACTTCGATCGTTCTCAAAGCCGCAGCATGCTCCTCCAAAATGTCCTTGTGAATGATGGCCGGATAGAAATCCGCCAATGTGCGAAGTTCTTCCTGAATGTGACTGTTATATACCCCGTGGATTCTTGCTTCGTTTCCTATAAATATAGCTCGCTTCTTCACTTCATCCCACCGCCCTAGAAATACGTATGGTCACAAGAGGCTGGTCGTAGCTGCTACTAACCCTGATTATACATCAGAATGTCGGAATAGTATCGGTCATGTGAGCTATTTATTTTGGAAAATAGGTACGTATCGCAAACTTCCCCCAATACATCGTTCTCTTTTGTTATAATGGAAGAAACTAGAGCAGAATGTAATTTTGACTTACAGGTAAGGATGTGTAGCGATGATGAAGATTTATACCGTGGAGGAAAGGGATTCGCTTCTGACCAGACTGAATGACCGGCAAAGGCGGTATTTGCACGAGGATATGCTGAGAGGACGCCGAACGGTTTTTGCGAACGTGATGTCCCGTCAAAAAGGATATTTTATTCCTGAAGACGCTTCGTTCGAGGATATTGAACAGTTATTAACTTCATGGGTCTATATGAATTATATCGATGCGGGTCATGTAACTTCCGAGTTGAAATGCGAATGCGGAAGAGCCTTGAGGTACCAGCATATTGTACAAAACAAGGAAGATGGAACGATCAAGAAGTTCGGTATCGATCATTTGCAGCTGCACACCGGAATTGACGCCAAAATTGTGACAGAAATCTTGAAAGGCTTTGACGCGATAGACTTCGAGCTGGACGAGCTTCTAGCCAAAGTGGAGAACGGGTGGACCATTGAACAGGAGCGCCTTCCCGACTTGCAGGAGCTTGAGCTTCCGAAGGATATACAAACCCATCTGGAGCTTGAGCTGCCCTTGCTGGCACGCCAAGTAGCCCGCCTTCGCAGGCTGGCCAATGAGCAAATCGTGTCCAGAAGCATGCAAACAGCAAAGAAAGACATTTCCCACGTGCCGCCTCAGGCAGAGGATGACATTATTCAACTTGATCTATTTGCCATGGAGGAGGCATCACCTGAAGCAGCTGTCAAGAGCAGTGCGGTTGGCTCGGGTTCCACAGACCAGCTGACAGACAAGCAGAAGCTGGCGATATTGAAGATGCTGCAGGAGGGGGTATCCAGCGCACGCACCCTATGCGAGCTGCTGATCAAGCAGCATGGCGCCTCGGGACAACGATTCGAGTATTCAATGACCCAAAAGCCGCAAATCTACCCGATTGTCTGTATGTTCGTAGATTCTTGCAGCAATGCGGTACTGGTTCGCGGCAATCAGGAAGACCGGTTTTATGAGTGGGTTTGACAGGTTGCCCTTACGTAATTTATTGTTAGGCTTGAACCAGCAGCTGTTCGTCCTTGCATGAACCTCCCGGAGTTTTGAACCCTAGCGTACAAACAGTTCTCATCGTTGTACATGATTCCAGTCATGTACATTTTTTGTTTAGTACGGATACTAAGTCCGTTCTCAGAGTTCCAATCGGGCTACCACTGATTTCCGTCGACGGCAACCCCCTATGTCAATGGGATATAGGTCACGTCTTGGAGCTTTCCTGGAAAATAGTTAACAAATGTTGGATAACTCGTTATACTTAGAAAGGTCAGTTCGTTGCGAAAATTCCTGATAATGGACAATTCATGTACATAACGGACAATAGGTGGGAGGCGGCCAGATCAGCGTTCTGAGGCTTCAATCAACATAGGCGTGATGAATGACCTAAACAATCGTGACTCTGGTCCCTGTGGTTATGGAGCTGACATCGTTATAATGACAACGAACTTGTAAAAAAAGGAGGATAATGGATTTGAAAGGAAGGCAGCAAGAGGCTTGTATCCTTTACTTTTGGCAGGTGAAACGATGGTGCCTTAGTGGAATCCCGGCGAATGCTTGAGTTCTACGCCTTCCTTCGGGGGCATAACATGATAGTCGGGGCCGAACATTCTTATAGGGGACAAGGAAAGCCGAATGGCACTGAATGATAGATCGGCAACCGGAATCTAACATGCCTGAGATTTGCTAGGGGATAACCACCCCTGACTAATGATATTATGAAAAGGGAGGAGACTGCAGGGATGTGGACTCGCAAACAACTGAAAGACAGAGCAAAGAACGTACTTAGAACTTCGTATTGGAAGGCGTTTCTAGCCAGCCTCCTGCTGGGCGTTGTAACCGGCGGACTTCCAAGCTGTTCATTCAATGGCGGAGGAAGCGGGAAAAATCAGGACTTTCCTTTCTTTTCCGGAAATCTTGGCGATGAATTTGACGGCTTCATGTATGCTATTCTGGTTGGCATTATTGTGGTTGCTATTATCGTAGTTCTTATTTCGATAGCTCTTCGAATTTTCGTTTGTAATCCTTTAGAGGTGGGCATACGGAAATATTTCACGCAGTCGGCCCGAGAGGATGTCAACATGAACTACATGGGCTACGGCTTTTCGAAAGGGAACTACGTTGTCATCATGAAAGCGATGCTTTGGCGCATGTTCCTTAACTTCCTCTGGTACCTGCTGCTCATTATTCCGGGTATCGTGAAATACTACGCTTATAGTATGACACCGTACCTGTTGGCAGATCAGCCTCATCTCGGAACCAAGCGTGCTGTAGAGCTGAGCAACAGGATGACGAGAGGCCACAAGTGGAGAATGTTCGTATTGGACCTTTCCTTCCTCGGCTGGTACCTCTTGGGGACGATCGCCTTGTTCATTGGGGTATTATTCGTTCTGCCTTATGTGAATGCCACGCAGGCGGAACTGTATTTGGAGCTTCGCCAGCGGGCCATGGATGATGGAATCATCGATAGATCGGAACTGGAGTAAGGAAAAAAGCTGTCGAGCGATCGGCAGCTTTTTTTGCACTCTAAAATATCTAAATTTTTGGGGTCTGATGGACCAGCCCTGATCGCTAATTATAAAACTTGGATGACTCAATGAATTGAACAAATTTTAACAGTGCGCTGGTGTATACCGATTCCCGCTTATACACAAACCAAACCTGCAATTCCCGATACCCTTCGGGAAGGCGGTGGGAAGCGATCAAGCCTGCCTCTTCCGCTTTGGAAATCGATGATTTTGGCAATAAAGACACACCGAGGCCAGAAGATACCCCGTTTAGAATGACCTCCAGCGTTCCAAACTCCATAATGTTTATGGAGGTCAATCCGCTTTCCCTTAGAAAATGCTCAGCCCTTGCTCGATGAGAGCAGCCGACGTCAAAGAACAGCATTGGTTTGGTAAGCAAATCATGGACGTCATGGTTCCCCGGTTCCGAGATAAGCACCAATTCATCTGTATAAGCGGCAACATGCTCTATATCTGCCAAATCGACGGGTCCGTACACAAACGCACCATCAAGCTCATATCTAAGCACTTTATGCAGAAGGCTGTGAGTTTCCCCTGTGATAAGCGAAAGATGAACATCGGGAAAATAGGAGTGATACTCGGTCAATAATGGGGCCAGGTGAGAGGCCGCTGCCGTTTCAATGGAACCTAACCGCAAGGGACCGGTGGGATGCTCCGAGTATTGTGTGGATTTTATTGCTTCGTCCATTAAAGACAAAATTTGATCTGCATATTTCAATAAATTTTCGCCGGCAGGTGTCAGCGTCATTCCCCGATTGGACCGGTGAAAAAGGGGGACTTTTAACTGATTCTCAAGATCCTGTATCCGGGTGGTTACATTTGATTGAACATAGTTCAAGATTTTAGCGGCCTTTGTAATGCTGCCTTCACGAGCGACAGTTTGAAATATTTTCAAATCACTGATTTCCATTTCCATATCACCTGCTTGGTATGACCATTTTTGATAGTCACATTCGATTTTGATCATTTTACAGGATTTTATCCTCCCATTACAATTTTTTTGTGGGTCTTCAGAATAAGATTCAGATGTGAGGGAGGAATAGAGATGAAAGCAATCGTACATTCCGGCCAAAGAGGCTTGAACGGATTAGCTTATAAAGACGTTATTGAAAGACAGCCTGGATATGGGGAAGTAAAAGTAAAGCTGAAATCAGCCGGCTTGAACCATCGGGATTTGTTCGTTATGGAAGGCCGAGGAGAGCAGGATGCTCCCCTGATTATCGGTTCGGATGGAGCCGGCAGGATTGTAGAGATAGGCGAAGGTGTAACTGGTCTTACAGTGGGTTCTGAAGTGATTATAAATCCGTGTATCGGGTGGGAATCCCCAAATGAAGTTCCTTCGGTTCCATCTATTGTTGGCGGGCCGTCGGATGGCACGTTCGCGGAGTACATCATCCTTCCTTCCCGAAATGTGTTCATTAAGCCGGCGTACTTGTCATGGGAAGAAGCAGGCGTCCTGCCTTTGTCGGCCTTGACAGCCTATAGGGCATTGTTTACTAAAGGACAGCTGCGGCAGAGAGAGCATGTTCTTATTCCCGGCATTGGAGGCGGGGTAGCAACCTTTGCGATGCTCATGGCATTAGCGGCAGGGGCAAGAGTCAGTGTCACATCACGACATGAAGAGAAAAGACAAGCCGCCCTCGCACAAGGGGCTCATTTTGCGTTCGATACCCATAGCAACTGGAAGGAAAGGATGAACGGACGCACCGTGGATCTCATTCTTGATAGCATCGGACCTGCAACGTTTCCCAAATACTTTGATGTCATAAAACCAAACGGCCGGATCGTGACATTTGGAGCAAGCTCGGGGGATCGGATAGAATTTCCAATCCGTGACATTTTCTTCCCCCAAATCAGTATCATCGGCACCTCCATGGGAAGCAGGGAAGAGTTTGCGGATATGCTGAAATTTATGGAACATCACTCGCTTCACCCGATTATTGATCGAGTCCATCCTTTACAAGACACGCTTCAGGCCTTCCGCCGAATGCAGCAAGGGGAACAGCTGGGCAATATTTCGATAAAAATAGAGTAAGTAGTTTTGAAAAACACAAGTCTGTCAGTGCATGCCAAAATGGCTTTCGTGCATCGATATTCCAGACATTATGGAGTGACTGATCACTCAACAAGAAAATTTGATTATAATCAATTTATCGACTTGGTTCTCATTGACAGGAATTAGCGAGGCATGCTAACGTTCTTGGTGTGCCCTGAAAATTCCAATTGAAGAAAGGAGAGGCTTTCCATGTCCCCAAATGCATATCGGATCAACCGGCAGCACGGAACGATAGCATATGACACATATGGCCTCCCCAGCGACTGAGCGACAACGAAGAGCGAGCGGATTCATGGTATGCTCTATTCATAGCTCGCGCCGGCCATTCTACCTTCTAGCGTAGTGTGCGCTTGGCGTCGAAACGATAAGCACATTGCCCGCGGGTAGTGTGCTTATTTATTTGGTTGCGGGCATACAATTGGGATGTTGCGGGGTAGGGAGAGGAGAGAAAAGGACCATGTTTTCAATCATGACCAAACTGGGCTGGTTTTTCCGGCAGGAGTGGAAACGATATTCCATAGCCATCGTTTTGCTTGTAATTGCAGGAATTCTGGAAATCATTCCGCCGATGCTGGTTGGACGTTCGATTGATACGATTGGCCTCGGACATATGACCTGGGGTTATATTGTGAATACGTTATTTTGGCTGGTTGTCATCACGATAGCAGCTTATATCATTTCTTATATATGGGGATATAAGCTGTTCGGAGGAGCGTTTGTCGTAGAGAAAATCATGAGAGGACGCTTGATGCGTCATTTTCTGAAAATGACACCGACCTTCTACGAAAACAATCGTACTGGAGACTTGATGGCCCGAGCAACGAACGATCTCCAGGCATTAGCGCAAACAGCGGGGTTCGGAATTTTGACCTTGCTGGATTCTACGCTTTGGATGGGGACACTGCTTGTTACGATGACGTTCTTCGTCTCCTGGAAGCTGACACTTGCCGCAGTGATTCCGCTGCCTATCATGGCTGTGCTGGTCAGTTACTATGGCGGCTGGATACATAAAAGGTATATGGCTGCCCAGGATGCTTTCGGAGATATGAACGAAGGAGTGCTTGAGACCATTTCAGGAATTCGGGTCATCAGGGCTTATACGCAGGAGCGAGCGGCCGAGCAGCGATTTGCTGCCGTCACGCAGGATGTTCTGGATAAAAACCTGGCCGTCGTTCGAATAGATTCCCTGTTCGACCCAACGATTAAGATTCTTGTCGGCATCAGCTATATGACAGGGCTGGGCTATGGTGCCTACCTTGTGTTCCACAATGAGCTGACTATCGGCTCTCTTGTAGCCTTCAACGTGTACCTGGGAATGATGATTTGGCCGATGTTCGCGATCGGTGAATTAATCAATATTATGCAGCGGGGAAATGCCTCGTTAGATCGGGTTAATGAAACCCTGAGTTATGAACAGGACGTTAAGGAACCCGCTGACCCTGCGTGGCCGGAACATCCGGGAAGCATTGAGTTTCATCATGTGACCTTCCGGTATCCGTCGTCTTCCTTCAATAATCTGGAGGACGTCTCGTTCAGCCTGCCTTCCGGCCAAACGTTAGGAATCGTGGGACGTACCGGCAGCGGCAAATCAACATTGATCAAACAGCTGCTTCGAGAATATCCGACGGGAGAAGGGGACCTGTTGGTCGCCGGAATGCCTATAGAACGAATCGGCATGGATCGGTTAAAGTCATGGATCGGATATGTTCCTCAGGAATCGTTCCTGTTCTCCCAGACCATTAGAGCCAATATGTATTTTGGCAACGAGCATGCTTCTGAGGAGGAGCTGCAGGCTGCAATGACCGTCTCGGCATTCAGCAAGGATTTGAAGTTTCTTCCGGACGGCATGGACACTTTGGTAGGAGAGAAAGGGGTAGCGCTATCCGGCGGGCAAAAACAGCGGGTTTCGATGGCCCGCGCCTTGATTGCCAAGCCGCAAATTTTAATCCTTGATGATGCGATGTCAGCCGTTGATGCCCGTACCGAAGCGGAGATCATTGCCAATATTCATAAGGAGAGATCCGGTAAAACAACGATCATTGCCACTCATCGTTTGTCGGCCATACAGCACGCTAACCTTATTCTTGTGATGGATAACGGGCGAATTGTCGAACGCGGGACTCATGAGGAGCTGCTTAGCAAAGGCGGCTGGTACAAGGAACAATACGACCGCCAGCAGATAGAAGCGATTTTGGAAGGAGAGGAGGCAATCCAATGAGCGATGCAAGCGAAACCATAGATTATGATATTGACACCGAAGCAGGCTCAGTATCCAAGACCAACATCGTCAGAAGATTGGTAGCCTATGCGGTTCAATTCAAATTGCAGCTGATTCTCGCGCTGCTGATGCTGACGGTTGCCGTCGTGACCGATTTGGCCGGACCGCTTATCGCTAAGAGAATCATCGACCTGCATATTTCCGGTATCGAAAAGCCTTGGTATGAAACAGCAGATAGCGGAGAATACGCGGTATTATATGACGGGAAGCGGTATAAGCGATCCGACCATTTTGTAGAAGGGGAGCAGCGGGGCAACGAAGTGAGAGTGCTTCAAATTGACCGCGAGTATTACTTTATAGGCGGTCCTATAGCCTTCGACGGCGAACGGCAAGCCGTTAACGGGACGGTTCTTATTTCGAAAGGGACTGAGAGCAGCAGTTACCCGGGAAAGCAATTGAACCGGCAGGAGCTGTATAGCTTCTTTCGTCCAGAGATGGCGGGAATGCTGAAGCTGTGCTGGCTGTATATGGGCTTAACGGTTATTTCAGCGATTTTTACGTATGGTCAGCGTTATTTTCTTCAAAGCTCAGCCAATCGTATCATTCGCCGCATGAGGACCGACGTATTTGCCCAGCTTAACCGGCTGCCTATTCGTTATTTCGATAACTTGCCAGCAGGAAAAGTCGTTTCACGAGTGACGAACGATACGGAATCGATTCGGGATTTATATGTGAACGTTCTTGCCAATTTTACGACCGGCTTCATTCATATGCTTGGCATTTATGTGGCCTTATTTATACTGGACGTCCGTTTGGCAGCGATTTGCCTGTTTGTCATCCCTGCACTGATTATTTGGATTATCGTGTATGGCAAAATGGCGAAAACCTTCAACCGCATCATTCGTTCGACGGTGAGCGAAATTAATGGAATTATCAATGAGTCCATACAGGGAATGACCATTATCAAGGCTTTTCGCAAGGAAAAGCGGGTGGAAGACCAATTTGAACAGTACAATAACAAGCTGTTCCACGTTCAAAATAAGCTGCTGAGCTTAAATTCATGGACCGGATATAATTTGGTTGCCGTTATCCGGAACATCGCTTTAGTCGCCCTGATATGGTATTTTGGCGGGGCTTCCCTGAATGGAGCGGCTGGAGCCGTATCCTTGGGAGTGCTATATGCCTTCGTCGATTACCTAAACCGGTTGTTTCAGCCCATGGTCAACATCGTAAACCAATTGCCGAACCTCGAGCGTGCTCTTGTGTCAGCGGAGCGTGTATTCAAGCTGGTTGATGAGGAGGGGGAAGACGTATCGGATCAGCAAGTGCTGCGTTATCAGGGGCATGTCCGATTTGACCAGGTATGGTTCTCCTACAAGAGCGGCGAGCCCGTGCTGAAAGGGATTACCTTTGAAGCCAAGCCGGGTCAGACCATCGCGCTCGTCGGACACACAGGCTCAGGAAAAAGCTCGATTTTAAACCTCCTGTTCCGCTTTTATGACCCGGATAAGGGGAAGATCACGATTGACGGACAAGATACGAGGCAAATGCCGCGTCAAACGATGCGCAAGCATATGGGCATTGTGCTTCAAGACCCTTTTCTATTCTCGGGTACGATTGCTACGAACGTATCGCTTCATGACCCCGGCATTACCCGGGAAAGAATTCGTAAAGTGTTACTGGATGTCGGTGCCGAATCTCTATTGGAGCAATTGCCGCAAGGAATAGATGAACCGGTTATTGAAAAAGGCAGCACCTTGTCTGCCGGTCAGAGACAGCTGATCTCCTTTGCCCGGGCGCTGGCCTTTGACCCGGCCATCCTGATTCTGGATGAGGCAACCTCCAACATCGATACAGAGACAGAGACGGTCATCCAACAGGCGCTTGACATAGTGAAGCAAGGGAGGACGACCTTCGTCATTGCCCACCGGCTATCCACGGTGAAGAACGCTGATCTGATCCTGGTACTGGATCGGGGCGAAATCGTAGAACGGGGAGACCATAATGAACTGATGTCTCTTGGCGGCAGATATCGTCAAATGTATGAAATTCAGCAAGGCAAGCTTGTCGGAAGCAAAGCATAGCTTGTTTTGAGCTGAAAAACCTTTTTTGTGAGAACTATGCCACATATGGAGTTATTGGAAGTTGTTCAAGCTCTTTTGGTTTTTCAACAGTCTTAGGATACGGGATTATTCCGGTATCCTTTTTTCTTTTTTGAAACGGTGAATTCATGAGGAAAAACGAGAAAATGGGAACATATGTTTTCAGAAAACGCCGGTGGCCAGCTTAGCAAAGCGAACATATTTCTATACAGCTTCTTGAAAATCGGCTAATTTGGAGTTTGATTGGCGGCGGGATTATCCATATCATGGGAATTACCTGTTTGGATTGCTGATTGATCCAACTTGAGTTAATCAAGGAAAGTGGGGGTTCCATGACTGTCCTAACTGGAAAGCAAGCAACGGTTCCTATCGATTCTACTACGCTCCAGAGCGTGTTAAACAAGAAGTTTCCTATGGATTCCAACCATATTATATCCTGGAACATCCGACCGATTGGCAAGATAAAGCCGGAGAGTGAAGTGCATCGTATTCATTGCTCCTTTATGTCTGGCAGCGCCAGCTCACGGTGTACGGTAATTTTAAAAATTCTGAGACCAGATTCCAACAGGGCAGTTGAAGAGCATTATTATTATTGGAAGCGTGAAGCACTAGTGTACCAATCCGGCATCTTGGGGCATTTGCCTCTTTCAGTTCGTGCACCTTTGTGTTACCTGATTGAAGAACGTCACGACGGCAGTATATGGATTTGGCTGGAGGATATGGATGAGAAGCGATTGGATCAAGAATGGGCGGAGGAAGACCAGCTGCGCATAGCCTATGAGATTGGAAAATTCAACGGGGCATATGTAACATGCAATTCCCTCCCGACAGGTTCTTTTCTGTGTCGGAGCTGGATGGACTCTTGGGTACAAACCATTGAGGACTATTCGTTGGGCAGAGGAGAACAGGAAGCCATTTGGTATAAGCATCGATTGGAAGAAGTCAACCCTCATGTGAGTTGGGAACGGTTCGTAACCGCCAGTTCAAGAATAAGGCCATTACTGGAGTCACTGAGCGGTCTTCCTAGGGTATTTGCTCATCAGGATATCCATAGCGGTAACGTCTACATCGAGCATTCCAACGGGCAGAACAGGATAGTTGTGATTGATTGGCAATTCGCGAGCCTATCGGGTGTCGGAGAAGAGCTGGGACGCATGTTTGGCCTTATGTTAAGGAAGCCTGCAGACCCGGCCAGGTATGATATTAAAAATATGAAAAATGCTTTAGTAGAGCATTACATGGCTGGCTTAAAAGAAGCCGGCTGGGACGGAGATGCTGCCTGTATTAAATACGGTTTTGCCGTATCCGCATCATTACGATTCGTCATGCTGATGGATAAGCTGCTCCGAGCCGTTGAAAAGCCGGGTTACAGCGTAACCAAACGCGATCATTTGCTGACGGTGCTCCAGCTTATGCTAGATATGGCAGAAGAGGCATGGGCCCTCAGGAGAAGCTTGAATCAAATTATCTAGCCTTTAAGCGATATGCCTGTGATGCTGGAAGCGGATTCAAAGGATAGACGTTAGGAGAGCATTCCTATATTTGGTATAATGGGTTGGTACCGATAGAGAATGCAAAAGTAGGTGACAGAGATGCGTGAACTGGAAGCGGCAGGCTTTCATCCGTTAATCACTCAATGGTTCAAGACGCAATATGGCCGTCCGACGGATGTTCAAAGCCGTTCATGGAAGGCGATCCAATCGGGGATCCATACTTTGATAGCAGCACCGACAGGCTCCGGCAAAACTTTGGCCGCGCTGCTTCCGTGTCTAAGCCGTATTATTCAAGACAAGGAGGAGGACCCGGCCGCCTCTGAGTCCCGCTATGTGAAGCTGCTCTATATTACGCCGCTCAAGGCACTAAATAACGATATTCATCATCATGTAATCGGATATATCGCCCAGCTTAAAAGTCTGGCGGAAGAACAGGGTGAGAGCTGGAAAGGGTTGTCCGTGGCAGTGCGTACAGGAGATACGACACAGAGCTCACGGGCAGCGATGCTCCGCAACCCGCCGGATGTACTGGTAACGACTCCGGAATCGCTCTACCTGCTGCTAACTTCTTCCAAGGCAAGGAACATGCTGAAGCATGTCCGATGGTGCATTGTCGATGAGATTCATGATTTGGCCGGCGACAGGAGAGGACTGCATCTATCGGTTACGCTGGAAAGATTGACCGAGTGGGTAGGCTCGTCCCCCCAGAGGATCGGCGTTTCGGCAACACAGAAGCCGATTGAGCTTGTGGCCAGATTTCTAGGAGGCTGGGAAGCGGAACAGACTGGGGCCAAGCAGCGTGAAGGAACAAGGAATACACGAACGATAGAAGCTGGAAGTTCTGGTGAAAAGGATGAAGTGTCCTTTAGTCCCCGGCCGGTGGAGATCATCGAAAGCCGGATGGACAAAGTGTTTCAGCTGAGAGTTACGCTTCCTCATAGGGCAACCATTATACATGATAAGCAGGAAACAATCTGGAAGCCATTGATTGAACACATCGTCAAGCTTATCGAAGGCAGCCGATCCACTCTAATCTTTGTTAATAATCGAAGATTGTGTGAACGGCTTACCTTGCGATTAAACGATCATATGGGCTATGAAATGGCCCGTTCCCATCACGGCAGTATCTCGAGAGAGCAAAGGCTTGAAGTCGAGAGGGCGCTTAAGGAGGGGGAGCTCCAATGCCTGGTGGCTACCTCTTCCTTGGAATTGGGAATCGACGTAGGGCATATTGATCTGGTGCTGCAGATCGATTCTCCCAAAAGCGCCGCAGCAGGAATTCAACGCGTTGGCCGCGCGGGACATTCCGTCGGCGACCGAAGCTGCGGAATTATTATAGCGAGGAGCAGAGGGCAGCTGCCCGAGTGCGCCGTCCTTGCCCAAAACATTGTAAATCGGAACATAGAAAATATTCAGATTCCCCGTTACTCTCTTGACGTCTTATGCCAGCAAATGGCGGCCATGGTTGCGGCGGATGACTGGAATGTTGGCAGACTACATTTGCTTTTTAATCGCAGCTATGGCTATCACGGGTTCCCGATGAAACGCCTGAGGGAGATTCTCGAAGTCTTATCCGGGTACTATCCGTTTGTCCGACCACTAATTGACTGGGACCGGTCAACGGATCTATTGACAAGACGCAGCTCTACCGCTGTGTCTGCAATTATGGGCGCGGGGACGATTCCCCAAGGAAGCGATTATCCTGTCTATCACGCCCAAAGTCATATTCATCTGGGAGAGTTGGATGAACAATATATTTTTGAAAGCCGCGTCGGTGACGTATTTCAATTAGGAACAGACTCCTGGAGAATCCAGTCTATACGGAACGATAGGGTGTATGTTGTGGAAGAGTCAGGCAATAAGCACAGCGAAATTCCGTTTTGGCGCGGCGAAGGGCAAGGAAGATCGGCTTCATTTTCAGCGGAAATCGGGCATTTCCTTGAGCAGCTTGACAAGCGATTGGATGAACACAACAAGCATGTAACTTTGGAATGGCTGATGAAGGATTACTACTTGGACGATACGTCTGCGGACGAGCTGCTGCAGCTGCTTCATTCCCAGAAGGCCGTCTCGGTGCTTCCCACACATCGCCGCATCGTTATCGAGCAGTTCCAGGATGAATACAAACAGCATCGGCTCATTATCCATAGCTGGTTTGGCAGGAAATTTAACCGGACCTGGCAATTGGCTATCCAGGCTCATGCGGAACAGCATATTCCATATCGCATTTATGCGAACGCCAAAGATAACGGGATTGAATTTGTAATATCGGATGGAGGAAGCGGAGAGGCGCTTCGATTGCTGCCATTGCTTCGCGAAGTCACCTCAGATCGGCTCGAAGCTCTGCTGCAGCAGGCTATTCCGTCGTCGCCGCAGTTCGGAATCGCCTTCCGCAGATTAGCCGAGACCTCCTTGCTCTTATCCCGAAGCTTTAACCGGATGCCGTCATGGCAGAAGAGGTTGCGAAGTGAAGAGCTTCTTAGGGAATCGCTGCCCTACGCGGAGACATTTCCATTTATCCGTGAAGCACTACGGATCTGCTTGCATGAAGATCTGGATGTTAACCATGTTCGTGAAGTGTTGGAGCAGATAGAATCCGGCCAAATGGAAGTGATCGAGAGGCAAGCGGCATTTCCGTCCCCGTTTGCCGCATTGTTCCTGGCAGACGTCATTCAAACTCAGATGTATGAATCCGATACGCTAAGCAGGGATCTCCAATCCAGATTGATCGGCTTGGATCGTTCGCTTGCAGGGCAGTGGTTTCCCAATGCATCCAATTCTTATGAAGGATTCGGGATAGAGCCGGTGGCCGAGAGCGTTCAGGAGGAGCAACGCCCTGTTGACGAAACGAAGCTTCTCGAACCGGACGAACTGCTAAGGGAGTTCAAACGCACCGGAGATATGTCGGAAGAAGAGCTCAGCAACCGGTTGGGTCCTCCATGGGAGGAACTGGTTAAGCAGCTGGAGTTGAATAACAAAATAGTGCCGGTACGGCTTGGCAGTTCTTCCGTAACCTATTGGATTTGTGCGGATGAGGCGGATACCTACTCCAGGCTGGGGATAGATCCGCTTGCCGACAGATTTGTTGTCGTTCGATTCATCAACCGGCGCGAAACGATCACTGAGCAGGAAATACGGCAGCGATACGATCTGGATGACAATCGGCTGGAGGAAATCATTCGAGCCTTGGAAGATGAGAAGCGTATCGAGCCTCTGTCCGAATCATATGAAGCTACAGGGAAGGTCTGGTTGAACCTTCAGGCAGATGCGCGCCATCATCGGAATCAAGCATTGGCTTTGCAAAAGAGAGCCGGCTCCATAGATCCGATAAGCTATTGTTTGAAGATGATGTCCTTCCAGAATCTTTTACCGCATACCCGCTTGCAGGGTGAGAACGGCCTTCTGCAAGTGATTGGGAAGCTTCAGGGCTTTTATTTTCCCTTATCGCAGTGGGAAGCCTCGATTTTTCCTTTGCGGGTACACGATTATAAGAAAGACATGCTGGACCGATTGTGTGCGGCAGGAGAAATTGTATGGCTGGCCCGAAAGCAGGAAGGGGAGAAGGAAGGCCGCGTAGCCTTCTTCCTGGCCGAGTCCAAGGAGCTTTACTGCCCGCTAATCGCGCATAATGAGCAGCAGTTAGGCAAACAGGATGAATTGGAAGCAGTAGCTCAAACCTCTGAAGAATCTCGCAATAGTGATGAGCTGCTTCAGCTTCTTGAACGTAAGGGAGCCAGCTTCTTAAGCGCTTTAAGCCGTGAAACCGGCCGTATCCCTTCGGAGCTGACCGCTGATCTGTTAGCTTTATCCTGGAAAGGTCTGGTCTCTAATGATCAGTTTGCTCCCTTGAGATTGAATGGCGGAACGGCCAGCAAGGCAGTGAGAGGGAAGGGTTTCCAATCAGGGCTCGGACGCTGGTACCCTGTTAGCTCTTTAAAGGACGATAGCGGCTGCGACAAGCAGAAGGGGCTTCTGGCATGGATACAGCATCTGCTGCAAAGCTACGGGCTGCTTACCAAGCCTATTGCGGATTTGCATCTGCCTTGGGAATGGGGAGAGATTTACTCTGCCTTGAAGCAGCTCGAAACCTGGGGGATGCTGACACGGGGATTGTGGGTGAAAGAGATCCCGACATTACAATTTGCCTCCAAGGACCAGGTGGAGAATCTGCAAAGAAAAGAATGGAGCGGGGATTCAAGCCCCATCGTGCTTCCATCTATCGACCCTGCCAACCCCTTCGGAATCATCGTTGATTGGCCTGATAAGGAAGGCATAAGCTTCTCACGCAAAAAAGGGAACGACCTCGTCATCCATCAAGGTCGCTGGCTGCTCTGGTCAGAGAATCATGGAAAGCGAATATGTGCTATGGAAGATATTCCGGACAACGAACTTCCAGGTATAATCCGTTCCACTCTCGAAGGTTATTTGAAATCCTCGGCAGTACGCAAGCTTTCCATAGAAAAGTGGAACGGGCACCCCGTGCTTCAAACGGAACTGGCCGATGTGCTGTACAAGCTTGGCGCGGAAAGGGACCGGGAGTCTCTTGTCATTTGGCCCAGCTCATTAAGGTAACTCCAAGAGCATCTGCTCCGTGCAGGTGCTCCAATTCTTCTGTCATATAAGACAAACAGAGAAGTTAACGATTTTTGTTGACAAACTACTCAACATGGGTAATACTGGTAATAAAAAAGGGGTCAGGACATCATGAGTGAATTTGGCGAACGTTTGAGACAGCTCAGAAAGCAAAACAGAATAACACAGAGAGAGCTGGCCGAGTGGGTCGGGATCGATTTTACTTACATCAGCAAGATTGAGAGCGGCACGATGGACCCTCCGGCTGAAGACAAGATTATTAAGATGGCGCATATTCTCCATGTTGAGGCGGACGAGCTTATTTTAGCCGCCAACAAGGTACCCAGCAGCTTTCAGAAGGTAATAACGCAAAATAAGGATGTACCCGTATTTTTAAGAAAAGCATCTGAGCTTTCGCCCGCACAATGGAAGCAAATTAAAGATATCATCGGCGAAAACGAAAGGGGGTAGGAGCGTTGCAGGCAGCCCGATATATTTCTCTAGAGCAGATGGAAGAATTAACGGAGCGGATCTTAATGGATTATGGATTTGATCCTTATGATAAAATGATTCGGCCTGTACCGATTGAGGAAATTATAGAGTTTCATTTTGATTTAAACATCGGCTGGGAACCGATTGATCACCTTGATCAGCAGGGAATGGTCATGGCGGCGATATTTCCAACAGAAAAGCAGATTGTGCTAAATGAGACGCATCGCGATTTATTCGAGGAGAAAATAGGAACCTATCATTTTACACTTGCTCATGAACTAGGCCATTGGGTGCTTCATGCTCAGGGAACTCCTTATTGGACTCGTTTGTCCAAGGCTAGGGTGGAGTTGTCCGTTGCCCATACCGCAGCCCCATTTTATTGCCGCAGTTTCGCTCAGAAGCCTATGGTGGAAGTGCAAGCCGATTTGTTCGCGGGATGCTTATTGATGCCTCGGCCTATTTTGGAGCGTGCAATTACGCAATTAAGAAGGATTGGACTCATTCAGTTGTCGCATCTGTATCGTTTGGCAGAAGGGCTTCGCGTATCCATATCCGCTCTGACGGTTCGTTTAACGCAAGCACAACTATTGCATATCGATTCCAATGGACGCATATACTTCTGGGGCGCGCAAGACAGAACGGAGCATGTACAGCTTTCGATAGAGTTCTAATTTCGTTACGTCTAAATGTTGAGTTGAATATCAACTCAAATTGCTTGTTTTACATAAAGGACGATTAATAGGAGGAATAGCTGTGAACAATTCCACAAATCAGGGAAACAATAAAGCCATGGCGGCTTCAGGGTATGGACAAGCCACTCGAGTCGAATTCCGTTTATATGGTGCGGATCATTGTGAAGAGCGCGGGATGCATTTCGATAGCTGCATTAAGCAAGCTACTGATCAGGGAACAAAGCGTATAGGCATTGTCGGTCGAGGGGAGGTACACTCCTTCATTGCAGCGGAGAAAATAGCCCGGCAAGAACCGCTTCAATTATTGTATGGGCTTGAATTGACGATATGGAATGAGACCCAAGAAACATCCTGCATCTTCTATGTGTTAAATAAGACGGGGAAAAGGCATTTGTTTGAGCTTATATCGTCTCTTGACGGTCAACTCTCTTCGCCAATTAGAAAAGATTGTTTAACCAGGAGTCGTGAAGGACTGCTTATCGCCAATACAGGACTGGATAATGAACTTATGAAGGCGGCTTTGACCAAAGCGAAGGAGGAAGTCGAGGATGTTGCCGGATTTTACGACATTATTCAGCTTCACCCCATAGCTGATGATAACCATTTCATAATTGACGGTGTTACCTATTCATTTGATCAGATTGAACAGGCACAAAGGAGGTTACTCGAAGCCGGGGAACGCCTTAACAAGTGGGTCATTGCAGTAGGAAACGGAGAGCAATACGACTCTACTGAAGTCATGCTGGACAAGTTTCAGCATCTTGGTCCAGAGAAAGCATTTGAGCTTGTCGTCACCAACACCTGCCAGTTGGCTGCTCAATTCGAAGCGGTTGAGATAATCCCCAGACACCGGCTTTATCCCACATTGGAGGGAGAAGAAGCCCAGCTTCGTTCCTTATGTTATTCCTCTGCTGCAAGGATGTATGGGAGCAGCTTGCCGGACCCGGTCTTAAGCCGCTTAGAGCTTGAACTAGGCGGGATTATCGACAACGGTTATGCATCCGCTTATTTGATTACCGGCGACATAGCGAAGCATGTGAAGTCATGGGGTGACACCGTCACAGCGCGGGGCTCCGCAGGATCCTCCCTGGTTGCCTATTGTCTCGGATTAACGGAAATAAATCCCTTATTGCCGCATTATCGTTGCAATGCATGCAGGCATAATGAGTGGGTACACGATGCTTCGGGCAATGGCGCGGATTTGCCGGATAAGGTTTGCCCCCGTTGCGGGGAAACTATGGTTGGGGACGGCCATGCTATCCCTTGTGAGATGTTTATGGGATTGTCGTATGATCGTCCTCCCAATATGGATTTGTATATCCCTCGAACAAGTCAGGCCCGAATTCTTCGGTTATTGGAAGAACAGTTTGGGAACGAACGAATTCTTTATGCGGGTACTCTTAACTATCATGGCATCTTTATTCTCCCTGCCAATAGGAAAACAGAGGATTTAACTCCGGTTATTATAGATGAGTGTCAGGGTCAGATGAGGAAAACGAGTTATTTTGATTACAGGGAGTTGGAACCGGTGCTGTTTAAGCTGGATCTTCTGGAGCATCGTAATGCAGGATTCTTCACATTAATGAGCAAGCTAACCGGCGTAGATCCGGCGATGATTCCGATGAATGATGAGAACGTACTGAGCTTATTTCGTTCTTCCGAGACGCTGGGCACCCGTTTGCATCAAAGACAAGCTGGAGCCGCCGTCTATGGCATCCCGGAGATGCAAGTGGATTTTGTTAGGGCCATGCTGGGGGAGCTTCAACCGACTACGTACAATGACCTATTACAAATTTGCGGCCTTTCGCATGGAAATGGGGTTTGGGAGGGGAATGCTCAAGAATTGCTAAGATCAAGCGACCTGAAGCTTCAGTCGGTCCTTGCGTTCAGAGAAGACGTTATGTCCAAGCTGATCGAATGGGGGATTACCAAAGATCTGGCATATCGAATTTCTGAGCATGTTCGCAGAGGGCAAGGAATTCCAGAGAATGAGCTTGAAGGATTAGCACAATATCCTATTCCCGTATGGTTCTTTGATGCATGCAAGAAAATCAAGTATTTGTTCCCAAAGGCTCAAGCTGCTATTTATGTGAGGGCTGCTATACGCTATGCCTATTACAAACTGAATCATCCTTTGGAATTTTATGCTGTTTATTTTACTATGAATGAACATTACTTCGATTTCGAGCTCTGTATGGGAGGATTGGAAGTAATAGAGATGAAGCTTCAGCAGTTGGAAAAGCAGCGTTTGTCTGATCTGGAGGCTATTAAGGAATCTATATTCCTGGTTGCAGCAGAAATGCATGCCAGAGGAATGTGGTTTGGGAAAGACCCTGATACAGGCGGTTACACAGTCGAGAATAATCAACACCGGATTTCTATTCCAGTATCAGACCAGTTTTGAATAAGTTTTGAACATGCAGGAGCGGTTCATCTCGATTTTACGAATAAGCTGCTTTTTCCATTAAATTTCCTTCTAAATGAACTTGTGCAGTATGTTAGGACATGAACAGCCTTTTTTACAGTATGAGGAATATTGTGTTATGCTTTAATGAAACCAATGAACCTCTCGCTAGAAAGGAGCTGTATGGGAATGTCCACTTCCACGTATCGCCATATCATCATTCTACTGCTTTGTATGACAGCCGGGATTGTTGATGTCGTGGGTTATTTGGGCTTAGGCCATGTTTTTACAGCCAATATGACGGGCAATATAGTTTTGATGGGGTTATCCATTGGCCGTGTGGAAGGTCTTGCCGTTCTTCGGTCCGTTATTGCATTAGTAGGCTTTATTGCAGGCACGGCTTTAGCCGCACTTATTGTAAACAAAGATAAGACCCCCTCGCTATGGCCAAGGGCTGTCACAACCGCACTTAGCATCGAATGGATGATCCTTGTGGCATTTGCCATAACTTCCGGTTGGATTAGAGAAACGGATTCTGGCGTTTATTTCCTGATTATTCTTCTAAGCGTGGCTATGGGAATGCAAACCACGGCCGCAAGGCGACTCGGCATTGCCGGGATATCGACAACGGTACTTACAAATAATTTGGCGAATGTAATCGAGGACGGGATTCAACAGCTGCGCTTATTGTTCGGCAGGGACACGAAGATGACGTTCAGTCAGGAATCCTTGCTGCGGCTGCTAGCTATTGTAATTTATTGTCTTGGTGCTATTATCGGGACTATTGCCGAAACTTCACATCCGCTTGCTATCATATGGGTACCCGTAGCCGTTCTTGCCGCTATTATTGTAACGGTAAGAATTCAGTTTCGGAATGAACCCGCAGTTTACAAGTAGCAGTGCATCGGGGAACGTACATACTGGGTAAAAAATACCAAATCCCATCGGTGGGAACTACGGCTCTTCCGTATGCTTATCAAGTAAATGTCGAAAAAAAGGACGATATCACTCGGGTAACCGAACGATGCCGTCCTTCTTGTCTTATACAGCCTTATACCGGTGCTCTACTTTCATGACCTTCCATACGGTTACGGATATCAGCCATGCCAGTATAAATAAACCTACTAGCAGATAACCCAGATCTCCAAAATCCAAATCACCAATCCATGCAAAGAACGGGCCTTGCAGGTTGAATTTATCGGTTAATACTTGTATTAATTCGACCATTCCAATAATTAGCGCGGCAATGACAGAGACTGTCGTTACCGTTACGTTGTAATACAGCTTTCGAACAGGTGTTGTAAAAGCCCAGCGATAGGCCTTGGTCATGAACATTCCATCGGCCGTATCCATTAAGCTCATGCCGGCTGCAAATAACAGGGGAAGAGCAATGATCCCGAATACGGGTACTGATGTTTTGGCCGCACCGGCCGAGATAGCCAATAAACCGATTTCTGTTGCTGTGTCAAAGCCAAGACCAAACAGAAAGCCTAAAGGATACACATGCCAGCTCCGGCTAATGAACCGGAACATCGGTTTTAATAATCGGGAGAAAAAGCCTCTGGAGTCAAGAAGAGCCTCGAGCTGTTCTTCCAAAAATCGTCCTTGCCTTAGGGTTCGGAACACTCGAAGCAAATTCAACAAGATCATGAGATTAATCAAACCGATGATAACAAGAAACGCTCCCGAAACGGTAGTTCCTATAAGCCCGCCGATCTCCTGCATTTGAGGCATCGCGTCCTGAGCCCACTTCATGGATAAAGCAATGATTAACACCATGAGAAATACAACAGAGGAGTGCCCTAGTGAAAAGTAAAAGCCTACCCCAAGAGGATTACGCTTTTGCTGAATCAGCTTACGAACTGTATTATCGATAGCCGCAATATGGTCTACATCAAACGCGTGCCTCAACCCAAAAGCATAAGCCAATAGCCCAAGACTCCAAAACGCAGCATCGCTGCGGGCGGCTGTCATAAGACCTGCAATACCTATAACATGCAGCGCCAAAATGACAAGATAATACCCTCCCCATGAGGCCTTGCTCTCCCAAATCTTCCGTAACATCCGCATTTTTCCTCCTGCTCCATGCCTTGTTTACCTCTTATTCAACCAACCCGTGCTACTCAACGTACAAATAGTAACACAAAATACGTTGATGTGAAGAGTTTTTTTTCTAAAATATTTAATAGGAAGCCTTTGCATCCTGGGCTTGGGCCGTGTAAGATAAGATGGATAACATGATAAGGAAGGAGAGGCTATGTGGTTTTCGGAGCACGCGTGTGGAAGACAGGAATTGCAGTGACCTTGGCATTATATCTTAGTGCTTTGTTAAACTTTACTCCTCCCGTTATTGCGGCAGTCGCAGCTATTTTTGCAATGCAGCCTTCGATCTACCGATCGTGGCGATATTTTTTGGAGCAGCTTCAAACCAATGTGCTTGGAGCCGCACTGGCGTTGCTTGCAGGAACGTTTTTTTCCAATAATGTGATCTCGATCGGGATTGTCTGTATTCTTGTCATCGTGATCTGTTTGAGGATGGGGTTGGAAGAAACAATCGGTCTTACATTAGTAACGGTAGTGGCCGTGATGGAAGCTTCAGGGGAATGGGAATTTGCAGTGAACCGCTTCTTATTAAGCCTCATCGGCATAGGGAGCGCCTTCTTGATCAATGTTTTATTCTTCCCGCCCAAGCCGAAGGACCAGTTCGAAGCGCAAATTCATACTGTATTTAGCAAAATGTCACTTCTTCTTCGTACGGTCATTTCCGACGAAATCAAAGAAACGGTGTTCCGGGAAGAGAAGGGGGAGCTGTCAAACTCCCTGCAGCTTTTGGCCGGCAAATATAAGCTTATGGAAGAGGAAGTCAAGAAGCTTAAGCGCGGCAAATTCAGCATGATTCGCCATCTGGTCATATACAAGCAAATGCTTCGAACGCTGTCCAAGGGACTTGAGGTTCTGGACACGGTAGACGAACATTTTTTTCAGGCGAACCGGGGTCCGCAGACCGATGCCTTCTTTGATGGACATTTGGAGAAATTGATCAAGTACCACGAGCATGTGCTGCTCAAGTTTGATAACAAGCTTAAAGCGGACAGCTCGGAAGGCCTGGATATTGAGGCGGATAACGAACAGTTTATGTCTACGCTTATTGAACGTTATCAAGACCAGCCTTCGGGAATACTACGGCTTTCGGTCGTGGCTGCAGCCATGTATGATTATGGCCATCAAGTCGCTCGTCTGGATAAGCTGCTGGAGCATTACCATCGCGGTGATTCCGATATGAAAGAGCCGATGGACCTTTTGCTAAAAAGCTTCAAAAGAAAATGAACCTAATGACAGAAGCTAACAGTGGAAGCTGTTGGCTTTTTTTACCATGTGGGGCGTTTACCCATGATAGAGTGAGCAGACCGCAAGTGTCGCGAACGCTCGCTTTGTTAATCGACTATCGAATGTAGTAAACTATTAAGAATATGCGTGTGATGACTTAGATAACTTGAATCAATGAAAGGGGACTATATGCAGTGCATACGAAAGCCAGTTTAATGTACGATCTTGAAAGGATGGGCATTGATCCTAAAGGAACAACCCTGATGCATTCATCGATGAAAAGTATTGGAGCAGTTGAACAGGGGGCCGATACGGTACTTGATGCTTTGTCGGAATACATGAAGGATGGCCTGCTTGTGCTGCCGACGCATACATGGTCGTATATCATTGCAAGCAATCCGAGGTTTTACCTGGAGTCATCACCGTCTTGCGTCGGGATCCTGCCTGAGCTGTTCCGCAAGCGCCCGGGTGTGCTCCGTTCTTACCATCCGACCCATTCCGTAGCCGCTCTCGGCAGGGATGCAGAGGAATTTGTGCGGGGGGATGAGCGCTTCGATACCCCGTGTCATCGGGAATCGGCATGGGGAAAGCTGCTCGATCGTGAAGCAACCATTATCCTTGTAGGGGTAGATTTACGCAGAAATACATTCATTCATGGGATTGAGGAATGGATGGACATTCCTGGACGCTTAACCGACGGGCATGAAGAGCTATTTACTGTGCTGGGTGACGGCACTGAAATCCGCGTACCATCCAGAAGGCACTGCGGCTTATCCTGGTCGATGCATTTCTGGAAAGTAGAAGATGTGCTGCTGGAGCATGGTGCTGTAAGAATGGGCAAGCTTGGCGATGCGGATGTTCGTATTTGTGACACGGTCAAGCTGAATGAGATCCTGTCTCATATGTTGAAGATTAACCCGGAGTTATTCTCGGATAACGAACCGCTGAGTGGAACTTATTTCTAAATCTTATTGACATTCTGTATGGGTGAATGCTTTCTTCGAACAGGATGAGATCGTTGTACTTACTCTAATAAAATGAGTATTCTTGCTGAAAAGGGGCCGAAAGATATGCGGAGGCAGCCTCCGTAGCCGGTAAGGAGCTTGGCAAGAACGATTTCAGTTTTAACCAAAAAAATGGCGGCCGATGCGAGCACTGCCAAGGGGAAGGAATTGTAACGACTCCGCTGCAATTTATGCCAGATGTCGAATCGGTCTGCCCTGTATGCAAAGGCGCCCGCTTTAATGATGAAGTGCTGGATGTTCGAATCAAGAACAAAAACATTGCTGAAGTGCTCGAAATGAGTATTGAAGAAGCGGTGGACTTTTTCTCCGACCAGACTTATATCCTGCATAAGCTGAATGTGCTGAATCAGCTTGGGCTCGGTTATTTAAGAGTGGGGCAATCCGCCACGACTTTGTCCGGCGGGGAGGCGCAAAGAATCAAGCTTGCTACCGAGCTTAGTAAGCTGAAGCGGGGAGCTCATAATTTATATATTCTGGATGAGCCCACAACAGGCTTGCATCTTCAGGATATTCAAAAGCTGATTGATTGCGTTCAACAGCTGGTCGACGCGGGACATAGCGTTATCGTCATCGAGCATCATCTTGATATGATCAAGGTGGCCGATCACATTATCGATATGGGACCCGAAGGCGGGAAGAACGGCGGAACCGTGGTTGCGAGCGGCACTCCTGAGGAAGTGGCAAAAGTCAAAGCTTCTTTAACCGGGCAGTTTCTGAACGAAGTGCTGGTTGCGGAGAATTGCTATTGGTAAACCAATTGGAATACGAGGGGAGATGGCCAATGAGCACGGTTAACCCACTGCTCCTCGATATCCCCGAAAGCCTGGAAACAGAGCGCCTTATGATTCGCGCTCCCCAGGCGGGGGATGGATCGATGGTGTATGAAGCTATTCATGAAAGTATTGAACAGCTCCGTCCTTGGCTGCCCTGGGCCCAGGAAGCTCCATCGCTGGAGCAATCCGAGACCGGTGTACGCCAGGCAAGGCTTCGTTATTTGGAGCGGTCCGATCTCAGGCTGTACCTGCTGCATAAGAATACGGGGAAGCTGGTCGGATGTAGTGGTCTTCATGGGGTAGATTGGGAAGCAAGAAAATTTGAAATCGGTTATTGGATAAGAACATCCTGCCTCGGACAAGGGTATATTACGGAAGCCGTAAACGGGATTACAGAATTTGCTATAACCCAGCTGCAAGCTAATCGTATAGAGATCCGATGCGATTCAATTAATGCACGAAGCATTCAAGTTGCGGTCAGGACAGGCTTTACACTGGAAGGTACGCTTCGTTGCGATGAGCGAAGGACAGATGATTCTTTGATGGATACGATGGTTTTTGCGAAGGTTCGCGGATTTGAATTTGGGAGTTCAGAATGATCACAAGGAAGTCAATTCAGATTACATAAACTAATTTATGGGTAATAGAATAAAGATGCGGATTGTAATCCATTTAGAGGGAGGATCTTATTAACCAATAGTCAAATTAGGCTTTACATTATTCATCAATAAAAGGTATAATATATGGTATAATTTCTATATTTAAAGCGCTGAGTTTTCTTTTTAGAAAAACGGGGGAACCAAGTAATTTGGGGTGAATCGATATGCAGCGGCAAGCTGCCTATTGTAGGGCGTATTCTCACCGCCCGAATCCGACAGCTAACCTCGTAAGCGACTGTGGGAAGGATAGATTTGCTTATTAAAGCACAAGGTCTAGCCTTGTGCTTTTCGTGCTCCCAAAAGCAAAAAAGTCTTTCCATCTCAGCACTGTACAATTGAGAGGAGGATTATTATGGACAGCAAAGAAAAATTGTTTCACTTGTTAGATGGGTTGAACGAACGAGATCAGAGGGCTGCCATCGAATTCATCCAATACCTTGCTCATCGCAGCGGGAAGAAAATAATTAATGAAGAGGTTATTAATATATACGGAAAGCATTATTATGTAGTGCCGGATTGATGGTAACGAATGAATGTGAGTTTATTAATTAAAACCCGACAGCGATCGTATTTTCGGAATCATCCGAATACGGTCGTTTTTTTGTCAAAGCTGAGTTGACGCAAGGCTGAAAAAAAAGTATAGTATGAGTATACCCATACCGGGTATGCACGATATATTGTGGTTGAAATTGACCGCATCTTTTTTTGTTTATTTATATACCCTATAGGGTATGTTGTGCAGTCTGATGCTGAGGTGCAACCTTTTATAGAGAAGCTATCCATTTCAGTGATTTAACGGGGGAGGATGCCCATGATTTTTATGCTTGCTCTTTTTGTATTCTTTATCTTGATGTATCAACGCATTAAACCAGTGAGGGGATTACAATATTTGGATGCTAGAGACTTAGGCAATTTTACGAAAAGCTCCGATAAGCCGGTCATTCTACTCGATGTACGGGACTCGGTAGATTATTATGAAGGACATTTGGATGGAGCCGTTCATATTTCATTAGGCCGGTTGCCCTTTGTTAAGAAGAAGGAGTTACGTAAAGAGGCTAGTATCATCGTCATCTCCGATTCCAAATACCACAGCAAGAAAGCAGCAAGAATTTTGAAAAAATCGGGGTATTCCCATTTGGCTGCGTTACATGTAGGCAATCCCTGCGTCTGCACATAACGAATTCAATCCTATGCTTAAAAAAAGGGATTCAATTGGGAAGCAAAAGAGAAAACAACGATTGTTTGTTCATCTAAACACGGAGTGTGTGGGGAAGAGCAAGGAAATGAAAAGAACAATCAAAAAAAACATTAGCCCATCAGCTAATGTTTTTTTGACATATAAGGCAATACATTGGAGGTTCCACGCAAAGTTATGCATCCGTTTCGAAGTCACTTCTCACTTTTTGAGTCACCCAGTGCAGGTAATTCATGCTTAATTAACGTAATATGCGCCTTTTGGAAGAGCTGTTCCTTTGTCTACGACTACCAAGCCTACTCCGCCAGGAATAAAAGCAACGAGAGAATCTTTATTGGTGACATAAATGCCGGGTACATAAGTACCATTGACCTTCGTTTGCACGGTTTGTGAGATAACGATGGTTCCTGGATCGGTCGTGGAAGGCTTCTGTGTATCTGTTGGAGCTGCAGCGCCAACGGCGGCGGGAAGCATAAGCGATGCACCAATGGTAATGATGGATTATTTCGTTTTGAGTTTTTTCATCCTAATCACTCCTTATACTGGTTCTAAGTACTGTAAGAGTAGAGCAAGTGTTCCATCTGGGATTTATTACCCTTTTTACCGATTTTGAAGCATTCACAAAACATTCAAAGATCATACTTCTAAGAAAAAGTATGAGTATGGATGAGAATTATACCTTTGTGAAATGCAAATATTTTTGACCCCCGCATGGGAGTGATGGTTTCGCAAACCGCAGGGGTGTGTTAGACTTCAGTTGGACAAGGCTTACTAAGAGAGGCCATAAAAGACACGAATATGGGGAGGAACAAGGTATGAGCAAGCATCATCCAAATATTTTAGTATACCATCATGAGGCTGATACCTACGCCAATTTCCTGCGTGAGCATGGGTATACATCGATACAGACTGCTTCCTCCATAGAAGAGGCTTTAAGCCATTTACAGGGTACGGAGGTCATATTAGGCTGGAAATTTCCAACCGCTTTATTAACTAGGCCCGAGGCTTCCAGCGTCCGGTGGATTCAGTCCACAGGTGCAGGAATTAATGACTTGGTGTCAGACCCGGGCGTTCCGGAATCGATAACGATTACCCGAATTAAAGATCAATTCGGCGGATTGATCTCTGAATACGTATTTGCCTTTTTGCTGTACATAACCAAAGGACTCCCGAATATGCTTGAGGCTCAGAAGCGCTCACATTGGGATCCCTTCAAAGTGGATACATTAAACAATAAAATTATCGGCGTAGCAGGGTTGGGTTCGATCGGTTCAGAAGTGGTGAGAAAAGCTCGGGCGTTTGATATGAAGGTACATGGTTTGAGCTTCAACGGAGCGAATGCGGAGCTGGTAGACGAACATTATACGGCAGAGGAATGGTCGTTGTTTGTCAAAGATCTGGATTATTTGGTGCTCACCTTGCCATTAACTCCTGCAACGCAATATGCGGTTAACAAAGATATCCTGTCTTTGATGAAGCCTGAAGCGGCGCTGGTGAATGTTGGCCGCGGACAGCTCATAGCAGAAGCCGATTTGGTAGAAGTGATGAGGGAAGGAAGGCTTCAAGCGGCTATTCTGGATGTGTTTGAACAAGAACCGCTTGATCCAGAGCATCCATTCTGGTCGCTGCCTAACGTATTTGTCACTCCTCATTTGTCGGGACAAAGCCATGCGGCCGATGTAGGGAGATTTTTCCTGAACAACATCAGGTTGTATGAACAAGGCGAGAGGCTGCTAGGCATCGTTAATCGGGAAAGAGGCTACTAAATAAACAAAAAGATAATATCCCCGTGCTCACTTGAACAGTGGACAGGGGATTTTTCGTATGCTGCGGAGTGCGAATGAACTGTACACCTGATGAATACATATAGATCATATAAGTAGACAACTCTCACGAGAACATCCTGAGCGATCGCTTTAATGGGTACTACTTCAAAACTATTAATGAGGTGATATAAGGATGAGCCAGGGCAAGAACAAGCTTACAACGAGCTGGGGCGCTCCGGTAGGCGACAACCAGAATTCAATTACGGCCGGATCACGGGGACCGACCCTCATACAGGACGTTCATCTCCTGGAAAAGCTGGCGCATTTTAACCGTGAGCGGGTTCCGGAGAGGGTCGTTCATGCCAAAGGAGCTGGGGCGCACGGCTATTTTGAAGTTACGAACGATTTGACGAGATATACGAAAGCGGATTTTTTATCTGAGGTTGGGAAGAAAACACCGCTATTCGTACGTTTCTCGACCGTTGCAGGGGAGAGTGGCTCGGCAGATACGGTACGGGACCCAAGGGGATTTGCCGTCAAGTTTTATACGGATGAAGGAAATTATGACCTGGTAGGTAATAATACCCCTGTCTTTTTTATCCGCGATGCCATCAAATTCCCGGATTTCATCCATACGCAAAAGCGTCACCCACAAACTCATCTGAAGAATCCGAATGCGATATGGGATTTCTGGTCGTTATCTCCGGAGTCACTGCACCAGGTGACCATTCTGATGTCGGACCGCGGAATCCCGGCTACCTATAGGCATATGCACGGGTTCGGAAGCCATACGTTCAAATGGGTCAATGCTCAGGGAGAAGGAGTATGGGTAAAATATCATTTTAAAACAGAACAAGGCATACAGAACTTATCGGCGGAGCTTGCGGCTCAGCTTGCAGCTGAAAACCCGGACTACCATACGGAGGATCTGTTCAATGCGATTGAAAAGGGAGATTTTCCTTCCTGGAAGCTCTATGTTCAGATCATGCCGCTTGAGGATGCGAAGACGTACCGGTTCGATCCGTTTGATGTCACCAAAGTATGGTCGCAGAAGGATTACCCTTTAATCGAGGTTGGGCGGATGGTTCTAAATCGGAACCCGGAAAATTACTTCGCGGAGGTCGAACAGGCTACGTTCTCTCCAGGAACATTGGTGCCCGGGATCGAGGTATCGCCGGATAAAATGCTGCAAGGGCGCTTATTCGCCTATCATGACGCCCACAGGTATCGCGTAGGGGCCAATCATCAGTCCTTGCCGATCAATCGTCCGCGTAATGAAGTGAATAATTATCAGCGCGATGGTCAAATGCGGTTTGATGGCAACGGCGGCGGCTCCGTCTATTATGAACCGAACAGCTTCGGAGGACCCTCGGAGTCCAAATCGGATAAACCGGCCGCTTTTGAGATTCATGGTGAAGCGGATAGCGTGCCTTATGATCACGATGACCACTATACCCAGGCTGGAGACTTGTATCGGCTGCTGAACGGAGAGGAGCGTTCACGGCTTGTGCAAACCATTGTCGCGGCTATGAAGCCGGTGGAAAGCGACGAGATTAAGCTAAGACAAATCGGCCATTTCTTCAAAGCGGATCCGGAGTACGGACAACGTATAGCGGAAGGACTCGGCTTAAGAGTACCGGAAGCCAATTAATGAAAGCGGCAGCAGCCCTTTCCCTTGTGGAGGAACGCTGCCTTTCTTTTTATCAATGGATAGCTTACATCGCAAGTTAATGTAAGCGTTATCACAAAGGCGGAGAATCATAATCAAAGAGGTGATATGATGAGAGCTCGCATCCTATCGGAGCAAATGATAAAAATGCGGTTTCCGCATCTTCGATATGTCCGCATTCACTCGGAGGGGAGGCATAAAGTGACGGTTTATGCGTGGAATGAAGATCTGCAGCTCCCGGATCACGATATCCGTAACCTGAAGCAATACGCCTCCGAATATTTGAATCCTTACGTCTGCTTCAAGATTAAACCGTACCATTTGGTGCAGGATGACGAGGTGCCGCAGCTTCCGGAGCTGCCGGATGAATTGCAGAAGAAGGTGCTCAGCCGGGGACTGGATCAAGACGAAATCATGGACACCATGAATGAAATGATCCCTTTTGGACAATTGGATTATGTCGATTATGACGCGGAAACAGGAACGCTGCATTTTGAATTTTACACGGAACGACCTATCGATTCCCGGGAACAGGAGCTTGTCGGAAGCTACTTAAGCGAAATGATTCCAATCGGCACCTTGTGTGCAATCGAATATCAAATTCGTGGAGACGAGAGTAAGCCGGGTGATTGAATCCGTATGTTCGGTTATGCTTCATTCCCAAGTGCAGTTTAAGGTTTGAAAAGAGCGGGGGAGTCATGTAAACTAATCTTGAAACTGCATGAAGGGATCTGGATGAATGAAGATGATCGTGTTCTTTGCGCTGCTCTTATTGTACCCATTATTTCTGCATTGGGTTAAAATTAGTGACTACAGGGTCGTTCCGCTAGTCGTTCCTTATGCGCTTGGAGCATTGTCCATCACGATTATGCTGACCGGTATTGCCGATTTCATCGTCAAGAAGCTGAAGCAATAGTCTATTCCAGCTTCGTCTATATGACTTGCAACGTCCCAATATGGTTCCAATTAACTAAGACAATAGGGGTGCTTCTGCGACTTTAGCGGAAGCACTTTTTTGATATATCTGGATTCATACATTTCGTGTCTTCCTACGAAATACCTGAATCTGCTTTGAAGCCATAGCCCCAGTTGTGGGGCTTAATTAATTTTTATAGGAAAAAATGCTCATTCCGGGAAGGGAAGAGGAAAAATTTGTCGAAAAGAAAAGAGGCATGTCGGCGCAATGTGCCGTAAAGAGTCATTTACCAAAGGGGCTAGATAAAATGAGGGGTTCGAATTGGCTTCAAAATCGCCTGGCATTGAGGATTGCCGCCGTAGTTATGGCCGCGATGATCCTGTTATCCGCCGGGTATGTTTATTTGCAGATCAGCAACGTTAAGACAGCAGCACAAGGAGTTATTACAAGCTACGGAATCCGAATGGCGGACAGCTACGCCAAGAAGCTGGATGTCTCCCGGATTGAACCGTTCTTGAAAAATCCGCAGGAAAACGACAGTTATTGGTCTATTCGACTGGAGCTAAATGAATTTCGGGAACAAATTGGCGCATTGTACGTATACATTGTTAGGGTTGACGAAAGCCAGAGACCGCTTATCGTGATTGACGGTCAACCTAGAGGCTCGGAATCGGCATCCCCTATCAATGAGGTGACGGATATTCCGGAAGAGGCGGTAAAAGCACTATTAGCAGGGGAAACAGCCAGCTCGTCTATTATAGACAACCCGCAGTATGGAAAGTATATCTCTTCCTATGCTCCTATTAAAAGAGCGGACGGCACGATGATCGGGGTCCTTGGCATTGATACGGAAGCTTCGGTTACGGATTCTATAAGCCGCGATTTGATTCGTCAAAGTATTCCCTTCTACAGCCTGATGGCGGGGATACTGATCCTGATTCTTTTATTGATTACATGGGTGCTTGTGCGTTCATTAAGGCCGCTTCAGTGGATTGTAGCGGCGTCCAGGCATATCGCATCCGGAGAGCTCGCCGATGCCAACCGCTTGTTAACGGATCATCCGGTCAGGTCTTCGGATGAGATTGGTGCGGTCTATCAGGCCATGGTTCAAATGTCCGTCAGCTTGAACACGATCATTGGCCGGATGGTATCCCGCGTTGTCCAGACATCCGAACAGCTGGTTTTATCCTCTGACCGATTCACTTCCGACGCGAAGCAGGTTCTCGAGATCCATACGAGGGCTAACCGTGCAGTCAGCCAAGTAGCGGAAGGGGCACAAGCCCAAAGCCTGAGCACGGATGAAAGCAGCCGCTCTATGGAAGAAATAACGACGGCGATTCAGCGAATCTCCGAGGCGTCACTAACCGCAGCGGACGCATCCCACAAGGTGCTCAACCATGCAGAATCCGGCAAAAAGGCGATACATCAAATGAATCTTCAAATTTATACGATTTCCGCCGCCGCAGGAGAAGCCGCACAAAGAGTGGAGGCGCTTCAAGGCTATTTCCAGGAGATTGAGAGCGCGCTAAGCGGGATTGCCGACATTGCGAATCAGACGAAACTTCTGGCACTTAACGCATCCATCGAGGCTGCAAGGGCCGGTGAGCATGGTGCCGGATTCGCCGTAGTTGCGGGTGAGATCAGGAAGCTTGCGGAGCATGCGGCAGGCTCTGCATTGAACATCGGCGTCCTGCTCCATAATGTGCAGAATGAGTCAGAGCGCATCCATGAAGCGATGAGCACAGGGGCGCAGGAAGTGCAGACGGGAACCGTTCTTTCGGAGCATGCCGAAGAGTATCTGACCGCGATCGTGGACCAATTCCGTTTTGTAGCGGATCAGATTCAGGATATCTCCGCCGCTGCGGAACAAATATCCGCGGGGTCTGAGGAAGTAGCCGCCTCGGTAATGGGCATAGCGGATATTGCCAAGGTATCGTCCGACCAGACGCGTCATATTCGCGAGCTGACGGACAGTCAGCTGAATGTGGTCCGGCAAATGGCGGATTCCGCCGTTGCTTTGAATAAAATGACCCAGGATATGAGAGAAGCTATAAAACAAATCAAAGTGTAGAAACCCATCATCATGGCTCCATAAGACGACAACGTAATCGGCCGACAAAATGTCAATTTTCTTCTAACACGAGACTATTTTGTAGATTTATAGTAAAATAATAGTAATTTTCTTTTTTTGAAAGTGTAAAAATCGTTACAATGGTTACGAAAAAGGTGTTCGACGGTATCGTCAGACGTCAAAATGAGGTGAATTACATTGTTACAAAAACAACAAACCAACGACAACAAAGCGAAGGGTGCACCACTTACCAAGTCCGCATTGGTAGTATCTTTATTTATGGCGACAGCTCTGGCCGGCTGCGGTCAAGAGCCTCCACAGGCACCGGTGGCATCGAACGGGCAGGTAGCCGCTACCCAGTCCCCGGCCCCGAGCCAGCAAACGGCAGATCCTGACGCTCCTCCTTACGGCGGAACGGCCCAGGACTATTGTCAGGATGATAATAACGACAATAAATGTGATGATTCAGGCGATACGTATAACAAGGATTACGCGTACACTCATGACGGAAGAACATATTATGGGCGGGAGTCCTCGATTTCTTCCGGACTACTTGCAGGCGCGATAGCGGGAGCAGTCATCGGTGCGGCTGCAGGCAGCTTGAGCAAATCGGGACAACAGCCTGTCACCAATACCCGGCCGAATACCGCAACGGATGTCAGAAACGTCCCGCCTGCCGTTACCAGCACTCCAACGGCTACTCCGGCACCGACACCTTCGACTTCCAATCGTACGGGTTCATTTACTACGTCAGGGTCGTCTGCCGCAACGAATAACACAAATAAAAGCTCTACAGCCGCTCCAAAGAGTACCGGAAGTACGTCAAGCTCAGGATCTACAAGCTCCTCGGGATCGTCAAGCTCAACGACATCCAAAAGCTCCTCTGTTTCTTCGGGCAGTACAGGAACTTCGAGCAGCAAGTCATCGAGCAGCGGCATATCGAGTGGATCATCGGCTTCCAAAGGCGGTATTGGCAGCAGCTCCAGCAGCTCTAGCAGTTAATTCAATAGCGGAATCTATAGCGTCAACGTACTCACGATCCTATTCAGCATTCTATGCTGGTGATAGGATCGTTTTTCTTATGCGGAAGGTTAAGTCATTGCTGCTAGAATCTACTATTTTTTTCTTGCACTCTGGCAATAGAGTAGGTAAGATTTAGGGGATATGCAAACTGTTGATAGGAGAAACAGCATGAAGAAATTGAAAACATTGAGCAAGGGAGTTATGAAAGGCTCCATGGCTGTCATGGTTGCAGCTGCCGTTATGACAACACCGGTATACGCGGATTCACTGCCTAACGGGACCTCTATCCCCACCCTGGTAGAGAAAACCACATCCTCCGTTGTGGCTATCATCGGCAGACCGAGCGATGACAAAAAAATATCCCAATCGGATAGATACCAGCTTGCTCATGGGACAGGTGTCATCGTTCGGAACGACGGGTATATTTTAACCAATGCTCACGTCGTAAAAAACATGCGCAACCTGACCATTGTGACCTCAGACGGTAAATCCTACTCTGGAAAAACGACTCACTACGATGAAGAAAGTGATCTGGCGCTTGTAAAAATTGAAGCAACGGGACTTACCCCGGCTACATTTGCTTCTGCCTCGGATATCCATGTCGGCGAGTCGGTTATGGCGATCGGTACCCCGTTATCCTTTGCATTAAGGAATTCAGTCACGTCAGGGATCATAAGCGGAATGGAACGTTCGGTACAATCCAAGTACCGATTGATTCAAACGGATGCGGCCATTAACCCGGGGAATAGCGGCGGCGCTCTCGTCAATATGAAGGGCGAGGTAATTGGGATCAATACCATGAAATATGTCGAGTATGGAGTGGATAGTCTTGGCTTTGCGATCCCGGTTGACACCGTGCAATATGTTTTGGATCAATTTTTTAAGTATGGCAAAGTGAAGCGTCCAACGTTACATTTGGAGCTGGCAGAAAGCTGGGAAGCGGTAGTGGGCCTCCCAACCAGCAGCGGACTCGAGGTTACCTATGTGGAACCGGATTCGACAGCGGCGAAGGCGGGGATCAAGCAAGGGGACACACTGCTCGCCATCAATTCCGTTCAAATACATAATATGGTGGAGTATAACGAAGCACTGAAGAAATATTTGCCGGAGGATAAAGTACAGCTGAAGCTGAAATCGGGCTCCGACACGAAGACAATTGATTTTGTCCTTGGAGAAGACAAGTCCGGAAGCTCCAATTCTGCGCTTGATTCGGACGGCTCCTATATTGATGCGGATCAAGGCAAAACGATGATAGGGGACAGCCATTTCGGCTGGTCGATGAAATACCCGTCAGGTCTGGTTCAGACGAACCAGTCGTCCACAGGGGACAAGGTGATGTTCTCGGATGCAAAAGGGCAGTATGCTGTGATGATTCGTGTTCAAGAGAAACAAAGCAAAGACCTGTCTCCTCTGGCATTACTTAAAAAGCTGGATGGACAGGCCGAAATCGATACCATATTGGAGAAACGATATGTGAATGACGGCTCCGGTACCCGGCCCTATGCTAAACTGGTCGGTGAAAATGCCAATGTCATGTATTACCAGTCGCGCGCGTTTTTAAAGGACGATAAAATTTATATGGTGACGTTAATAGTAAATACGAGTGATAACAAAAGCAGCGCGGCGCAGCGTAACAGCATTATCGATGTGCTCGATTCCTTCTCGCTCGATTACGATGCGAAGAACGGATCGTTAAAGGATATTTCGGTATATCAAGACAAACATACCGTGACGACCGAATACGGGCTGAGCTTTGATTTGCCGCAGGAATGGAATAAATCCGATTACGGCTCGGAAATGGACTACAGCAGCAAGGACGGAGAGCAGAGGATCTATGTGCGAATCAGCTCTGCTGCGTCAGGGGATACGCTGGCGGACTGGGCGGCACGGCAGGAAAAGGAGTTCAAGAACATTTACGTGGAGGAATACCGGGAGACTCAAGGGCCGAAAGAGACGACCGTTGGCGGCGTTCCTGCCATTCAGAATACATACAGCTGGACCATGGGCGATAAATGGAAGCAAACATACGTATATTATATTATCAAGGACAAGTATAAATATGAGCTCACCATGTCTTACCCGAAGGCATCCAACAATGAGACGCTGGAGAAGCAGATCTCCGATTGGACCGGCTCGATTCAATTCTCCAAAGAAGGCTTAAACCGGTCGTTAGGAATCATTCAGGATGAGGACGACTTGATCGATCCGGACAGGACAGTTACCTACACGAACAATAAGTATGGCTACTCCTTACAGCTGCCTGAGCTCTGGTTTGAAGGCGAGCTGGACGGAAGCTCCGATAATCCGAGCAAGTTCTTCCCGTTCACGGGCGGCAGCATGACCCTATCCGCCGACGATCGTTCGGGTCTGGATGAAGTGTTGAACCGGGTTGAGCAGGAGTATAAGAAAAATTCGGAAAATGACGCGAATTATAAATATACGGAAACCGATGAATCCTTGTTCGGCACGGATGTAAAGAAGTTTGCCGTTCAATATAAAAGCAAAAACATCCCGTATACGCTGAACGAGTACGTCTTTGAGAAAAACGGTATCGTATACACCATTCGCCTGAGAATTAATGATGCGGTGAAGACGGACAAGCAATGGCAGCGGTTAAATGAAGTCTTGAATTCCATCCAATTTTCAGTGAAATAACGGCATTTTCATGCCGAATTTCAAGCGATTCATTGACAAATACCTCATAAAAGTACTACATTAGGTACAATTCAATCTACTATCCCGGTCATACAATATACATTTGAGGTGGTTCGTCTTGAGTTATTCATTTGATCAATTTATTAACCGTCGCAACACCCGTTCCTATAAATGGGATCAAAGCGAGAAGCTGTTCGGGGAACCCGATGTGCTTCCGTTATGGGTAGCCGACATGGATTTTCCAAGCCCTCCTGCCGTTAAGGAAGCTCTGAAGAAGCGGGCGGAGCTGGGCTTGTACGGCTATGCTGTTCGCACGGACAGCTATTTTGACAGTATTGTTCAATGGTTTCGTGAACGTCACCAATGGGAGATTCAACCAGGCTGGATCACCGATTCGCCAAGTATCGTAACCTCATTGAGCTTGGCCGTAGAGCTGTTCAGTGAGCCCGGGGCCCCTGTTGTTATTCAAACGCCGGTCTATTATCCATTCTACGATGTTATTGAAAGTAACGGGCGCAAAGTAGCCAAAAATCCGCTTCTTCTGCGGAATGGACATTTCGAAATGGATTACGACCATCTGGAGTCGTTGTTCAAAGACGGTGCCAAGCTGCTGCTGTTCTGTAGTCCTCACAACCCAGGCGGGCGCGTATGGGATCGGGAAGAGCTGCTTAAGCTGGGTGAGCTGTGCTTACGATACGGAGTTACCGTCATCTCGGATGAGATCCATTGCGACTTGACCTTTCCCGGCTATACGTATATTCCATTCGCTTCCTTATCGCCGGAGCTGGCCAATATTACCGTGAGCTGCCTCGCGGCAACCAAAACATTCAACCTGCCGGGTCTGCATACTTCCTACATCGTTGCGTCGAATGCGAATCTGCGCCGGAAAATCGAGCATAGACTTAAAACGCTCAGCCTGCATATGGCTCAGCATTTTGCCCAGGATGCGGTTGAAGCTGCATATCGGGAGGGAGCCGAATGGCTTGAAGAAATGATGGCGTACGTCAAAGGGAATCTCGATTATGCGATAGCTTATTTGGCCGAGCATCTTCCTCAAGTGAAGCCGCTGCGTCCGGAAGGCACTTATTTGCTATGGATGGATTGCAGGGAGCTGGGATTGGATATTAAAGGATTAAAGGACCTCATGTATCATAAGGCGAAGGTCGCATTCAACGAAGGCTCGGTATTCGGTACCGAGGGTGAAGGCTGGCTTAGAATGAATCTGGCATGCCCTAGGTCCATTCTGGAGCAAGCGCTGAAACAATTTTGTGATGCGGCTAACGCCCATTAGTGCCGGTATCGACTTCTTAGAATGAGACAAGCAGGGCTTCGTTTCATAGGGTTGCTTGAGACGGTTCATATTGAACCGTCTTTTCAACGTGCGGATCGGGCTGATCAGGGCTTAGGGGGGATTCAGGAAGCATAACCTGCGCATAATAAGGAAAACCTTACAAGCATTCTTAGACCATCATACATGAAAGACAAGAACAGGAGATTACATCATGAGCGATCATTCATCACAGAAATCTCAAATGAAAGGAACCAAAGATCGGTTTAGCACTTCAGGCTTTATTGTTGCAGCGATAGGAAGCTCTGTCGGACTTGGTAATATGTGGAAGTTTCCATACATTACCGGTAAGCACGGCGGTGCGGCATTTTTTCTCCTGTTTATTATTTGCTTGCTGATTGTCGGCCTTCCGATTCTTCTTGCAGAAATGACCATTGGACGCGGCGGAAGAAGCAATGCATCGAGCTCTCTTTTCAATTTGAGCGGTAAAAAATACTGGGGTGCACTGGGCTTGCTCCCTATAGTGTGCGCCTTCCTGACGATGTCGTACTATGCGGTTGTGGCAGGCTGGACCATACACTACGCCGTTGAATCCTTCACCGGGATGCTGTATATGCCCGGAATCGATTATAAGGACAAATTTGTCAGCTTTGCAGGCGGCTCCATGCCGATTGTATGGCAGGGAATTGTTATGCTGCTGACGGGCTGGATTGTGGCCCGAGGCATTTCCGGCGGAATCGAAAAGTTCAATAAAGTTTTGATTCCCGGCTTTTTAATCATCTTGATCATCCTGATGTTCCGTTCAGTAACGCTTCCCGGCGCCGAGGCAGGGCTGAGTTTTTTCCTGAAGCCGGATTTCTCCAAGCTGGACTCGGAAGCTGCGCTGGTTGCGCTCGGACATGCTTTCTTTTCATTGTCCATTGGTTTTGGCTGCATGCTGACTTATGGGTCTTACGTAGATAAGAAGCAATCCTTGGGTGCAGCTACACTGGCTATCGGACTCGGAGATTTGATATATGCCTTTATCGGCGGACTGGTCATCTTTCCTACGGTATTCTCCTATGGCCTTCAGCCGGGAGAAGGGGTAGGGCTGGCATTCATGGCACTGCCGGTTGCATTTTCCCAGATGCCGTTCGGCCTTCTCTTCGGAGGATTATTCTTTTTGCTGCTAGCTATAGCCGCGTTAACCTCGGCCGTATCGATTTTGGAAGTTCCCGTTGCTTATGTTATGCATAAATGGAAGCTTGACCGAAAGAAAGCTACCTTGTATACGTCGATTCTTTGCTTTTTGGTGGGGGTTCCTTGTGCGCTGTCGGTATCAGGCGTGTTGAACCCGTTTAAGTTCGGAGAGAAGACGATATTTGACATGGTCGACTTCACGACATCCTATATCTTGATGCCGCTTGGAGGCCTTATCATTACACTGTTTACCGGCTACGCCTGGAAACGGGCCGGAGAGGAAGCAGGGCTGACAGGGTTCTGGTACAAAGTGTGGATGTTCCTTATGCGAATTGTGAATCCGATCCTGATCCTGCTGATTTTCTTGTATTCCATCGGTATCATTTCCTTTTAATTCATGCAGTGAAACACCAAATGGTGGGCATACTTTTTACTGAATGGAAACCAATGGAGGTATAGGATGAGAATTCATCTGACTAGCGTATTTGTTGACGATCAGGAAAAGGCGCTGCAGTTTTACACCGACAAGCTTGGCTTTGTTAAGAAAGTGGATGTCCCTGCCGGGGAGTTCCGCTGGCTTACCGTGGTTTCTCCCGAAGCGCCTGATGGGGTGCAACTGTTATTGGAGCCGAACAATAATCCGGCGGCTGGGACCTACCAGAAGGCTATATTCGCACAGGGAATTCCGGCAACATCCTTTGCCGTCGAGGATATCCACAAGGAATATGACCGATTGAAGGGACTCGGAGTCGAATTCACGATGGAGCCGACTGCCATGGGGCCTGTCACTATCGCCTTATTAAAGGATACCTGCGGCAATCTTATTCAATTGGGACAGTTCTAAGGCAATAAAGTGTCAATTATTCTTCGCGAAATGGAAGGAGCTTGCATGCAGGCTCCTTTTTTCTATGCTTTTTTTAGATTTGTGAAATAAAATTTCAAAAAAAGGTTTACATTATGACATAAAATTTAATATAATTTTGTTAAGATTTTGTAAATATAACTAAGGGAGCATGATACAATGAAAAGAAAACCACTGGTCTTTAGTTCCATGTTGATTCTTTTAAGCACTATATTAAGTGCATGCAGCGGTGGAAGCGCTACCAAGACGACGGATACCAACCCTGCCGCGAATGGAGAAGTAACGAAGCCAAAGGGAGATCCGGTAAAGCTCGTCATGTACAGCTGGAGACCGGAGGATAAGGATGGCTACGCCAAATTTATCGCGGAATTCGAGAAGGATAATCCGGATATCAAGGTGGAGTTCAAGCCATTCAAAGCGACGGAGTACAATACGATCCTTGCTAACTCGCTGCAGTCCGGTACAGGAGTCGATATTTTGCAGCTTCGTCCGTATGACGGCGCCAAAGCTCTAGCGGATGCCAATTATTTATCCCCGCTCGATAAGGTGAAGGGGATTGAAAATTTTGCTGACAGCTATCTGGATGCAGCCAGAGGCTCGGATAAGAAGGTCTACGGCATTCCATTAATGCTGAACAATGCAGTTATTTTTTATAACAAGAAGCTATTTGATGATAACGGCCTCCAGCCTCCGGAAACATGGGATGAATTCGTGAAAACCTGTGAAGCCTTGAAAGCGAAAAATATTATCCCTATTGCCCAGGCAGGCAAAGCGGCTTATCTCTTGTCCACCACCCATACGGTAATTGGTCCAAGCGCCTACGGAGGAACCGAATTTATGCAAGCGCTTTTAAAAGGAACGACCAACTTCAAAGATCCTAAATTCCTGGATTCTATCAAGAGAATGAAGCAGCTGGAAGCTTATTTCCCCAAAGATTTTGTTGCCATAGAAGATAAGGATGCGCAAGGCTTGTTCTATACCGGCAAGGCGGCCATGTACATTAACGGCAGCCAAAGGCTGGAAACATTTGAGGCGAATAAGCTGTCGTTCCCTGTGGAATTCATACCGGGACTTGCCGCTAAAAAAGGGGAGCAGGCGCAAATCGCCACCTGGGTTGACGGCTCCTACGGGATTGCCAAGAGCTCGAAATACCAGGAGCAAGCCACCCGATTCATTGAATTTTTGGCCTCCAAGAAATTCGGCCAAATGTTCAGCGATGAGCTTACCCGCGTAAGCCCTGTGAAGGGAGTGGAGCCTAAACATCCGCAGCTCAAAAAAATGGCCGCCTTCAGCGAGAAGAACAGCACGCCGTACCTGCTGTTGACCAGCTTCAGCCAAGGCACACCTACAACCAAGACTACATTTGAGGACTCGCTGCAGGGCATGTACATCGGCAAGCTGACGCCGGAGAAGGTAGCAGAGGATACACAGGCATCGGCCGACAAATGGTTTAAGCCGCAAAAATAACGACATGCCGATGCTCAACCTGCCCCTCTGAGGGATTAACGCTGCATCGATTGCGCGTCATTTGACAAAGGAGCTAACTATGACAGGTACAAGTGTTCAACACGAGGAAAGGACCGTTCTGCAGTCGCAAGCCAAGAAGAGAAGGAGCTTCAAGAAGCATTTGGTTCATCTGTTCTTGCTTCCGGCGTTGATCTTTTACGTTGGCTTTATGATCTATCCCATATTTCAAGCGCTACTGAACAGCTTTTTCTCATGGAAAGGGCTGGTGCGGGGGGAATTTATCGGTCTGGAAAATTTCGTCCGTCTGTTTACCGAATCTCCCTTCAAGGAGACCTTTATCCGCGCGCTTGGGCATAATGTGGTGTTTTTTATCGGGACGATGCTCTCTAAGCTTGTCGTTGCCTTCCTGTTAGCTCTGCTAATTAACAGCAAAATACGGGGAAAAGAGTTATTCAAGACGCTGTTCTTCGTACCCAAGCTGCTCTCCGTAATTGTGGTCGGCTTTTTGTTCAGCCTGATATTGAATCCGACCTATGGGGCTCTTAATACGTTTTTGAACGCTATTGGGCTGGGGGAGCTGGCCAAACCGTGGCTTGGAGATCCCAATACAGCGCTCTATACGATTATATTAGTGAACAGCTGGTACGGATTCGGCTTTGCGATTCTGATTTTCCTTGTCGGACTTCAAGCGATCTCTCCTGAAATCTATGAGGCGGCGAGAATCGACGGAGCTTCGGGCCTTGAAATGATCTGGAAAATTACGATTCCACTGGCTATGCCCTCCATCATGATCATGACGATCCTGACCTTTATCGGCGCGTTTGAAACCTTTGAGCTGATCTTCGCTATGCAGGGATCTTCCGGCGGACCTTATTTTTCAACGGATGTGCTGGGTCTGTACTTTTATCGTTTGGCATTCGGCTCTGTGAGCGGAGGGGAATCGATAGGCTTAGGCTCCGCGCTGGCAGTGATCTTACTGCTCCTGATCTCAGGGGCAACGGCCGTCTCGATGTTCTTCTTCAAGCGCAAGGAAGTCGAGCACTAGTTCTGGTGTTGACCGTTACTCACTAACATATGCTCTCTTGTAACTTAGGAACGTGGTAAAACTACATCGGAGGTAACTCATGGCACTTCGACTGCAGCAAAGCGTAAAATATGGGATATTGATCTTATTCTCATTCATTGCCATCTATCCCGTTTTTCTAATGATGACTTCGTCTTTTAAAACGAAGCAGGAAATAACAACCCATCCTTTGGGGCTGCCGACCAGCTTTTCATTCGAAAACTATGTGACGGTATGGGAAAAGGTACATTTTTCCGAGTATTTCCTGAACAGCTTGTATATAACTGCCTTGTCGGTTGTGTTAGTGCTGCTCGTTTCCTCCATGGCGGCATTCTACATGGCCAGGTACCAATTCCGGTGGAACGGATTCGTGTTGTTCTTCTTTATGCTAGGGCTTATGCTGCCCATGAAGCTGGCGATCTCTCCGTTATACATGATGATGCTGAAGCTGAAGCTGCTGGATACGCATACCTCGCTGATCATCGTTTATGTAGCGGGACATATTTCCTTTGCCGTGTTCGTCTTCTATGGTTTTTTCCGGACACTGCCCAAGGATTTGGATCAAAGCGCGCGGATCGACGGTTGCAACGATTTTCAGGTTTATTATAAGATTGTACTGCCGCTGATGAGACCGGCGCTGGCTACCGTCAGTATTGTGGACTCAATCGGCATATGGAACGACTTTTTCTACCCTCTGATCTTTATTAAAAGCACGGAGCTCGGGACGATCCCGCTCGGAATGCTTACCTTGTTCGGTGAATACGATACGGATTGGAACTTGCTGTTCTGCGGCTTGACTCTGTCCTCACTGCCGTTAATCGTGGCATTCTTGTTTGCTTCCAGACAATTCATTGAGGGAATGACGCAAGGAGCGGTGAAATAATGAAAAAATGGATTACATTCGACCTGGACGGGACGCTGATGCAGAATCCGTTCGGCAAATGGATTTTCCCTGTGATCGAAGAGCTGATCTCCAATGCCTTAGACAAACCTTTCAAGTCAACGGAAGCGCTAGTACGCGAGCATGAGCTGCGCATGCAGCAGAACCGCACGGTGGAAGCCTATGATTGGGACGATATGGTAAGGCAGCTGCTGAACGGGCTGGGGCTCAACCTGGAGATTAACGTAGAGCAATTGGTTCATGAGCATTCCGTAGAGCCCAAAATCTATTTGCTCGAGCAAGATTCCATCGCAGTATTAAGGCAGCTGAAAGAGAAGGGATATTCGCTGGCAACGGTCACGAACGGCTTCTACAAATATCAATATCCGGTCATGCGGCAGCTAGGACTAAGCGATTGGTTCGATGCGATAATTACGCCGGAGAAAGCCGGATGCGGTAAACCGGATGTGAATATCATGCGCGAGCTGCAGCAAGACGGACAGATTGCGGCCCATGTCGGCGACCGGTTGGATCACGATGTTTATTTATCTAATAAGTCTGGGATTCCATCCGTGCTGATCTACCATAAGCTGCCGGATGAGCTGAAGGCATACCGTCCCGGCGAAAGGGCGGGCCAGGCGGCTTTTCTGGAAATCTGTAAGAAGAAGCTGAACGCGGAGCATCCAGAAGCGGTTACGAGCCCGTATCCGGTCGAATATATTCCTTCCTATGTTCTGTACCGGCTGGAAGAACTATTGGAATGTGTAGGATAGCATCAAGGAAAGACTCCTAATAAGATGTAGAGAAGGGCTGCCATCGGTGATGGCGGTCTTTTTCTGTATCCGAAACTTTCGGCGTATAGATAGCGTCTAAAATGAGGTAAGGAGAGGGAAAACCTACGTTTTTTTACAAGAAAGGATGAAGGACACCATGTGGAGGAAGCTCTTATTATCAGCGGCTGTCAGTGTGCCTGTAGCATGGGCTGGAGCAAGTTTAGCCGCCGCGGCGCCAACCATTCTCACAGAGAAGCCGGAGACTCATCATGTACCAGCGACTCTGACCTTGCTGGAACAGACACCCTTTTATACGGAGCCGGATACGATTGTCCATGCACCTGATGGTGTGCTTACCCCTCAGACAGTGGAGGTCATTGAAGGAGAGCCTGGCTGGGTTACGAATGCCAATTGGTTCAAAATCAACACCTGGCTGGGCGAACGATGGATTTATACATATCCGGGCCTCATTGACGTCAAGCCTCCGGAAACCGTAACGCTGCTGCAGGATACACCTATATACGCCGAGCCCGATGAGAGCGGCCCCCCAACTGCCGTTCTGTCTCCACAGGAAGTCAAAGTCACGGGTGCAGAAAAGCAATGGTTTCTGAGGAAGTCGTACCCGGAGCCATCCAAGCAATGGTTAAAAATCCAAACGAGCTGGGCCGGCGAGCAATGGATTCATTTGCCGCTCGAACAAGTCGGTTCGGTTCAGACGATAGACCGGTATACGTATCATATGGCCTCTCCTTTATACAATTCTCCCATCATCAATCCGGCCGTCTATCCCGATATGGCAGGGAACGGCATCGTCCATGAAACCGGAGAATTCGTTACACCTGCGGGCACTTCATACCGCATAGAAACAGAATCGGGCCCAAAATGGACATTAAACAGGGGAAGAACGGTCCATATAAAGACGGAGCCCGTGCAGCTTAAGGTACCGACACCGTTGTTCGACATCCCTTGGCCCTATCAGGAGAAAGAGCCTAAGCTGCTGCAGCCACAAACCATAACCTCTCTTGGCAAAATTGAACCCGAAGCGGGATTCGGCAATCCGCGGGAAGGTACATGGTATCATGTCCGCATTGGGAATGAAGAGGGATGGATCAACAAAACCTATGCCGACCCCGAGGATGCCAAGGCAACGGAGGATTCTGTAAAGCTCGGTTCGGACATGACACGGCTGTACCGATATCCGGGGAGCTACGTTTCCTTGAATTCAACCGTCATTGCTCCGCAGGTCGTTCCGGCGCTAGCCTATTGGGATGATCCGGAGTCCCGTCAGAGGTGGTATCAGATCGATTCCTTTATGGGAAAAGGATGGTTCCCGATAGATCCCCGCATGGATCGGATTCTTGTGAAAGGACATGAGCATGACCTGCAGGTTGCCAGACAGCAGGGCTACTATGCCCAGGTCGGTATCAAGGACCAGCAGCTCTATGAAGGGGATCAGAAGGTCGGGTATGCGGAGAATAATCAATATTACTTCAGCTTGAAATACTTGGCCTCTAGGCTTAGCTACCGGATCGAGGGACCGACTCAAGACGGGACTGTGACTATGAGAGATTGGCATGGCTATTCCTTCGAGGTCCGTTCCGGAGAAATGACTGCGGTAACATCTTGGAATAACGGAAGCCAGAGAACCATAAATTTACTGTCTCCCGTACAAAAGATGAATGGAGAACTGTATCTTAGCGAGCGGGATATGAGCATGATGCTGGGTGCTACTGCTGTTCATGAGCAGCAAGGACGTTATATCCAGCTAAGTAAAATGGATTATGATGTGATGGAGCCGCTGCTGCCCGAAACCATTGATGGGGATATGCTCCAAATGTCTGCATACCTGTACGATACCAACCTGTCAGGCCCTAACGTAACGGTGCCTTACAGCGGATACTACATCTATGATACGGGTCAGGAAGAAAATTTTGATGGGGCTGGTGCTTCATCGAATGCAAAGGACCCGGTTCCAATATCATATGATTCCGCCGTGTTTGAATATGGAAATGCAAGAAAGGTTAAGCCTGGTCCAAATCGGCTAACTGCAGTTTTCAAGGTAGGCCAACGTATTGTGTGGCAGCGTGATTGGGAGCCTGCGGCGAATTATGAAAAAGCAAAGCTTAACGTATCGCATCCTCCTAATGACCCCATGTTTCAATACAGCGATATTGAATTGGAGCAGCCCCAGCAAGGATTCATAGAAACCGGGAATAAGGCAATCCACACGCAAGGGATAGTGAAACGGGCATTAGGAGACGGATTGACGATCAAGGCGGAATATTGGGACGGAAAGGCTTTCGTGAGCGATGGGGAAACGGAAGCGCCTTTCGAGCAAGGACGGTTCAGTCAGGACCTGACCTTGCAGCATGGCGAGGGATTGTATCGCATCTCCCTGTTATCCGAATTTCATGTTGTGCATAGTAGTACGAAAGGCCCGATTGCCAGTTGGTATGTTCGATATAAGCCGTAACCGAACCGAATGAATAACTTGAAAAAACGAAAAGCTTCGAAAGGGCTTTTCGTTTTTTAACATAATAGAAGTTTCGGATCCCCGTAATAGGAGTAAATCATCTTCAGCCAAGGCTAGTATTTTTGTCCGTTATTGGGACCTCCTGGTTAATGGAAGAGGCTGCTCCAAGGCGTAGATTTCATCTTCCATGGCGGTCATTTGCTGTAAAACGACCTTACGCGCATCGGATAGAGCCTGATTGTAAATATAAGGAGTAAGCTCCTTCATGATAAAATCGAGGAAGCCTTCACCCGCCAATTGTCCCATTTCTATAGAAAATTCCTGATCGACATAGTCCTGCAGACTAGCTATAATCTGTTGCTTGTGTTCTTTAGGCAGCTTGATAGGGTGCATAATGGAATCCTCCAATAAGGTTGTTGTTCAAGAATAAGTTCATTCTTCCGCTATAACGTAAAACATTACATAATGAAAAATAAATCAATCCTTAGAAGGAAAATCGAATATTGGGTAAAGGTGATCATGAAAGGAAAAAAATAATAACGATTCTCGCACTGGGCTTGGGAGTTGTCGCATGTTATCATAGTATGGATGCATTAATCCTCATAGACGATACAGAGAATTCTTATGGAATCTATGATTTTTTTAAACTAAGTACAGATGCAGAGCTGAAGGTCCAAGGTACGGGCAGGCAATTTGTGGATGGAGAATTGGTGTCTACAAAAGTCAAGGTGTTAGAAATCATGAACAAAGAAGAGGATCTGAATATTAGCGTTGGAGACGAAATGGTTGTCCATGAATATTTTAAAATTATTAAGAACTCCCAGATCTACGGCATCCCGCTGCCGGGCCGAAGGGTGACTAATATGGGAACCGGCTATAGAAGATTGCAGCAGGGTGAGGTGGGAATGATTAGAATTCATCATGACCGGGGACAAAAACGATTATGGGTTATTGGCTCGAGAAGCTAGTGGATAAATCAATAAGTGCGTACACACTTTTCTCAGACTGAATATGAGGAGCAGCCTAATGAAACAGGAGCGCAGCAGCAATAGGGACACTGTATTTACGATAGATTGTAAAGATATCCTTTTACGGGAATACCAGCTGGATGACCTGGAGCCGCTTCACGAGCTGACGCATCAGCCGGAGATCGTTCAATATTTGCCGGGATGGAACGTAACGAAAGAACAGCGGCTGCATTGGATGGCGAACTATGAACTAAAGGAGAATCAACGGTTCCTGCAAGCAGTTGCGGAAGACGGCATTATAGGCGACCTGCGGCTGAGGCTGGGAGTGATCCTTAAGGAAACAGGAGAGTTCATTGGATGGTGCTGTACAGGAACGAAAGAAGAACTTCCTTCCCCCAATCGCGAGATTGTGTATGCCCTGTCCGGAGCGCACCGCAATAAAGGCTATGCGACCCAAGCGGTACAGGGGCTGATTCGTTATTTGTTTGAGAATACGGATGTTGAGCTGCTTAACGCGATCGCCTTACTTGACAATCTTCCTTCCCAAGCTGTCATCCAAAAGTGCGGATTCGATTTGATAAATCAGGTGGAGATTCAAAAGGAACGGTATAACCATTACATTCTCAGGAAGCAGAGCTGCATACCGTCGTCATCGTGAACAAATGGATATTTCTTCCCAGTATAAAAAACATTGGAAGTGAAGCCTTTGAACATTATTCTCGCTGTGTTGCTGCTCTTCATGACTGGATGGGGCATTATGCCAAAAAGCAGCCCGGAGCAGAAGCAAGAATTGCAGCTGGACGGATACACCTCTTACGATCGAAAGCAGCTGCCGGCTTACCCCAAGCAGCCCCCTTATAATAGGCAGGACCTTATTAAGAAGCTGTCCAAGCTGGATGAGGTGTACGACCGATTAGCTTTGGAACCGCTGACTGTCTACTCCAAGGATGACGGCGTGTTTATGAGAGTTAGAAAGCTGTACCAGCCTCGCGAGGAACTAAATCTGGAAGATGAAGAGCAGCTTCGGCAGTCTGTCTATGAAGCTTTGGGACAATCCTTCCCGCTGTATCTGGAAACCTTCGTGTTGCCGGAGCAACCGAATGTAGCAGGAGTCATTGCAAAGATAGATCAGCAAACGAAGCGGATCTTGGTAGTAGAATACCTTCCTTTTGACGTGCTAGACCCTATTATGCAGGAAGCGAACTGGCTATCCTTTTCCAAGGATGCGATTGTAAAGTTCGAGAATGAAGAAAGGCCCGTTTCATTTGACGACTTCAGGGAAGGTCAGCGGGTAGAAGTATGGGCCTCAGCGTCTAAAGCGATAAGCTATCCGGCTCTAACAAGAGCCTATGAACTCAATATATTGGACGGTTAGCTAACCGATTGTAAATGCAATGAAAAAAAGGGCCGCAGTTCATCCTTTGGGATGGCCGCGGCTCTATGCTTTGGTTACTTTCTATAAAAACGTGTACTTAGACAGAGGGAGTGTAAGACTCGCTTAGTCTTGTTTTTTTGTCAGCCTGACTGCTGATGATAGCCCCAAGCAGCGCCAGTGCGGCTAGAAGAGCCGCCAGCCATGGCACGTAAGGCAAACCCGCAAGGGTAATGGTAAGTCCCCCCAAATAAGCTCCACCTGCATTCCCCAGATTAAGAGCCGAGTGGCTGGAAGTAGCTGCAAGCAAAGGCGCTTCGCGAGTCAGATTCATAATACGGATTTGAATACCGGGCATGATCCCGAAGGCTGCCACACCCCAGCAGAATACTGTGATAACCGCTGAATAAGGATTATGCAAGGTAACGGTTAGAAGTGCCAGGATAACGACCAGTACGGCAAAGTTCGTCATAAGTGATGGCATAAGCTTCCAATCGGCCAGCTTGCCTCCAACTATATTTCCGACCGTCACCCCGAATCCGAATAATACCAGGATCCAGGTTACGCTGTGCTCCGCAAACCCCGTTATGGATTCCAGCATCGGTGTAATGTAAGTGAATACTGCAAAGAGACTTGCACAGCCCAGAGCTCCGGTCAAAAGAACTAGAAGCACCTGCGGATTGACTAAGCTGCGAAATTGCTGTCTGAGGTCGGACACTTGCTCCTGCTGGAGCGCTGGAATGAAGCGAATGATGCCGGCTAATGAAATAATGCCTAACAGCGTGATGGCCCCGAAGGATGCACGCCAACCTAACTGCTGACCGATGAATGTCCCGAAGGGAACCCCGATAATATTGGCTATCGTAAGCCCTGCCAGCACGAGGGATACGGCACCTGCGCGTCTGTCGGGAGACACCAGTCGGGTGGCAATAAGCGAGCCCACACCCAGGAAGGTCCCATGCGCGAACGCGGTTAAAACCCGAGCCCCGATCAGCAAGGAATAGACGGGCGCAATCATGGAAAACGCGTTCCCTATAATGAAGATGCACATCAACAGTGTGAGCAGCTTCTTCTGCGGAATGCGATGAGTAAACACGGTTAATACAGGAGCACCGACGGCGACGCCAAGCGCGTAGCTGGTAATGAGCTGTCCCGCCTGAGGGATCGTGACATGAAGGTCCTCCGCGACATTGGGCAGCAGCCCCATGATAATAAATTCAGTCATCCCGATAGCAAAGGCTCCCAAAGTAAGACAGAGAAGCGAGAGCGGGAACCGTCCCTTTTTACGAGAGGTTCGTTCTGGGTTGTTGGATGGGTTCATAACAATGATGTTTCTCCTTATCCGTTAATCTTGACCTTCCGTGACGGTTTTCTTATCTATTTTTTTGTCTTTCGAAAGGACAGCAGGCTTCCGTGTAAGTATATCAGGTTTGTCGCAAAGTAGGGGATGATTTTCATAAAAAAATGATTTCGTTCGCTATAGCACACAGTCATATTAGGGGACGGACGGCCGTATTCTGGAAAGAAGGCACATCAACAGGAGCTCAAACCGGTTTCCTATGGAGTTTGGGTGAGAAAGGAGGGAAGGCTCCCGCAACATCTGCATGGTTAAGGTGTAGGAGGTGCTGCCCCATTCGTCTGAATAAGCTGCGGATCGCCGCAGTGGTATTGCTTTGCGTCAGTGGAGTCGCATGTATGCTGTATCCGTTAATGAACCGCTATGTACAGGATAGACAGAAAGTATCCATGCTGGAGCAATGGAGCTCGGTTCGCGATCAAACCTTGGTGCCCTTAGCTGCTGCGGTGCCGCTTCAGCCGACCCTCTTGTTCAACCAAGGAGCGTTGGAAGAAGCGGGGGTAGAAAAACCGGAGCAGGCGGATGAAACCGTCAATATCGACGGATATGCCGTTAGAGGGATCATGATGATCGACAAGCTGGAGCTTAAGGAGCCGATAGTTGAAGGGGCCGATCCGGAGGCTTTGAAAACAGGTATCGGGATTGTTGAACCGGATCGATATCCGGGAGGGACAGGTAATTTTGTGGTTGCAGGGCATCGCAGCTGGACCTACGGCAAACAGTTCAGCAGGCTGAATGAGCTGGAGTCCGGAGACCGTATCGTGGTCGAAACGACTAAGCATGTCTATTCGTATACCGTTACCTCCAAATTCCTTGTTCAACCGGATGACCTGTCGGTATTGGAGCAAAAAAAGGACAAGGCCGAGATGACTCTAATCACGTGTGAGCCCAAATATAACCCGACGCACCGGCTTATTGTCAAGGCGGTATTAGAAGGGGATCCACGGAGTATTGAGTGAGGAGAAATGTAGTAATGAAAAGATTTATAAGAGGGCAAGCCTTGGTATGGGCACTTCTTATGATAGTCAACCTCATTCTGGTGCCTATGACGGCAATGGCTGCCGACGATGCTCCCGGGAACGGCATACAAATCGCAATGAGAAGCACGGAGTCGGAAGCTCCTTCAGGAAAAAAATTCACCTTGGAACTGGACTACAGCTTATCCAGCACCACTGAGCAGTATACGAATGCCCAGATCGCCGTTCCTCTGCCTAAGGCGCTTACCTTTGACTCTGCGGTCAATGCTGCGGATACGACCTACTCTTATGATGCAGCGAGCCACACAGTGACCTTTAAATTTAACAGCGCCGTGAAGGCAGGTACGACGGGTACGCTGCAAATGAACGTGTATTTTCCAAATTATGTGACCCCTAACGGAACTATCGCCAATGTGCAAGCGCAGTTCGACAGCAATCTAGGCAGCAAGAAATCCAACACTGTTCAAGTCACAGCCAAAGCGTCCGCTGACTGGGAATTCAAGAAAGAACGAACAAGACCGATCCCCAGTTTAAGCCCTAAAGCCGGAAGTGAAGTGGAGTACAAAATAACGTTCTACGATAAGAATCCCTCTACGTACGGCAGACTCGAGCTCCGCAATGTTGTGATTCAAGACACGCTGCCTGCAGGGGCACAATATGTATCATCCCAGCCTGCTGCCGTCGTTGCCGGAAATACCGTAACCTGGAACCAGGGAACCTTCGGAGAAGGCATTACTTACAAGGAATATATAGTAAAAGTGAAATATCCAGATACGATAAGCGGAGACATCACGAATATAGCGGAGGTATCGTTTAACCCGTTAAATCAGGATAAGGTGACTTTGAAGGCGGAGCGAAAAGACACTTTTACGAACGAATCGGGCTACGGGAGCTCCGGCTTTTTCAAAATGATTAACGACCGTCAAAAGGAAGCATCTCCCGGACAAAGCGTCAGCTTTAACATCGTGAATATGTACAATACGGCTAATGTGAGCTTGAAAGATTATGTGTTCACCGACATGACGCCGGAAGGATTAAGCTTGCAGCAAATCACGACCCCAAGGTTCAATGGAATTTCTACGTATTCGGTGGAGTATACGCTTGCCGATAATGCCAATGGTCCCTGGAGCACGTGGGGAACCGTTCGCGCAGACCAGAGCGTCACATTGACCACTAGCGATCCGCCTATTGCCGGTGCGGTTGTGAAGGGCGTGCGGTTTAATTTCGGGGAAGTCCCGGTGGATTTTTACCAGACTGGCAGCTTTGAAATTCGTTATCAGGTTAACCCCGGCTATCTGGCTCCAACGGAACCAAGCGATAGCAAGAGGATAACTAACATCGCCAGCTTGAAATACAGCTTTGAAGGGAGCTTGAAGGAAGAGCAGCGCAGCGCTTTTCTCTATGTCGTACAGGTCCGTCCGCTCATAGAAGTGACGAAGAAGGTCATGAACGGTGCGAGCTTCTCGCCCGGCGATACGGTAAAATACCGAGTTTCCGTTAGAAATACCGAATTCAGCAGCAGCGATCTCAATCATCCGATCATTGAGGATTTGCTTCCCTCTCAGTTGGAATATGTGCCAGGCAGTACCGTACTGATAAATGACAGCGGGCTGGGGATTGCTTCACCGCAATTGGAACAATCCGTCGATTCTGCTACCGGACGAACGCTGCTTAAATGGTCTTGGAAAGAAGACACACCGGCCGTTCTGGGGAATGACAAGAAGATTGAGCTTGAATTTGATGTCAGGATCAAAGCAGGAACAAATGCTGGCTATATTGACAACGAGGTGGATGTCAGCTCCGATCATCATGCTTACTTGAACCATATCGATTTTGCAAAAAAGAAAAAAGTGAATGGCAAATGGGTTGTATACAATAACGGAGCCTTTTATGTCAATTCTGTTGTGAAGCTTGAATCGATCAAATGGGTTCAGGGTGATCTGGATGGTAATAACTGGACCAAATATCCGGACAAAGGACTCACAACGCCGGGCGGCAAAGTCGAGTATAAGCTCCAGATAACCAATGTAGGCAATATCCCCGTACGAAGCTTGCTCATCATCGACTCCTTACCGAGGGTTGGGGACACGGGCGTTGTAGACACCTCGCCTCGAGACAGCAAATGGAGCCCTGTACTGACGAGCGAAGTGAGCGGTAACAGCTATACTAAAGTTTCTTATACGACGGATACGTCTATCTCGATGGCCGGCGGACACTGGTCAACGGAGCCTCCTGCTGATTTGACGAAGGTGACGGGGGTCAAGTTCGAATTCTCGGACGATCATGTCATTGCCCCCGGGGCGCAAGAAGAACTGAATTGGACCATGCGCGCACCAGTCCATGCGCCGACGAACGATCAGGCTGCCTGGAGCTCCTTCGGATTCACGGCCAAACGCGGCGATAACGGGAAGACGCTTCTGGCTTCCGAGCCTCTCAAGGTGGGTGTGGTCGTCAAGGAGGATGCCAAGGGAGAAATCGGGGATTATGTATGGCTCGATTCGAACGAAGACGGCATTCAAAATGAGCCCAAGGAGCAGGGTGTTAACGGGGTACAAGTCGAGCTGTATGATGCATCCGAGAAGCTGGTTCAGCAGACGATTACGAGCAATGACCATAACGGAAGCCCCGGATATTACCTGTTTACCAATCTGGATTCTGGTAATTATACCGTCAAATTCAACCTTCCGAATGGGTATAGCGGATGGGTTAAACCGAATTCCGGAAATAACGAAGCGACGGATTCCGATCCCAACAGTGACGGTTGGACGCGCGTGATTCGGCTAGCCGCTGGGGAGAAGAACCACTCGATCGATGCCGGGCTGTTGCCGCCCAAAGGCAGGATAGGTGACAAGGTTTGGATTGACGCTAACGGCGACGGCCTGCAGGATAACGGTGAAGCCGGAATCGATGGGGTATCCGTCCATTTGTATGACAAAAATGGGTATCTGCTCGGCACGACCGTAACTGCCGGAAACGGACTGTATGAGTTTAACCATCTGACCTCCGGGGACTACAGGGTTGAATTTGTCCTGCCAAAGGGCTTTGCGTTTACAAAGAAAGGGGACGGTACGAAAAGGGATATCGATTCGGATGCGGATACATCCGGAAGAACGAATCTTATTTCGTTAGGGCCGGATGAAGTTAATCTTACTGTGGATGCCGGTCTGCTTGAACCTAATTCCAGCATAGGAAACAGGGTCTGGCTGGATGTTAACAAGAATGGGCTGCAGGATGCCGGTGAGCCGGGGATCAATGGAGCGGCCGTTCAGCTTCTGAACGAGAGCGGTCAGCTGCTCGTTAAGGCAACAACAGTTAAGGATGCCGTGTATGGAGATGGCTACTACCAGTTTGAACAGCTATGGGCAGGCAATTACATCGTCCAGTTTGCTCTTCCGGACAGCTCATATGAGTTTACGGTACAAGGCACTGACCCGAAATCCGATACGGATTCCAATGCGAATCCCGGCAATGACGGCAAAACCTCTTTGATTCCTTTAGGCTACGGTGAATCGAATCCTACGATCGATGCCGGACTCGTCAAAGTGGCACAACCGCCAGCCAGAGGTAGTATTGGGGATTTGGTTTGGTTAGATGCCAACGGTGACGGTATTCAGAATGACGGGAATACGGGAGTTAACGGCGTCGTCGTCAAGCTGTTCGACAATACGGGAGCCCTTCAGGCCTCTACAGTGACTGCATCCGTATATGATTCCGTCTATCGTTCCGTTTATGCCGCTTCCGGCTATTATCGCTTCGATAATCTGCTTTCCGGTACCTATGCGGTCAAATTCGAGCTTCCGGAAGGATATGCGTTCACGACTAAAGGGGCCGGAAACGATAAGGCTGTCGATTCGGATGCAAATCCAGATGGAATGACAGATTGGATTGCGTTAGCGCCAGGACAGATCAATTTGACGGTGGATGCCGGATTAAGGAGAGATACGAATCCTCCGGCTGCAGGCTCTATCGGCGATTATGTATGGATCGACGAAAATGAGGATGGCATCCAGAACGACATAGAGGTTGGGCTGAGCGGCGTTACGGTGAAGCTCTATAACAACAGGGATGAGCTGCTAGGAACCACAGTGACAGGTTCCGTATACGGAAAACCGGGGGTTTATCTCTTTGATAATCTGCCATCGGGAAGCTATAAGGTCAAATTTGATCCTCCTGCCGGCTACGAGTTTACCCATAAAGGAGCAGGAGATAACCGGGCTGCCGATTCCGATGCCGGACCGGATGGTTACACCGACTTGTTCCATTTGGCGCAGGGCGAACACATTAGAACGATTGATGCCGGATTGAAGAAGCAAGCCGTCACTCCTCCTCAGTCGGGTAAAATTGGCGATTGGGTATGGATCGATACGAATGGTAACGGAATTCTGGATGAAGGAGAAGCAGGTATTAACGGTCTTTTTGTACACCTGTACGATGAATCGGGCCGTCTTCAATCCACCACTGTTACCGGATCTGTATATGGCCACAACGGGACTTATCTCTTCGACCATATCCAGGCAGGAAGATATTACGTGAAGTTTGATCTACCATCGGGCTACGAGTTTGTACCAAAAGCCAAAGGGTCCGATAAAGCTCACGATTCCGATGCGAAGGAAGACGGAACGACGGATGTATTTGCTCTGGCAGACGCCGAAACCAATCTGACGATTGATGCGGGCTTGATTCCAGTCGATGACGGGGGAGGACCGGGTCCAGGTACAGGGGATCCAGTTTCAGCTATCGGCGACTATGTCTGGATCGATGCGAACGGGGATGGAATTCAGAATAATGAAGAGCCGGGTATGAATGGCGTTATCGTAAGGCTATTCTCGGAAAGCGGAGTCCAGCTTACTTCTACTGTGACAGGAAATGTCTACGACAAACCAGGGCAGTATGTCTTCGAGCATCTCCAGCCGGGAAGGTATTACGTGAAGTTCGATCAGCCCGCAGGCTTTGAATTCACGCTGAAAGGGAAAGGGACGGACAGCGCGAAAGACTCCGACGCTAAGACGGATGGTTCAACGGAGATCATCGTTCTGGCAGCAGGGGATAGAAATCTGACGATCGATGCAGGATTGCGTCCGAGGTCAAGCGGTCCGGGACCATCCGGTCCGGGACCATCCGGTCCGGGGGATTCTGATGGAGGTTCAGACGGAGGTTCGGACGGTGGCTCACCCGGCGGACCTCAACCAGGCGGCGGAGGCAGCCAGCCAGGCGGTAGTGGAGGTACTGGCGGTCAGCCAAACAGCGGTCAACCGAACACGAATCCTTCCGGAGGGACTACTCCCGGTAATCAACCTGGCAGCACACCGGAAGGCAGTCAGCCGGGGAATCCGAAGCCGGAAGGAAACGAGCCGGGGAACAATGGACCTGGCACACCATCACCGGGCGGGCAGCCTTCGGAGCCCGATAACCAGCCGGGGGATCAAGAACCGGGCGTTACGCCATCCGGTAAGCCGAATCCCGACAAGTCAGGCGGCCGTACCCTTCCGTTGACCGGAGAGTCGCTTCCTTGGTCTCCGTTCATTGGCCTCATCTTATGTATTGCAGCCACTATACTTTACTTCAGAGGGAAAAGAGCAAGCCGATAAGAGAAACATCAGGAAGCCGCGCTGAGCGCGGCTTTTTCAATTCCATCAAAAAAGCCTGCCTACCCTCAAAAGGATAGACAGGCCATGGGGATGACTAGAATACTTTCGTCGTCCAGGATTCGCAATTCCAAATATCCGTTACGACATCGCGGTAAAATTCAGGTTCGTGGGAGATGAGCAGGATGCTTCCCTTATAAGCTTTCAACGCGCGCTTCAGCTCGTCCTTCGCATCTACATCCAAATGGTTGGTCGGCTCGTCGAGCACGAGCAGGTTGGTCTCGCGGTTAATAAGCTTGCAAAGACGGACCTTGGCTTTCTCTCCGCCGCTCAGTACTGTAATTTTACTTTCGATATGCTTGGTAGTTAAGCCGCACTTCGCCAACGCGGCACGTACTTCGAATTGAGTGAAGGAAGGGAATTCATTCCATATTTCTTCAATACAAGTATTGTAGTTCGCTTCCTTGGATTCCTGCTCGAAATAACCGATGTGCAGGAGATCGCCCAGATTGACGGAACCGGATACGGGCTTGATTTCGCCAAGAATACTCCGCATCAGTGTCGTCTTACCGATCCCATTAGCGCCGACGAGAGCGATCTTCTGGCCGCGCTCCATGCGAAGCGTAAGCGGCCGGGATAGTGGAGAGTCATAACCGATGACCAGATCCTCGGTCTCGAAGATCACCTTGCCGGACGTTCTCGATTCCTTGAAGTTGAACTGCGGCTTCGGCTTTTCCTTGGCCAGCTCGATAACCTCCATCTTATCCAGCTTCTTTTGTCTGGACATAGCCATGTTTCTCGTTGCAACGCTTGCTTTGTTACGCGCAACAAAGTCCTTCAAATCGGCAATTTCCTGCTGCTGACGCTTATAGGCGGACTCCAGCTGCTGCTTTTTCATTTCATGCACTTGTAAGAAATGATCGTAATCGCCGACATAGCGGTTGAGCTCCTGATTCTCCATATGATAGATCAGGTTAATAACGCTGTTCAGGAACGGAATGTCATGGGAGATAAGAATGAAGGCATTCTCGTACTCCTGGAGATAACGCTTCAACCAATCGATATGCTGCTCATCGAGATAGTTGGTAGGCTCGTCCAGCAGGAGAATGTCCGGCTTCTCCAGCAGCAGCTTGGCAAGCAGTACTTTGGTGCGCTGTCCGCCGCTGAGATCATTGACATCCTTATCGAGACCGATATCGGTAAGTCCGAGTCCTCTGGCCGTTTCCTCGACCTTGGCATCGATCATGTAAAAGTCCTGGTTCGTCAGCATATCTTGAATCGTTCCTACATCCTCAAGCAAGCGCTCCAGTTCTTCCGGAGAGACCTCGCCCATTTTGGCGTACATATCGTTCATTTCCTGTTCCATATCGAACAAGTATTGGAAGGCACCCTTGAGGACATCGCGAATCGTCATCCCTTTATTCAGAACGGCATGCTGATCGAGATACCCGACGCGCATCCGTTTGGACCATTCGATTTTGCCGTCGTCCGGTTGGAGCTTTCCGGTAATAATGTTCATGAAAGTGGATTTACCTTCGCCGTTGGCACCGATTAGTCCGATGTGCTCCCCCTTGAGCAGACGGAAGGAAACGTCGTTGAAAATAGCGCGATCCCCGAAGCCATGACTTAATCTTTCAACATTTAATATACTCATGTATGACACCTTTTCTATATAAACTTGATTTCTCGTCTATTATATACGGTATGCAGCTTAGAACTCAATGCGGAAGCGTAAAAACATGCCTAACAATCAAATCCAATCGTTTAAAATAGCGGCTTCCTGTATTTTTCAACTTATCCTGCGGCTGTGATTTTCATCACTTACTTTCCTGCACTCCCTCCTTATAATCATAACTGTCGAAACAATATATAGAGTGGGGGATGGACGTATGGAAACGGCTAAAACGAGCTCGCAGAAACAATTTGACGGACTAGGATTTGTCATTGTGATCTTTAGTCTAGTCATTCTTTGCCCGCTGGCGTACTTTATCATCAATTATTTGATGGGGAATGAGCATCCTTTTTACGGATAAATCAAGAGCTGAATAGAGAAGACATAGGACTGCTGATCCCCGCCGGGTGCGGTCCTTTTGTTTTGTGAGTCCGGTCGTTAGTTTTTGTCGAATAAGCTTCACATCCATAACCTGCCGGGTTTGTCTTCACCTGCCGTCTTTATGATATACTTTGATCAACCAAATATTTAAAGTTGTTTAGTGAGGGGTAATGACTTTGAAAACAGCCGTGGTTATAGGTGGAGGGATTACCGGTTTATCCGCCGCGTACTATTTGAACAAAAAAATGAAGGCCAACAACCTCGATTTGCGAGTCGTTGTGCTGGAAGCGAATGAGAAATTAGGCGGTAAAATTAATACTCATTATGAAAGTGAGTTTATTATGGAAACCGGCGCGGATTCCATTGTGACACGAAAGGACAACGTTGCTCCTTTTATAGAAGAGCTGAATTTGCAGGAGGAAGTCGTATATAACGCTACGGGCATTTCGTTCTTATATATTGACGGAGAATTGAAAAAAATTCCGGAGGATACCGTATTCGGCATTCCATTGAGTATAGAGTCTTTGGCCAAAAGCAATTTAATATCGGCAGAAGGCAAAGTTGAAGCGTTAAAGGATTTTTATACGAAGAACGAGACGTTTACCAAGAATGACTCAGTCGGCCTGTTCCTCGAGAGCTTTTTGGGTAAAGAGATTGTTGAGCGGCAAATTTCTCCCGTCCTGTCCGGCGTTTATTCCGGAAGACTGCAGGATTTGACGATTGCTTCCACACTTCCGTATCTGCTGGATTACAAGAATGAATATGGGAGCATTATCCGAGGGCTTTCGGAGAACAAGCAGAAATTCAAGGGAACGGGCAACAGAAAGTTTTTATCGTTTAAAAATGGCGTTTCCACGCTGGTAGACGCTTTGGAGAACCGGCTCTCCGATGTAGAAGTGCTGAAGGGCACCAAAGCGCAAAAAATTGAAAAGGATCAGGGAAGGTACCGGATTCTTTGCGAGCAGCATGAGGCTATCGAGGCTGATTTTGTCGTTCTGAGCACTCTTCACACCGCATCACAGAAGCTGCTGAACTCCGAGGAGCTCGATCAGGATTTCAATCAATTGAAGAACAACTCCTTGATCAGCGTATATCTAGGCTTCGACATTCCCGATGAGCAGCTTCCGCAGGACGGGACCGGCTTCATTGTAGCGGAGGAAAGCAAGCTTGTCTGTGATGCATGTACTTGGACCAGCAGGAAATGGGAGCACACCTCCAAAAACCGGCATTTGCTAGTAAGACTGTTCTACAAGAGCTTGAAGCCGGTATATTCCAAGCTTCAGCAGCTATCGGAGGAAGAGCTCCTGGAAGTCGCCTTGAAGGACATCAAGAACAGCCTTGGTATTACATCCAAGCCGGTCACGCATGAAGTAACCAAATGGCATGAAACGATGCCGAATTACCATATCAAGCATAACGAGATCGTCAAGTCGCTGGAGAAGCGGATGGAGGCCCATTATCCGAATGTTATTCTGGCAGGCTGCTCGTATTACGGCGTAGGAATTCCCGACTGCATTGCAAACGGGCAAGCTGCGGCGGAGCGGATAGCGGCACAATTATCTTAATGATGGGCGATAGGGCTGGCAATAGCGAATGGAAGCCAGGCAAAGAGGAGAGGACACCATGCAGGAGTCCTCTTTTTTGTTTTGAAACGATAGAACGAATAATGTGTCGGCTGCCCGCAAGAAACTTAAATATTATAGCGTTTGGCCGCTGTCAACGGTAATGAGCTGTCCTGTCATGGCCTCTTGCTCCAGAGTGGAGCAAATGAGCTGGGCAATGTCCTCGGGAGTGGCAATTCGCTGCAAAAGGAGGCTCGGTGCCAATCGCTTCATTTGTTCTTCTCTTCCGGACCACCATCTCGTAGCCACCGCACCCGGAATAATACAATTTACTCTAATGTAAGGCGATAATGCTCGGGCCAACGATTTCGTAAGGCCTTGTACAGCTGCTTTGGACACAGCATAAGGAAGCGAGGAGCCCAATCCGGTGTGCCCCGCGATACTTCCCAGATTGACGATGGCTCCTTGTTTTTTGCTTTTCATAAAAGGAGCGGCCGCGCGTGCACAGTAGAACATTCCTTTTACATTCACGGCAAACAGCTCGTCCCACACTTCCTCCGAAGCCGATTCCAGGTCATCCATCGGAATGTGTCTCGTTATGCTGGCATTGTTCACCAGCAAATCTATCGCTCCTAATTGCTGCACTGCTGTGTTTATCATCTCTTTGACTTCAGATTCGCGGGACACATCCGCACAGATAGCGATTGCGTTCCCGCCTTGACTGCGGATTTGCCGAACCGTTTCCTCTGCCTCCGCTTGGGACCGAGAATAGTTCACTACAACGGAGGCTCCTCTCTCTGCGAGGGCTATACTCACTGCCTTGCCAATGCCGGTGCCCCCGCCGGTAACTATTGCCACCTTATGCTTCAGATCCATTCTCCAAAACTCCTTTCCTGTATATTCATTATTGTATAGCTCACTAATATATTTGTATAATTGAATAAATTGAATAGTAAATTCAAAAATATTGAATCGATAGCCGGGAGCAATACGATTATGGATATGAAAGCATTGAAGACGTTTCAAATGATTGTGAAGCTTGGCAGCTTTAACCGCGCGGCGGAGGAATTGAATTATGTTCAGTCTACGGTCACGATGCAGATACAGAAGCTGGAATCTGACCTGGGTGTTCAGCTTATGGAGCGCGGAAAAAAAATCCGCTTGACAGAGGCAGGCAGGCTGCTTTACGAGCAGAGCTTGTCCATCGTTCAGCAGGTTGACAGCTTACAAACGAATATTTCGGATTTGCAGCGGGGGGAAGCGGGTCATGTCCGGTTGGGAGTCACGGAGCCGACAGGGAGCCGCCGGCTGCCGGAGCTGCTCGGGAAGTTCCTGACGCAATATCCCCAGATTCGCTTATCTGTGGATTTCGCAAATACCCCGGCACTAAGCGGTCGGCTCCAGCAGGGAGAGCTCGACATCGCGCTGTGCTCCTCCCCGGATATCGGGTCAGGGCTGTATTTTGAACCCTTGTTTAAAGAAGGATTTGTGATGCTGCTGCCTGAGAATCATCCGCTTGCTTCAAAACCGGTTATCGAACCGGGAGATATCCAAGGTCATCGACTGCTTATTACTTCGGCCACTTGTCCCTATCGCAAAAAACTGCAGATGGTGCTCCAGGAATCGGCGAGTGTTCCGATCGATACGATGGAGATAGGCAGCATGACCGCCTTACCGCATTATGTTAAAAGCGGCTTGGGCATTGCCTTGGTGCCCGTCATTGCTCTGGACCCACTTCCCGCGGGAACTATTGCCAAAGAGGTTGTAGGCAGCCTCATCGATATGACCTTCGGGATCATGACCCGTTCGCCGTATGAAATCATGACGTCAGCCGGCTTCAGGCTGTACCGTTTTTTGAAAGAAGAGCTGAGTGTATAGTCAAGTATTTCCATTCTGTATGAAATATGGTATGCTTTACAGGAACAATTGTTCTCTTGTGTAAGAATGGAGGGTCAAGCAGTGAGTACGGAGCGTTATTCGGAAATCGACGGGGTAGTTTCATATATCCATCAACATTTATATGATCCTCTCCCTTTAAACCATTTAGCGTCATATGCCGGATATAGTCCTTATCATTTCACGCGCATTTTCAAGGAACGGATAGGGCTCCCACCTTTATATTACGTATCTTCTTTGAGGCTGCAAAAGGCTAAGGACTTGCTGCTGCTTACCAATATGTGCATACGAGATATCGGGCTGGAGATCGGTCAGCAAAGTCTAGGGACATTTACTACACGATTTACCGAGAGAGTAGGGGTGTCTCCCTCCGAATTCCGTAATTCCGCTTTGCAAGCCGATGATCATTTAGGCACGTTACATAGGCTGGAGCATTGGACCAGGCAGAGTCAGGCATCGAGTGCTATTTCTACAATAACAGGATCATTTGAAGCGGAGGTTCCTTTTGACGGGGTTGTATTAGTAGGCTTGTTCACTAAGCCGATTCCCGAAGGAATGCCATTGTACGGTACGTTAGTTAAATTTACGGATTCGTTCTGCTTTCGTAATGTGAAGCCGGGCGTTTATTACCTGATGGCCACTTCGGTGTCTTGGGGGACTCGTGCCATCGATTTTCTGCTTCCGCATTCCACCTTGCGTACCCGGTCGAAGAAGCCCATCATCGTCAGACCTCATACGGTTATCCCTCATCAGCATGTATCACTGCATCCTGCGCGGCAGGACGATCCTCCGATCTTGATTTCACTGCCGCTGTTAATGAGTAATTTTCTTAGCAAAATTCAACCCCAATAAGGCAGCATACAGACCCATCGCACTGATTCGGTTTTGTTGGAACGGCTTAGTGGAGCTCGAGGAAAAGGAAGGATTCGGATGAGCAATCAAATAAAGATTGAAACCCTATCAACCGTTGAGGAGCATGTAGACGAACTGTCTAAGCTGCTGGTGGATGTCGTGGATGGCGGCGCATCGATTGGTTTTTTGCCTCCTATGGCATATGAGGAAGCTCAGAAGTACTGGCGGAATGTCACGGATCCTAACGTGATCTTATTTGCTGCACTATGGGACCGAAAGCTTGCCGGGACGGTACAGCTGCAGCTGTGCCCCAAGCAGAACGGCCTTCATCGAGCCGAAATGGCCAAATTAATGACACATCCCGACTACCGGAACAAGGGGATTGGGAGATTATTAATGCAAACGGCTGAACGCCGTGCTCTCGAGGAGGGAATAACCTTACTGGTTCTAGATACGAGAGAAGGGGATCCTTCCAATCATCTTTATGCTTCTTTAGGCTATATACAAGCGGGGAGAATTCCGGATTACGCCAAATCGGCCGACGGGAAGCTGGATGCCACCGTGATTTATTATAAGCAGATATCTTGAATTAATTGGAGGCGGGAACCAGTGCTCATTGAAGCCATGAGTGCTTTTTTTTGCCCAAATACCGCAATCCATAAGAAACCTCGATCGATGTTTGATGGTAAAGTAATACCTATCAGGAACATGGTTCCTAAGTTTCTTTCAAGTTTACCTATAGTAAAAATTTTAATAAGGTGGGATTAAGATGGCTTTAACATCTGATAATCTGTTTGTCAACTTACCGGTGAAGGATTTGAATCGGGCGATCGATTTTTTCTCGGCAATTGGGTTCGAATTTAACTCTCAATTTACGGATCATAATGCGGCTTGCATGGTGATCAACGACCGCACCTTCGTGATGCTTCTTGTAGAAGAATTTTTCCAGACGTTCATGAGTAAGGAAATTGCAAATACGGCGAAGAGCAGTGAAGTGATCATAGCTCTATCAGCCAGCAGCAGGGAAAATGTCGATAGCATTGTGGACAAAGCGCTGGCGTCGGGGGGAAGCGTATCCCAGGAGCCTGTCGATCATGGCTTTATGTATACCCGGAGCTTTCAGGATCCGGATGGTCACCTGTGGGAAGTTATTTATATGGATGCAAAAGCGATTCAATAATAGTACAATGGCATCATAAGCAAGATAAAAGGAGAGCCTTATGTGCCGAAATATCAAAACGTTATTTAATTTTGACCCGCCTGCCACCGAGAATGAGATTGAAGCGGCCTCGCTTCAGTTCGTAAGAAAGCTATCCGGATTTACAGCGCCGTCCAAAGCCAACGAGGAAGCCTTCCAGCTTGCCGTGGAGGAAGTGGCTGCTGCAGCCAAAAAGCTGCTGGATTCGCTGGTAACTAATGCTGATCCGCGGAACCGCGAAGTAGAAATCGAACGCGCTCGTGAACGGAATGCCAAACGATTTGGCCCCAAATGATAACTGAATCGTTTCAGAGGAGAGATAGATCTATTGTATCTATCTCTATTTTTACATATTTAGAATGTATACATAGGGGAGACTGAAATCATTGAAGAGGGGAGCTTGTTCATGATGGACCTTATCTGGTTCGCCTTAATAATTGTATTGATCCTTGCTGTTGGAGTAAGGTTCTGTTTACTGCGAAGCTCTTCGGTCAGAATGAAGTGGATGGGGTTAAGTCTCATCTCGATGGCACTTCTTCTTATGGCAATTGCAATTATGCAGTACTTAAGTGAAGACGCTCATAGCTATGGACATTAAAACATCATACATATCGAACGAAAGAGGTTTAATCATTGCAGCTGCTGCTAAGAGAAACAAGTGATTATAGTGAAGTCAGTGTTTACGAAACTACTCAATTGTACGGTGTGAATGGAAAATTCCGCTGCCTCCAGTTCTCCGATCATGCCGTACAGGGAGCAATGGATTTGAAGGATCCGAAGCGCATCGTACTGGAATATCCAAGAGCGATCATCCATTTGATGGAAGCCAATCATTCGATTACAAGCTGAGTGGGATGGCAGGCTTCAAGGAACTGGATGTAGGACAAGGTCATACGATTAGGGATTAAACGGGCAAGTCCATCTAAATAAAACGGCGGTGTTTGAGACATGTTAATAAAATAGCTGGCCAGGAGGAAGGAGGGGCTAAGGATGAAGTATTGCAAGTTCTGGCTGCCATTGATGATGATCCTCATGGTCATCCCGCTGTATACGGTACACGCAAGTGAAGAGCCGCAAGCTTCCGTTGCGAGTAAACGCATCGCTATAGTCATTGATGACCTGGGTAACGGGATGCAGGGAACGGAAGAGATGATGACCATGCCGTTTCCTTTGACGGTCGCCGTCATGCCGTTTCTTCCCACGACCCGACAGGATGCGGAACGGGCTCATCAGGCTGGTCATGACGTACTGATTCATCTGCCCATGGAGCCGCTTAAAGCAAATCATGAAGCTCTAGGGCCAGGCGTTATTACTACCAGGCAATCCGAGGATGAAATCCGCCAAAGAGTGCTTGAAGCCATAACCGATGTACCCTATGCAGTAGGGATTAACAATCATATGGGCTCTAAGGCTACCGCGGATAAACGGGTAATGAAGGTTGTACTGCAAATTTGTAAGGAGAAGGGACTGTTTTTCCTCGACAGCAAGACGAATTACTGGAGTGTTGCAGCTGAAGTAGGGAAGCAGGTTGGCGTCCCGGTACTGGAGAATCAGCTTTTCCTGGACGATCGAACGAGTAAGTCCAGCATCAAGAAACAGATGAGAGGAATACTCGATTTATTGAAGCATCAGGATCAGTGCATTGCCATAGGCCATGTAGGCCGTCCAGGCAAGAACACGTCCTCCGTCCTGAAGGAGTCTTACCCGGACATGACGAAGGAAGCGGAATTTGTGACCGTATCGAAGCTGCTTAAGCCGGATGCTCCTTTACCGATAGGCCCATGATGGAGCTAGAACAGATTCCAAAAAATAGACCACCAGCTGAATGAATCAGTTGATGGTCTATTTTTTGACTGTTCCCGTTGACTGCAAGGAGGAGGTCCTCGCTATATTCTATGCACCAATAAATTCCATCATGACACTTTGTTTGATTCTCCTGGGCAATGTGCAGCAGACAGAGTTCAAGCCTGCATCATTGGAATACATATCCCGGCCCTTTGTTGAAAATGATAAACATATCAATGTTAGGCTTCTCAAATGGGGGTATTGGTTCCATGCTGTATAAACGTTTGATCCTGGCACTTCTTCCTTTAATGATGATTTCCTTGCTATGTGGGCATCCCTCCATGGCTTTTTTCAAAAAAAAACAAGCTGATCCGGTTATCAGCCTTATCGTGCGAACGGCACCAGACGCTGAAATAGAGAGCAGACTTGATATCCGCAATGAAGGGATAGCCCAAGCGTTTAAAAAGGGGCGCTATGAAGAAGGTCCTTCACCTGCGGGACTCACAGATATGTATGTGGTAGTCCGTACCCAGCCAGAACGCCATTTCCGGTTGGAAGCATCAGGAGCACTGTGGGACGAGGAACGTTCAAAACACCTGGTCCTCCCGAATAAAGCGGCAGAGACCTTGAAGCAATATGCGATGCAGCTTAGAGGACAGCACTATGGCAAGCTTGTTTCCTGGAAGGAAGCCCAGCGGATATTTCCCAGAAAGAGCATATTTTCCATTACGGACGTGGAAACCGGGTTGACATTTCGAGTACAACGCAGGGCCGGGAGCGCTCACGCGGATGTTCAGCCGATAAGCAAGAAGGATACCAGCATAATGAAACAAATATATCATTCCGGCTGGAGCTGGAAGCGCAAAGCGATATGGGTCCATTCCGGCAAGGAATGGATAGCCGCTTCCATGAATGGAATGCCTCACGGCGGGGATGGGATTCCCGATAATGATTTCTCAGGACATTTCTGCGTTCATTTTCTGGACAGCACGACCCATAAATCGCACCACCCGGATCTGGCTCATCAATTGATGGTCTATAAGTCTGCAGGCGAGTTGAATACTTTTTTGGCTGCCGCTTCTCCCCGAATCCTTGCAGAAAGCTTTATCGAAGGGTTAGATCATCAGGATGCGGGAATTATCCAAAGGGTCTTGGAAGGAGTACCGAAAGAGAGCATGGATAAAGTTCTTCCTGAAATGCAAAATTTGTTGTCCATTCAAGTCCATAAAGAACAGCCAAAGAAAAAAAGAAATCCGGCAAAGCCGGAAATCGAACCTGATCCTTCCGCCCTGAAAGCGGATCTTCAATTATCGGTCACTATGGAAAGGAAAGGACTACAGAAGCAAGGAAGAACATTCAGCTTTTCCTTCAGCCGGGATACAGCGCAGTCTCCATGGCGTATGACCAATATCAGCCTCGTTGACAAGAAGAAGCCTGAAAGTCAAAAGAAAGATAACACGAAACTCAAAAAACGTTCCCGCCGTTAAACTACGGTATACGCTCGAGGAACCCCTTCAGCTTACAAAATCATACCCTCTTGACTCTGAAAAAGTTGGTTAAGAGCCAAGGACCTTCCGGAAAGCCTAAGGTGAGCTGCCATGCACCCACCCCTTGAAGCGTATACTCACGGATTAACAGCATTTTCATGCTGACGCTTCTCGCATCTTCAAACCATACGACATGCTGCTGACCGTTCTCATCGACATATTCGAAATAAGGGGCCTGGTATGTAGTAGAATATTGTATAGGAACTTGGAAGCGCATGGCCAATTCGACGGCTGACTGGTTAGACAGAGCCTGGGCTATAGAGCCGGGCTGATAGGGGACTTCCCAGTTGTATCCATAGAAGGGGACGCCGATTAGCAGCTTATCTCTTCTTACATATTGGAGCGAATACGTTATAGTTCTTCGTATCTCATCGATAGGGGCTACAGGACCGGGTTCGCTGGCTGCATGGTGCCAGTCATACGTCATAATAAACATTAAATCGACTACCGAACCGATGGCACCATAATCGTAGCCCAGCAGCCAAGGGATATCGTCGCTTGTTTTGGCAGGAACCGCTATTGTCATCCAATACCCTTCTGGTTGCAGCCGCTCCTTAAGAAGCCGAAGAAATCCGGAGAATAAATCTCTATCCTCCGCGGCAACTCTTTCAAAATCAATATTGACCCCTGCGTAGCCTCTCGTTGTTACAATCGAATAAATATTGTTAATCAGATTGCTTCTGGCTGTCGGATTATTTAATACCTGATGTGTGAGTTCGGTACTGAACCCCGTTTCGGTCAAATTCGTGATGGTAGCCAGCGGGTTAACCCTTCGGCTCCAAGCTGTTTGAATAGCCGTTGAATCATCTAAAAAGTTTAAAGAGCCGTCCGATGAAAAGTGATATTCAAATAGGGAGATGAACGTAGCATACGGAGCAAAATCATTGATTAATGCCTGGTCCAAGGCTGGGGAACGAAGGGCATAATAACCTAATGCAGTAATATAGTAATTGGATATGTCGGGAATGGTTATTTTCATACCTGGCATCAATTCGTTGGGATTGACAGAAGGATTGGCATTGATCAAGGATTGGAAAGGGACGTAAGCCATTCTGGCGATAGAATACATGCTATCTCCCGGCTGCACCGTATATACGTTGAGAGGGATCAGGAGAGCCTGCCCCGGAACGATATTGGTTTGGGAGAGTCCGTTCGCCAGTCGAATCCGATCCAAGTCAATTTCGTACTTTATGCTGATCCTATACAATGAATCACCCGGCTGTACGGTATAGATGAACAAGGCTGGTGCCTCCTTCGCTTAGTGAAGTAATGCTTTAGTCTATTCCCGTACTGTATTAATTATTTATACCATGCTTCCAAAAAAAGTGAATGCCTGGCATACTCCATTCGTATCATTTGCCATGGCTTGACCGTTTCCAGACAGTCGTAAACGCGGATGCAGCAAAAATCAGCCCAATGCTCTAAACAGAGACATTGGGCTGATGCTGAAGGATTAATATTTGGCATACTGCATGATTCGCCGGTACATCGTTTTATCCTTCAAGGCTCGGAATATCTTTGTATCCGGTCTTGTATTCACCTCGAGAATCCAGGGTTTCATGTCGTTGTCAATGGCAATATCGACTCCGAACGCTTTATTGCTGCGGTAGCTATGTCCAAGCACAACGCTTGCTTCCTTGCCGATTTGCTCCATGGTTTGAATAAAGGAGGCTTGCTCGTCTCCCGTTAGGTGGGAGGAGAGCAGGTTCTCGACAGGCAGGGGTGTCCCGCCGCTATGAAAGTTAGTAACAATTTTCCCTTGTTTGGCCAAGCGGCCAATAATTCCGGTAACCTCGAATTGCTTATCTTTGTTCTTTTGTACCATAATCCTAAGATCGAAGGCCCTCTTGTTATGTTGTAGGAGCCGGATTCCTTGCTGTGCGACATATCTGTAACGGGTGAACCATTGGTGATGGGGACGGTATGCCGCATCAAGAGAATGATAATATCTTGTCGTTGTACCGCTCCGCAAAATGTATTGATCTCCTTTTTTGGTCAGCTTATAGATTCCATAGCCGGAGGCGCCTTCATCGGGCTTTAAATAAACCGTACCGTATTTCTCCAGCATAGAGCCGATATTCGCTTTCGTTGCAAGCCTTGTATCAGGCAAGTAGGGACGGATAGAGCTGTATTTTTTCATAAAACGATATTTTCCCAGCTTCCCCCATTTGAATTTTACTTTGTTCCTGTATCCCATTCTGAGGCCTCCTACATCATCGCTGATGTACTATATGCTTTCGGGTGAATACAGGGAAGAGGCCGACGATTTTTCCGCAAATGCCCGGGAAAACGGTTCCAAACTGGAAGAATAAGAGAATAAACTTCAACTTGGCAGGAAATTCCACGGCTAGGGGAGAAGTAAGTATTCAATCCGGAACGAAAAAGGACAAAAAAAGACCAAATCTTCAGATCAACTTGGTCTTTCTTAAATACCGGTTTCGAAATTGCATGCGTACTTCCAGAACGCCATTCTTGTAGGTCGCTTTAACATCATCGGAAGAAACCGGAGCCGGCAAGCCCGATTGAGTGATGAAAACGGCCGACATAACGCTCCTGTCTATGCATATTTTGCTCTTTCGATTCGGATACCCTGTTTGCAGGAGGTAGCATGAGAACGAATTTGTATATGGTAAGGCATGCGGAATCCCCATTTGAATTCGGTAAAGAAAAGAGTCGCGGCCTTTCGGAGGAAGGCATGGCAGCGGCTCGAAGGGTTGCAAGTATTTTTTCAACTATTGAGGTCCATTATATTGCGTCCAGCTCGTATACCAGGGCTATACAAACCGTTCAGCCATTGGCAGAGCAAGCAAACATCCCAGTCATCGAATATGACGAGCTGATCGAACGGCCCATCAAAGGGTTGGATACAAAGGCGCCATGGGACGTATTGCTGGAGGCTATCCGCCGATCCTTCGAAGACAAGGATTACGCACTCGAAGGCGGGGAGTCAACCCGTCAGGCACAGCAAAGAGCGATTCCAGTCATTGAGAAGCTGCTGGAGGAGCAGAAGGGAAACAACATAGTCCTGGGGACCCACGGAAACATTATGACGATCATAATGAATTACTATAACGAAGCCTACGGATTCGAATTTTGGGAGCAGATGTCGAAGCCGGATATCTATAAGCTAACCTTTGATGGAAATAAATTGGAGAACGTAGAAAGGCTTTGGGCGTGAGAGACCACCACAGAGTAGAAAGGGGGAAATGGTGGTGCAAAAGCATACTAGTCGAACCGCGGCTCATAAAGCAAGGAAAATAAAGTATAGGCTGCTTCTGCTGGGCTTGTTTGCCTTATCGGCGGCCGGAGCAACGGTGTATTCCTTATGGGACGGGGAGCGTTGGGTACTCCCGCTTCGTCCGCAAGAGCAGACGGCTCCACAGCCTCCGAAGGTGAAGCTGCCGATTGAATTTGCCATGACGGACCTGTTTCACGGGTGGATAAGGTATGAAGATCACGTAATGGAAACGACCAATGGGGGCGAATCCTGGACCTTGTCAGAGATGACGGCTGTACCGGCCTCCGTTTCGACCGAAGGTTCGGAGAATGGGGAGTTCCGCTTCCTGAAGGAGCCTAAGGTTCTGTCAACTATCATGGTTGAGACTAAAGAATACCCTGTAAAGCAGCTCCAGTTCATGACGGATCGGGTAGGATGGGCGCTTGTTAATGATACCGGGGAGGCGGGGAGCAAGCTGCTGCTCACAACGGATGGCGGTGTCAGCTGGCATTCGGAAGTTACGGGAGCTGTTAAGGAAGCTCTGACCCAAGAAAAGCTTCTGCTTGAGCAGCGTAACAAGGAATCCCGGCTGTATGCCTCCCTGGATCAAGCCAAGCTCGCTTTTCAGTCGGAATGGCTGCTGCTGCCTGAAACCGTCAATCAGGGAGACGCTGTGCTTGTTCGCCACAGTAAACCGGATAAGCTGGAATGGCAGGGCAAGACTTATTCATTGGAGCCATTTGGCGCAGGTTATTTCACCTATTTACCGATTCCAGCCAATATGAAGCCTGGAGATTATCCTATTGGAGATCAAATCTTGAAGGTCACTAGCCAAAATTTCCCCAAGCAGTATCTTCAGGTCTCAGAACAGCTGGAAAGCATGAGGCAGGATACCAAACGAATCGAAGCAGACCAAGTCAAAATTGATGCGGCAAGAAGCCGTTCGCAGCCTGAATTTTTATTCGATTCCGCTTTCCTGAAACCGGTCGAGGGGGTGCTTACGACACCTTACGGCCACACCCGCTATGTAAACGGGAAGCTGAGCGGCTCGCATTTGGCGCTCGATCTGGCCGCCAAGCAGGGGACTCCCATTAAAGCGACCAATGATGGCGTTGTGGCTTTGGCGGACAATCTCTATTTGACGGGGAACTCTATCTATATTGACCATGGAATGGGCTTGTTTTCCCAATATGCTCATATGTCGGAATTGCGGGTCAAGACGGGAGACAAGGTGAAGAAGGGCGATATTATAGGGCTTGTCGGATCGACAGGCTTCTCTACGGGACCGCATCTGCATTTTACATTCTGGGCACATAATGTTCCGGTCAACCCGAATTTGTTCTTTGACACAATGCCATTTCAATGGACAGGCAATCAAAAAAAATAATTAATCTCATTAATAATCGTGGCGAAGGCGGGCTGCTGGAAGGCAGCCTGTTTTTCGTTTGAGGACCCCTCGGCGGCTCGTAGATTCATAGATTATTCTTTCACATCAGCGATATATAGTTAATGATATTAATAATAAATGATATTAATAAAAAATGAAAGCGCTATACTTTCCTTCTTTTCTCCATATGAAGATGGGGTTTCTCCATAGTGGCGTTTTTTCATGCTGTGTAGAATAAGTACTAAGCAGTTCCTATTTATTTATCAATACAGGGAGGTCTAAACCAATGAGAGGATATGTATGGAAACGATCTGGTATGATGTTGGCTGCCGCTGCGCTTATTGCATCTGGATGTACTGGCGGAGGAACCAAAGTGACTGAGGACAGCACCGCACCGCCGAAAATTAGTTCAGATCCTGTTACCGTTAAGCTGGCGGGAAGCAGGGGGTTGTTCACGGATGAGGAGTTAAAGCTTTATATAATGGACCCTTTAGCCAAGAAGTACCCAAACATTACGGTGCAGTATATCAACACTTCAGAAAAGGGCTTCGGATTGAACGAACTGATTACAGCGGGAGATATCCCCGATATTGTAATGGGTTATGGAAGCACACTCCCTCAGCTTAAAGATCTGAACCTCCTGTACAATATGGACCCTCTCATCAAGAAGTACAACCTCGACTTGAACCGGATTATCCCTGAATTTTTGGACTATATCAAAGTGAATGGAAGGAGCGATTTTCTAGGCGGACTGCCTGCTTACAATAATGCATTCGCGCTGTTTTATAATAAAACGCTGTTTGACAAATTCGGCGTACCTTACCCTAAAGACGGAATGACCTGGGAAGAGGTCGGCGATTTGGGTAAAAAAATAACCAGGAATTTTGACGGCATCCAATACCGCGGCTTCTTCCCCGATGGAGTGGCTCGTATGGCCGCTCAAATCAACCTGTATCAAATGGACAAGGATAATAAATCGATCATGGCGACGGAGCCTTGGAAGAAGGCCTTCGAGCTGTGGAATTATATTTACAATTATCCGGGTAACTCGGACGAACCGTTCAATACGATCAACTTTGGAAATAACCAGGCTGCCTTTCTTAAGGGTGAGCTTGCTATGATTGCAGGTTACAGCAGTACGTTAAATGCGCTTCGCAAAGCTCCAGATGTGAACTGGGATGTAGTAACGTATCCGCAGCATAAAGACAAGATGGGTTACAGTACCGGAGTGGATACGCCGAATTTCTCTATCACGTCAAGCAGTAAAAACAAGGATGCCGCCTTCCTTGTCATAGAAACCATCTTATCGGACGAAGTGCAGCTCAATATGGCTAGGAACGGGAAGATGTCCGTGCTGGCCAATGAGCAAGTTAAACAAGAGTTCGGCAAAGGCATTCCGGAATTTGCGGGCAAAACCTATAACCTCAGCAGTATCCCTAGATTGAAACCATCCGTCAATAAACCTCCGGTGTATACCGGCAGTGATACGAATAAAATCGTTATTGACGCTTATGAAAGCGTTTTAAAGAAAGAGGCGGATATCAACACGGCTCTGCGAGTAGCGGATGAACAGATGAACAATCTGGTTCAATCGAAGATAAAGATGGAAAAGTGATTGGAAAATCCGGTAGTTAGATAGGATTCGGAGCTCCGAAAATCGGGGCTCTTTATCATTCAGAGAGAATAAAAAAAGGAGCTGTCAATCTACACAATAAATGGTATTCTATACAAGCTCCCTGACTTACATTTTCCAGTTGGTAGAATATCACATGAAATAGATAACATAATAAATATTATGTTAACAATTGTTTTATCAACCCTCCTCAGTGTTCAACATAAGGTTTTTTAAAAAAGGAGAGTGTGTGATGGCCGAAGAATTGAAAAAGACCTTTAACGAGGTAGCGGAGCTCTATGATCGTGCACGAAATGATTATCCGGACGAGCTGTTTGAAGAGCTGTTTAGGCTATCCGGATGCCACTCCGGGTCTGATGTGCTCGAAATCGCCGCCGGTACGGGCAAAGCTACCCTTCATTTGGCTCAACGGGGCTGCAGGGTGACTGCAGTCGAGCTGGGGGAGGAGCTGGCGCTGGTAGCGCGGTGTAAGCTGGCTAAGTTCAGAGGTGTGGAGATCCAGGTCGGAGCCTTTGAAGAATGGGAAGCACCTTCTGAAGCTACCTATGATCTTGTAGTCGTAGCGACAGCCTTTCATTGGCTTGATCCTGAGGTTCGGTTTAAAAAGATTGCCTCTCTGCTGCGCCCGGGCGGTCATCTGGCCATCATTCGGTATCATCATGTAGCGGGAGGGGATCAGGCTTTTTTTGAACAAGTACAGCTGTGTTATGAGCAGTTCAAGACAAACAAGGCAAACAAGTTCACCCTTCCCCGGATCGAAGAACTCCAACCTGAATCCTACGGGGCAGAATCGAATGAATGGTTCGATCCGTCTGTCAGACGAACTTATGTCAAGGAGGAAGTATATAACCGGCAGCAGTATCTGGATCTGCTATCCACTTATTCGGATCATCGAATGATGGGTGAGAAAGAGCGGCAAGGATTGTTCCAATGCATCGGTCGGCTCATGGATGAAGGATTTGACGGTGAAATACGGAAATGCTACCTGCATGAGCTATTATTAATGCGCAAGAGATAATCCGCAGATGGAGTCAACCTCCGAGGCCAAAATCATAGAAAAAACCGATGCTTGCGGGAGCCTTGCAGCAGCTCCTTATGGCAAGCATCGGTTTAAATTTTAACCAGGGTATACTAAGAAATGAAATTTCGGTCGGTAGAGGGAACGTCTGCTTATTGTCCTATCATACCGCCGTCAACGGTGTACAGTGAACCGGTCACGAAGGAAGCTTCCTCCGACAGCAGGAAGTTCATGACAGCAGCTACTTCCTGTGGTTCACCGTATCGTCCCAGTGGAGTGGCTGCCTCATTCGCCGCTTTATAATCTTCCGCATGACCGGAATTTGCTTCGATTTGACGCATCATCCGGGTATTAATCGTTCCTGGAAGAACGGCGTTGACCCGGATACCGAATGAGGCCAGCTCATTCGCCGCAACACGGGTAAGTCCGATAACCGCGTGCTTGGACATGATATATGGGGACATTCCGGGTGCTCCCATGAGACCGGCAAGCGAAGAGGTGTTGAGGATAGCGCCGGACTTCTGTTTTTTCATTACCGGAATCACATAGTGCAGGCCCAAGAATACGCCTCTCACATTGACGTTATATACAAGATCGAGCGCTTTGACGCTTTGCTCCTCAATCAGTCCTGCTGGCCCCTCAATACCGGCATTATTGGCAAAATAATTGATGGCACCGAATTTCTCAACCGCTTTGTTCACGTAGTTTTGCACGTCTTCTTCTTTAGATACGTCAGCCGCTACGGCAAGCGAATTGGATTCATTCAAGCCCAGCTCCTGAATCACGTCACGCAGGGCCTCTTCTTTTAAATCGACGAGAACTAGGTTCAGCTTGCGTTCTGCTAACCGGCGGGCCAGCTCTTTTCCGATACCGCCGGCGGCACCGGTGATGACAGCCGTTTTCACTTGTGTTGTGCTCATATATGATCGCTCCCTGTATATAGAATGAATAGAATTTTGTTAACTGACTTCCTCTTAAGCTTACCTCTCATCCGGCCAAGCCTACAATAATCAATCCCCGGCGGCGTGTCATGTAATGAACATAGGGAGTAGACGTTGTTCAAAAACTCATAGATTTTCTACAGAGTCTTATCCCGGTGTTGAATGTCCGGCAGCCATTACATTCGAATTTCATGAGCATCGCAAAATGGTTATAATAAGAGCATTACATTCATGGGGTGAGTGCTTAGTGACAGAGGTTCAGATCGACCGAAGGGCGAAGAGAACTCGCCAAGCTATCAAATCTGCATTTGTGAAGCTGATATTAGACAAAGGCTATGAATCCGTTACGATTCTCGATATTGCGAACCAGGCGGACTATAACCGCGGCACCTTTTATAACCATTTTATTGGGAAGGAGGAGCTGCTCCAGGCTATTCATGATGAGTTTCTGCAAGGCATGTCAGAAGCGCTGCTGGAGCCTTATAAGGGGCTCAAACGTGTGGATGCGACACAAATTATGCCTTCCGCTTTGCAGCTGTTCGAGCATATTGAACAACATAAGGATGAGTTTAAGGCGCTATTAACTGTAGACAGGGCGATGGTCCTGGAGCTCTATGATTTATTGCGTGAGTCGATGCGAAAAGACATGCATATCGAAATGGAGGAAAGCGATACTCCTATCGATTATGAAATCATGCTCAGCTACCGTATGGCGGCTACGATAGGCGTTATTATGTATTGGGCCGAAACCAATTTCAAATATTCTGCGGAATATATGGCCGAACAGCTGCTCTTGCAGGTGAATATGAGAATGGACTATATTGAATTCAAGCTCTAGCAATACATAGGAAACCAGGGAACAGCAGCCGTCTATGTCAGTTTATATAACAAATTCAGCTTCAATTTTTTGAATAATCATCAAACAAGTCCAAATCTATAACAAAATCGGTTATAATGTTATTGAATAAATTAAGAAAGTGGGAACAGTATGGGCCGCAAGTGGAATAATATTAAAGAGAAAAAAGCATCGAAGGACGGCAACACGAGTCGGATTTATGCGAAGTTCGGTATCGAAATTTATGTAGCTGCGAGAAAAGGCGAGCCGGATCCGGAATCTAATAGAGCGTTGAAAGTCGTTCTTGAACGGGCTAAGACGTACAATGTACCCAAATCCATCATTGACCGCGCGATAGATAAGGCTAAAGGAAGCTCTGAAGAAACCTATGAAGAGCTTCGCTATGAAGGGTTCGGACCGAACGGCTCGATGGTCATCGTTGACGCATTGACCAATAACGTTAACCGTACCGCCTCCAGCGTGCGCGCCGCTTTCAGCAAGAACGGCGGCAACATGGGCGTAAGCGGCTCCGTTGCGTATATGTTCGACTCTACGGCTATTATTGGCGTTGCTGAGAAAACTGTAGACGAAGTCATCGAAATCATGCTTGAAGCCGATGTCGATGTTCGTGATGTCATCGAAGAGGACGAGAACGTGATCGTCTATGCTGAGCCGGATCAATTCCATGCCGTACAGGAAGCCTTCAAAAATGCCGGCATCCAGGAATTTACCGTTGCTGAAGTCACTATGCTTGCACAAAATTTCGTCACCCTGCCGGAAGAGGGACAAGCTCAATTTGAAAAAATGATCGATGCCCTGGAAGACTTGGATGATGTTCAGCAAGTGTACCATAATGTGGAATTGGCAGACTAACTTGTAACATAGACTTAACCCGCTTATTAGCGGGTTTTTGTTATTTTTGGGAATACATAGAAACCAACAGCCTTTACCCCGCGTCTATACCTATGGAAACGGCATGCTTCAGAACGCATGAAAGGAGCGGTTTCAATGGGCAGACTTTCTTTTTTCACCGGATTATGTGCAGGCATAGGATTGTCGTTATGTACGGCGGCAGCTGCTTCGGATACGATTCAGGCCATGCTTTTCCCCAGCAAAGTACACATTCTCCTGAACGGCTCCGTCAAGGAAATCCACGAGAACGAGGACCCCGTAATCAACTACAATAACAAAGCTTACATCCCTTTAAGGGCCTTCGCGGAAGCTATGGGAGCAGCGGTTCAATATCGTCCAACGGCCGATGGGACGAAGAATATCATTGATATTTACGCCGGGATGTCGGAGTCCGACTTCACCTCACAGGATCCGGAGGGCTACGTAAGCTTGGCTCATCCGAGCATCCAATATGCAGGCAAGAATAATCAAACGGGATTTACAGATCTCAAAATGAGTGGATTTTTAAGAGTCAATAAAGATTTATCCAATAAAAAAATACAGCTGGATATACTGGACCAGCAAGACCAAATTATCGGTTCAACGGATATGGACTTTTTTAACGATTTTCAGGAGGGGGATATCGTACCGCTGAATCAAACGATTCATGTTCGTGGCGACATGCAGTCCTACCGGATACGGGTAAACGATTCATGGTCCATGACGACAACTACAGGCTACCATGATGGGATGCTGTTAATGGATGAAGGGCTGGTGTTCGGGATGGGGAGGCTGGATCCGGCACGCAAAGGGCTGGTGCATAGCCTGCAGTTTAAAAACCAAGGAAAACAGCCGATCCGCATAGAGCCGCTCCACATCGAATATCAAATCGTCAAGGTGGAACCGGCCGGGGATCGGCCTTTGTTTCAACATAAGCTGGCTCCGTTGGAGGGAACGGTACCGGTCTATGCGTGGTATGATGCCAAGCTTCCCGTCTGGGATTTGAAGGATCTGGATGGCCGATTCGTAGCTCCCGGGAAATATGCTGCGCAAATCATTCTTCGAGACTCCTTAACATATTGGACGGAGGGAATAAGCGAGCCCCAATATCTTAACAAGCCGTCACGGTTTGTAAGATGGGAGTACGATATCACACAATCCGATTTGGACTCTATGAAATAGAGCTATTTAAACTCAGCTGATAAAGGGGCTGACGGGGGAATGGGACGATCCAGTAAGCTGCAGAGGGTGGTGCAACTTTTAAGCGGCCATGTTCTGGAGAATATCACGATGCTTAAGATGCTGGAAGCTTACAGAGATTCCATACAATGCAGGCTGTTGGAGCGGGGAGAGGAGTGGGCGCTCACCCTATGCTTGCCAGTATCCTGCTCAACCTATGATCGCAGAAGCTATCCGGAGGCGGAATCCATTATTATGATCGCCGGATCGGAGCAAGGACTAATGGATGAGCTGTTGGGCGGGCTGCCTCTTGGGAAGCCTTTGATATTTAAATGCCAGAAGGAGGAGTACCGCAAGTGTATCGAGGCACATTTTAAGGTAACATTCGTGCGGTCTTTTTATACCTATTCCCGGTTGGTTCCCGTTCCCAACATGGAGATCTCCGGGGACATTGAAGAAAGCGGCTATAATGAAAGCCTGGTTTCGCTATGGATGAATAACGGATATGACCGGCAGGAATTACTGGCCATGTTCCAGCGTGGAGCCAGATCTTACACCCTCTATACAGCGGGAGAACCGGTAAGTACGTGCTTGACCTATTACAACTATGACAATGTATGGGAGATCGGAGCTGTCTTTACCCGTGATGACCAACGTGGAAAGGGTTATGCAAGAAGGGTGGCTGCCGAAGCTGTCAATCGGCTGTTGGAGAGGAAGCTTACCCCAAGATATCAGGTTCTCGATAGCAACAGGGCATCCATCAAGGTGGCGGAAGCCTTAGGTCTCTCGCGGGTCGTTACCTTAGAGCATCTCTATTACGACGGGAACACATAACTGCAGAATGAAGTTCCGAGGTGCAACAAAGCAAACGATTCGGCGTCTAATGCTTAAGGGTTGAACATCGAGAGGAGATGGGTTACAAGCGATGAAGAAAAAATATCTATGGGTCGGTCTTTTGGCCTTATGCATAAGTACGGGAGCTGCTCCCTGGAACAGCTTCGCGGCGGATACCGGTGTTCGGGTATCTTTGCCCGACTTCAACGTTCAATTAAACGGTAATCAAGTCGATAATCCCTACCGCCAATATCCGCTATTGGTTTATAAGGACATCACCTATGTTCCAATGACCTGGTATGACTCCCGGCTTCTAGGTTTAAAAACCGACTGGTCAACGAAGGAAGGACTAGGCATCGCCAAAGACAAGGTAGCTTCCTCTTACGAGGCCTATCAGACGAACCGTAAAAACCCTACGAGCATGAAGGCAACCATACCTGATTTCGATATAACTATTAATAATAAAAAAATAAACAATGCAACGGAGCCCTATCCATTATTAAGCTATAACGATATCATTTATTTCCCGTTGACCTGGAAATTCGCTCATGACGAGTTCGGATGGCAATATGATTGGAATGCATCCACCGGACTCTCGATCCGATCCGATAATACGCAGGTAGCTGCCGTACCGCTGCCGGATTATGCCGGGGATAATGATGTTGCTTTGTATAAAGATTATTATTATTTCGTAAAAACTACGGGAACTACGAACGAGATATACAGAGCTCCAGTACAAGATACCTCAAAGACCCAATTGGTGTATTCGTATGAAGTAAGTACGTCGTACGGCTTCAATAAGCAGTTGGATTTTTTTATAAAGGACGACGGTCTATGGTTTTCCTATCATAACGGCGGGGCGATAATGGGATCGGATGTCTACTGCAAAGTGAAGGAGGACGGAACGGCCGAACAGGTACATCGGGGATATTTCGATATCAAAAGCACCTCATACGGCAATCTGATCGTCAATCTATCCGTTCCACCAAGTGGAAATAATCTCATCCTGGTGCCAGATGGAGAAGACGCGGCCAACGGCAAAAGCATTGGCAATCCGAATTTCATTTATGGATGGCATATTGCGGATGGTTATGGGGGCAACCGCTCGACGACTGTGATCGGGGATAACGCGTATATTATGGCGTCCTCTTATCCGGTTGACTTGAATAAGGGGCAGCTTAATCAGATCTACCGCTTGAACTTGAAAACGAATGAAATGGATAAGATCGTTAATGCAGCGGTGAGTCATTTTAAAATAATCCATAATAAGCTGTATTATGTGAAGGATGAGGATCATTTCTTGTATTCCTCCAATCTGGACGGAACCGGGGAGCAGAAAGTATCTCATAACCCGGCAGGGAATTGGTATGATGAAATTGACGGCAATTTGTTTTATATAAGTCAAGATGCCAATGGATCAACTCGTCTGTATAAAGCTGAACCGTCGCAAACGGATACCCTGTTGGTAGAGGAATCGCTGGAAAGCGTCGAACGTATGAACGATCAATTGATCTGTAAAATTTCCGCAGGCGGAGATTACGGGCTTAAGGTACTTGATAAAACCGGAAAGCTGCAGTTATCTGTCACCGATTCGATAACGCGGCTGTTTGCCTATGACAACCATATTTTATTCGTATCAGCGAAAGATCAATCGGTGAAACAAATTGACTAACACAAAATAACAAACATCTTGAGAGGCTGCCGGCATCCCAGTACGGCGGCTTTTGTTGTTTTAAACCTGTGCGGGAGGGGATAGGAATGAACATGGATGATCGGCTGTTTCAGTATTATTTGAATCTGAGAAGCCCGGAAGCCGGGGAATGGAACAGCTCTCCCGCTTGCCTCTATACGGAACTGGCGACTCGGGACTACGTTAGAACAGCATTTGAGGTTAAGGCTGGTCTCTTAGGTATGTAATGTAGGAATCGGCACCGGAGATTGGGATGATTATCTAGGCTACTGGCTAAATGGAAAAGGGGGCTTGACGAGTATCGACATTGACCCGGACTTGTGTGAATTATTTGCTTACCGCCAAAAGAGAGAAGGTCACCCGAATCCTTCTAGAGCCGTCTGCGAGAGTATTTTTGAGACCAGCATATCTGATGGACAGTTTGATCTTGTAACGTTAATCGGCTCTACAGCCAGGGAATCCGGTGATATTCATAAGTGCCTGGATTCCTGCATAAACCTGTTGAAGCAGGATGGAGCATTGATGTTTATGTCCAGGCTAAAGAATAATGCTCAAGGATTCCTGGAGCAGTACATAGACCATTCCGGTCATCAGCTTGACCGTATGCAACGGTACGAAGCCTACCCCGAGTATCCATTTTTTATTTGCACTATTAGAAAATGATGTTCTGGAGAAGCAGCTAACTACTCGGGGAGAGTTAGACAGCTGAAGGCTTGGTTCCTCAAGGGATCTACGTTGGCGATGTGAATTAATATGTGGAACATTTGAAACTCTAGTAAACGGCTTTTATAATGGATACAAGGTTAGTATAAATTACCAGGAGGTTCCTTATGTCCGAACTTAAACTAGTTGTCGATTATGATCAGTACGAGAATGGTGTCAATATGGTAGAGCTGATAGAAGAGCTTGCCAATAAAGAAGAGGCCTCGCAGCTGGAAAGCCTCATCATTGGAGATTGGGGCGGAGCCTACGAGAATGATTCCAGCGAGGTCGTGGAGGCCCTCGTCCGTTTGAAGGACCGCTTTCCGCGCCTCACCAAGCTGTTTATTGGTGACATGAGCTATGAAGAATGCGAGGTTTCCTGGATCAACCAGTCCAACCTTGCGCCTCTATTAACAGCTTATCCGGAGCTCAAATCTCTCACTATTAAAGGAAGCACCGGACTCGAGCTGAATCCGGCTCGTCATGAGAAGCTGGAGGAGCTTACTATCATTTGCGGCGGGCTCGGGAAGGATGTTATTGCCAGCATCAGCGAAGGAAGCTTGAAAAAGCTGAAAAAACTGGAGCTTTATCTCGGGGTGGATAATTACGGTTTTGACGGCAGTCTGGAGGATGTTCTCCCTCTCATTGAACCGGGCAAATTCCCTGAGCTTACTTATCTCGGGCTTAAAGACAGTGAAATCCAGGATGAAATTGCCATTGCGTTGGCCGATGCCCCTATTCTGGATCAATTACATACGCTTGACCTTTCGATGGGGACTTTGACAGATAAGGGAGCTGAGGCTCTAATTAACAGCGAAAGGGTTAAGAAGCTGAAGCTGCTTGACCTTAACTATCACTACATGTCCGATGAGATGATGAAGCGCTGGAATCAGAGCGGGCTTAACGTAGATACAAGCGACCAGCAGGCTGCCGATGATGAAGATGATTATCGCTATCCGGCTTTGACGGAGTAGCAATGGGCCGGAAAATGATTCTGATTGGCAACCCCGGTAATCGAAGAACAACCGGGCTTCAGGCAGCAAGAGCCAAGCTGGGGTTGCCTCCAGCCATTCTGTTGAGCTACCAAGATCTGCTTCAGGGAAGAGCCTCCTTGACCTCGACGGTTTTAATGCACAGGATGTCAGCAGAGGAGCCCCCTCTGCTGAGACTTGACGCACCGGGGGAGCATTTCGGGGTGGAACGTGATCTGATTGCGCTTGGCGCCCCGGATGCGGAAGCGGATCCTTCGGATGACCGCTGGATAAGGTTTGGAGATCGGCCCTTTCAGCCTATGTCCGCCAGAATAGCCCTCAATCTGAAGGAAAGCAAGGGGAAGCTCTATCACCCATCGCAATGGTTTCGCGGCTATTGCCGGCTGTTATCCCGTCTGGACAGGGAAGCGAAGCAGCTAGGATTGGAGTCCGAATGGATGAATGCCCCTCAGGACATTGCGGCCATGTTCGATAAGCGATATACCTATCAGGTGCTATCGGAGGCAGGCTTACCGGTTCCACGAAGATTGGCATCGCCGGAATTGATTCCAGACTATCAGACGTTAAGAGAGCTCATGAGCAAGGAACGAATCTATCGAATCTTCATCAAGCTCGCTGCCGGTTCCGGAGCGTGCGGAGTTATTGCTTATCAGGTGAATCCGGTTACGGGTGCGGAGTCCGCGGTGACGACGCTGCGAGTAGAGAATTATCAATCGAGACCTCCTGTGTTCTATAATGTAAAAAAGCTGGCGAATAATAGAGACGGTTCCTCTATCCCTCAAATGGTTAACTGGTTATTGGGGCACGGCGCCCATACCGAGCAGTGGATTCCCAAAGCGTCCTATCGCGACTGCACCTTCGATATCAGGCAGCTGGTCGTTAAGGGAGAAGCGTGCCACGGCATTGCCAGGGTCAGCAGGACCCCTATAACGAATCTTCATCTGGACAGCGAGCGCAAGAGTTTTACGGAGATAGAATTGTCCCGCGACCTTCAATCTACCGTTCGTCATTGCGCGGAACGGACATTGGCGGCCTTTTCTCATTCCAGCGTTGCAGGCATCGACGTATTATTGAGCAGCGGAGCCCTCCGGCCATACATTCTGGATGTCAATCCGTTCGGAGATTTGCTATACCATAGCCGCTACGAAGGGCATGACACCTACGAGTGGGAAATGATAAAAACGTCTCTGCGAAGCCCGATAGGGTAGGATTATCCAGTAGACAGCACTAACTCGCAGCTTCGAGACTAACACAATGAAAGAGGATCACCAAGATGGTTAACATGAATGAGATTGTCGGGAGTCATGATATTGTCATGATTACTCTGGATACGCTGCGTTACGATGCGGCTGTATTAGAGGAGGAGCATTGTCCTAACTTGTGCTGCGGCGGACATTGGGAAAAGCGCCATACGCCGGGCAGCTTCACTTATGCGGCCCATCACGCTTTTTTTGGAGGGTTTTTGCCTACGCCGGCAAACACGAACAAATCCGAGCATGTACGGCTGTTTCATTCCAAAAATACCGGCCTCAAGACCCATCCGTACACCTGGCAATTTGATTCCACGGATATCGTATCCGGGTTACAGGCTGAGGGATATCGCACCATCTGCATCGGCGGGGTCATTTTCTTTACGAAAAAGGTTCCGCTCGCGAAAGTGCTTCCCGGATATTTTCAAGAAAGCTACTGGCGGATGACCTTCGGCGTCACGAATCCTCGTTCCACAGAGCATCAGGTGAATCACGCCATCAAGCTGCTGCAAAAATCGCCAACAACAGAACGGCTATTCCTGTTTATGAATATATCAGCCATCCACGGACCGAACCATTATTACGTTCCGGGAGCGAAGAAGGATTCCGTAGAAACGCAGCGCGCCGCGCTTCGGTATGTCGACGGGGAGCTTGGCCGGCTGTTTCAAGCTCTGCGTGAACGGGAGCGGCCTGTTTTTTGCATGGCCTTCTCGGATCATGGCACTGCCTACGGCGAGGACGGTTATGTCGGTCATCGGCTTGCGCATGAAGTCGTCTGGAATGTGCCGTACCGTGAATTCATTTTATAACAGTGAAAGGAGCCGATCATAATGACCCATCCGGTTTATCCCGAATACTCGGATCTCCTTCAGAATCCCGAGGCTCTTCGCAGCTGGAAGGATAGCCTTACATCAGAGCCATATCGGTCTTATCTGTACTCTTATCCTCATAAAACTTCTTATCGTGAGTTTAAGACGAAGCTGCCCTTATCCGAGCTGTGGAGCCAGGAACCGGCAGACACGTTTTTTTTATATATGCATATTCCGTTCTGCGGAGCCCGCTGCGGATTTTGCAATTTGTTTACGCTGCCCGACAAGAGGGCGGATGTACATGCCGAGTATGTCGATGCATTGGAGAGACAAGCCTATCAATGGTCTTCCTTCATCCGGCATAAGCCCATTGCCCGATTTGCGATCGGCGGAGGTACTCCGACGCTGCTGGAGCCGTATCAGCTTGATCGGTTGTTTCGCATCGCTGAAGATGCGGCAGGGATGGATTCATCCAAAACATCGATCTCCGTAGAAACGTCCCCTGAGACGGTCACAACGGAACGTCTGTCCATACTGAAAACCCGTCAGGTCGATCGTGTCAGCATGGGGATTCAAAGCTTCATCGAGGCGGAAGCGGAAGCGATCTACCGTCCGCAAAAGCCCCAGGAAGTTGCAAGGGCACTGAATCTGTTGAAACAGTACGCCTTCCCTATTCTGAATCTGGATCTGATTTATGGACTTCCCGGTCAAACCATCGACTCCTGGTTGTACTCGCTGGATCAGGCACTGTCTTATGAACCGGAAGAAATCTTCTTATATCCTTTATACACGCGCGAGCATACGATTGTGAAACCTGAACAAATCAGGCAGAGCGGAGAGGACCGAAGGCTGCTTTTCTATACCGCTGCACGCGACCGACTGATGGAACGAGGATACACCCAGTATTCCATGCGCAGATTTGCGAAAGCGGAGGCGGGCTCGACTAAACCGCTGCTTCCTTACGGCTGTCAAGAGGAAGGGATGATAGGGCTCGGCTGCGGGGCCCGCTCTTATACCCAATCTGTACACTATTCTTCCAGATACAGTGTCGGCCGTTCCGCAACCGCTAGTATCATTGCCGACTATGTGGCGACCCAGGATTACACAACAGCGGATTATGGAATCGTATTGAGCGAGGACGAGCAGAAGCGCCGGTTTATTCTCAAGGCTTTGCTGCACACGGAGGGGCTTACCTTGGACAGTTACACCTCCCGCTTTGGCACCAAGCCCTTGGATGATTATCCGGAATTGCAGCTGTTGGAGCGCACAGGCCTTGCAGAGCTAAGCCCCGTATTGCTGCGGTTAACGAGCGAAGGAATCATGTATTCCGATGCGATAGGGGATTGGTTCATTTCTTCGAACATACGCGCGCTCATGGAAAGCTGTGTTGTCTCATGAGGGCAACCATTTACTTCCGTGGAAGCCTAAGTTCATGCAATTACGATTGCCCCTATTGTCCCTTCAGCAAAAATATCGATGATGCCGAGACTTTAGCCAAAGACCGGCGGCAAGTCCAGACCTTTGTCGACTGGGTAAAAGATCAGGAAGGCAGAGGGCACCGGCTCTCCCTATTCTTTAACCCATACGGAGAAGGACTTACTCACCGATGGTACCGCGAGGCTATGGTAGCTCTGTCTCATATGAACCATGTGGATAAAGTAGCTATCCAAACCAATCTATCCGCCAAGCTGGATTGGACGGAAGAGCTGAATCCCGTTACGGCGGCATTCTGGGCGACCTATCACCCCGGACAAACGGAGGAAAGCCGGTTTCTTTCGCAGTGCGAGAAGCTGTATTCCCAGGGAATCTCTTTCAGCGTAGGCTCGGTTGGAGTTAGGAGCGCCTTCCCATCCATTGTTTCCCTAAGACAATCCCTGCCAGATGATGTGTATCTGTGGGTCAATGCCTTCAAAGATAAACCGGATTACTACTCGCAGGAAGATCTCGAGCTCCTAAGCGGGATAGATCCGCACTTTACTGTGAATGCAATGGATTATGACAGCATTGGCAAGCCTTGCAGGACAGGGGAGGACGTATTTTATGCCCAGGGGGACGGCCGGGTCAAGCGATGCTATAAGGACAGGCAAGTGATAGGGAATTTATATAAAGATGGTATCGAAGGCCTTGCCCAAGCACGTACGTGCCGCATGAAGCAGTGCGATTGTTATATCGGTTACATCCATATGCCGGAGCTTCAGCTTCAACAAATTTACGGGAATCGGCTATTGGAAAGAATTCCTGTAGTAAAGGAGGGCAGATGACAAAGTTATGCCAACTCATGGTACGACTATTTGGCTTACGGGACTGCCATCCTCAGGAAAGACTACGACGGCAGCGGCGCTGGCGTCAGCCTTAAAGGAAGCCGATGTCTTGGTTGAATGCCTGGACGGCGATGAGCTGCGACGTGCGGTTGGATGTGAGCTTGGCTTCAGTAAAGAGGACAGGATGGAAAATATACGGCGTGCGGTATACATTAGCAAGCTGCTGAACCGCAATGGAATCACCACGATTATCTCCATGATCGCTCCTTATCGAGAGATGAGGGATTATGCGCGGGGCACGCTGGATTCGTACATTGAGGTCTATGTGGATTGTCCGTTGGATGAATGTATACGACGCGACGTCAAAGGTCTTTATGCCAAAGCGATGCAAGGCGAGATTCCGATGTTTACCGGTATATCTGACGTCTATGAACCTCCTCAACATCCTGAAGTTACTATTCATACCGATACGGGCAGCATCGATGCCAATGTGAAGAAAATCTTGGATTATATTGCAGTACTGGCTAAAAAAGAAACCATGATATCCAAAAGGGATATCCGTTGAACCGGCAGTTATGGAAAGCGGAAGATACTATCATTCGTAAGGACAGGCAATTGATATTGGTTCACATCCGTTTACCATTCGGTTATAAGGAAATGGATGACTGATGGTACAAGCTACGTAGTAGGAGGAAAGCTGTTTGCAGAAGCAAGCGGCTTTTTTCTTTTGGGCGTGCCCCCACGGGGGGACCGAAGCAAATTTTCATGTTTCTTAACAGACTCCACTTTATGTGGTTATTTAATGGAATGTATTGACATCCTGATGACAGCAAGGATATACTAACAAATAGATATTAACAAAATGATAATAACAATTTGATGATATTAGGTGAGAGCTATGAACGAGCTAACCCGTCGCGACCGCAATGGGATAACGGAACAGGAATTTTTACAGCAATATGATGCGAGTCAATATGAACGGCCTTCGGTTACTGTCGACATGCTTATTTTTACCGTTATGGACAAAGATCAGATCAACTATAGAAAGCTTCCGGAAAAATCGCTGCAGCTTCTATTGATCAAGAGGGGGGAGCATCCCTATATCGGTCAGTGGGCACTGCCGGGCGGTTTCGTATCGGTGCATGAAAGTATAGAAGAAGCAGCCCAGAGGGAATTAAGAAGCGAGACCAATATCAACAATATCTATATGGAGCAATTATTTACATGGGGAGATACGGATCGTGATCCTCGTACGCGGGTCATCAGCTGTTCCTACATGGCGCTTGTCGATCGCTCTGCATTGGTGGTAAAGGCCGGGGACGATGCAGATGATGCCGGGTGGTTCGAAGTGACTTATCAAATGTTCCAGGAAAAGAGGACTCTTTGGGAAGACGGCTATGAGCATGAGAGGCTGATGAAAATTACACTAAGCCATGAAGACGATTTATTATCGGCTACTGTGAAAATTACTGAAATAACGAGAGGACGTACGAGAAAGATCGTGCGTGAGATCGTGGATACGGAAGGAATCGCCTTCGACCATGCCAAGATCATTGAGTATGCGATAGAGCGCCTGCGGAACAAGATCGAATACACGGATATCGCGTTTAATCTGATGCCGCCTCGTTTTACATTATCCGAGCTTCAGCAAGTATACGAAGTCGTGCTTGGCAAAGAGCTGTTGGCAGCGGCATTCCGCAGAAAGATAGCCCCTATGGTTATCGAAACCAACGAATCTACAAAGGATGCAGGGCACCGTCCTTCGAAGCTGTATCGCTATAACCCGTTTTGGAACCAAACGATGTAATTCGGATGGAGTTATCAAAATCATTTAAAAGGAGTTTTCATAATGCCAGTTACTACAGTAGATGGAAATTTGTTGGAGGCTGTGGAGCCTATTATAGGGCATCAGGTCAATTGCCAATCCGTTATGGGGTCCGGTGTTGCTAAACAGATCAAACAACAATTTCCTGATGTATACAAATCCTATTTCCAATATTGCTCGCAGCATAAGCAGCATTTATTGGGCAGATGCCAAATCGTCGAAAGAAACGAGGGCAGCGGTACCTTCGTAGCGAATTTGTTCGGGCAGGAATACTACGGACGGGATAAGCGAAAATATACCGACTATGATGCCATAAGGATCGCCTTCGTGCAGCTGCATGATTTTGCAAGAGAGCATAACTACGCTATTGCGCTTCCATATAAAATAGGCTGCGATCGTGGCGGCGGAGATTGGGAAATCGTGTACGGGATGATCCATGAAATTTTCACGGATGTACAAGTTACACTTTATCGATTAGCTGAATAGTTGAGATCTACAGATTTTTTACAGCAAGGGGGATTCATCTATGGACAGATCCATAAATAATCGGGAAATAAGATCAAAGATGGCCAAGGAGACTCTTGAGATACTGGAGCAAGGGTATTATCACACGGAGGGTAGCCAAATCGTCATTGAAAATGAGATCAAGGAGGCGATTCGAGCCTCCATTCTTTATACGCCAGACATGCTTGAAAGACTGAACAGTGAAATTGTTACCAAAACAGATCTCAATGCTTGTACAGGAGGACCTATCATAGAAGTAACGGATGAATCGACTTTGGAAGCGTCAGCTAGGCTTGTTCTGGAGGAAAAGTATAGTAAAAGTGCCTGTCTGAACTTTGCTTCAGCCAAAAATCCGGGTGGAGGCTTCCTAGGCGGAAGTCAGGCACAGGAAGAAAGTTTGGCGCGTTCGTCAGCGCTTTATCCATGCATAGCCCAAATGAACGAAATGTATTCCTACAACCGGAGCCTCAAGACCTGCCTCTATTCGGACTATATGATTTATTCCCCCGATGTCGTCGTTTTCAGGGAGGATAGGGGGACACTTTTACGGCAGCCTTACTGCATCTCGATGATTACGGCACCTGCGGTGAATGCCGGGGTTGTAAGAGAAAGGGAACCGCAGAATGCGGATCAAATTATACCTATCATGACAAACAGAATCCGATCCATCTTGTCCGTTGCGGCTTTGCAGGGGAACAGCGCCATTGTGCTTGGGGCCTACGGATGCGGCGTATTCAGGAACGACCCGCTTGAGGTTGCTCGTATGTTCAAGCAGGTTATCCTAGATGAGGGTTATGGCTCCTTATTTGACAAAATCGTATTTGCGATACTGGATAAAACGGCGGAAAAGAAGATTTTCAATATGTTTAATCAGCAATTATCTTGAAATGCCTGAGATATGGGAGATCTTTACACCCATCCGCTAAGCCTTTAAAATATAGATACACTAACGAAGGGTAGGCAGCGTTTTGAAAAAGCACAGGCAAAAGTTTTTGTACACCATTGCATTAGGTATCTCTGTTTTTATCGGTTCCTTTTTTTATGAAAAACATATGGAGGTGGAGGAAACAAGCAGTACTGCCAATGTGCAGCTGATGTTTCCATCCGATCGTTTTCCTGAAACGGCACAGCATATCAAGGACGCTATAGCCTCCGGAGAATCCGCCGTATGCACGATCGATCGAAAAGGGGCGGAGGAGAACCGCAAGAAATCGCTTCATGATGTCCCGACCAAAAAAGGCTATGACCGCGACGAGTGGCCCATGGCTATGTGCAAGGAAGGCGGGGAAGGCGCCGATATCCGTTATATATCCCCGTCGGATAATCGCGGGGCCGGCAGCTGGGTAAGCAACCAAGTCGAGAAGTATCCGGATGGGACGAAAGTGTTGTTCATTGTTCAATAGCGATGGATTCATTTTATAGTAGAGAAAAAGAGGATGTTCTATGTACAAAGCGGTTCTGTTTGATCTGGATAACACTTTATTAAATTATTCACTTAGCGAATACGACTGTATGAGAAGAACCTGTCGTGATCATCAATTATTTGCGAACGACGAGGAGCAATGGAGCCGCTTCTGGGAAGTCTATTTAAAGCATAATGAAAAGTATTGGATGGACTTTGTGAGCGGGGGTTCCGTTACATCGATTCATGATGTCATTCGATATTCTTTCCGAGATACTCTGATTAGGGATGTCCGGCTGCATAACGAGCTTGCAAGCACGTATTGGAATTATTTTTGTCATACCTGTCATTTTGAAGATGGGGCGGAGGATGTCCTTCGTTCATTACAAAGCGACTACAAGTTGGGTATTATTTCCAATGGCATAGGGGAAGCTCAACACAAAAGGCTGACGGCGGGGAATATTCGCGGTACCTTTCAATCGATTGTTGTATCCGATGAGGTGGGGATACGTAAGCCGCATAAGGAAATTTTTGAGATGGCATTAAATGAACTGAAGCTTGATAAGGATGAGGTTTTGTTTGTAGGAGACTCCCTGCAGGATGATTACCATGGTTCCGTGAACGCAGGAATCGATTTTTGCTATTACAATAGAAATAAGCAGAATCTTCGAGAGGACATACAGCCTAAATACATGATTCACCGCTTGGAGGAGCTTGTCGATTGTATGTGAAGCCTATGGAAAGCGGCTGTGGAGACAAATGTGCGGAATGACGGCGGTGTGTATTTGAGAAAATGGAGTGTAAATCCACGTTCCGGATTTGATTCACCGTATTGGCTATGCGACGAATATGACTCCCGATATCATCCGTCAGGCTGTCGATCGCAAAGTGGATCTCATTCTGACGCACCATGATGCATGGGATTTCATGTATGGAATGAAAGAGGAGTGCCACCAGTTGCTTAGACACTACGGCATCCATCATTTCTTTGTTCATCTTCCTCTGGATTACGCCGATTTCGGGACCTGTCCGTCCTTGATGAGAGCTATCCACATCGATACGCTGCTTCAGCCGTCCCTGCACCATAAGAATAGAAGTACTCCGGGTATAGGAGAATTCCATGTCCCGATAACCTTGGATGAATTGCAAGAAAGAATGAATAGAGTGCTTCATGAAAAGGTTAGAGTATGGAGCCATTCGGATAAAGCTGTTCAACGTGTCGGAGTCATGACAGGAGCAGGCAATTCCACCTTATCGATCCGTGATGCCCATGAAGCGGGCTGTGACGTATATAGAGGTCGTTTTGCCGCTGCGAATTGTAGGATATGAAAGGGGCAGCCCCGCCGGCTGCCCCTTCAATACGTTTACGAACCCGTTGAACGGTAATGCCTTACCCCAATGTGCCAAACTAACAGGCAAGGAATGAGAAACAGAAAGCCGGCTAACGGCAGGAACGCGTATAGCGGATTATCCATCCCGTCGCGCCCCAGGATGTAGTTCAAAGGCAAATAGTTGACGCAGCCAAAGGGGATGAGGAACGTGAACAATTTGCGAACCCAGGCATGATATATATTGAGAGGGTATTGGTTCATTTCACGCCCGCCATCGGTAAAGATGTTGGCAATTTCTAGGCCTTGTACGGTCCAGAAGCTGATAGAAGCGGCCAGAATAAAGATTCCCGTAAAAATGACGCTTCCGCTTATCATCATTAGCACCAACGTCATGATTTTGAGAAAGGACCAATCCGTGTCTATATGTAGGCAAGACCAGATAAGAACTAACGCACATAGGAACAGACGGCCTATCCGCGCGAATTCGAATTTGGAGCCGAACACCTGGACTACCGTGCTCCGAGGGCGGACAAGCAATCTGTCGAAGTCTCCGCTAACGACTAGGCTGGAGAAGGTGTCAAAACCGCGCGCAAAGCATTCTGTGATAGAGAAGGCTATATTCGTAACAGCGAAGCAGAGGGCTACCTCGTAGAGGCTCCACCCCTTGACCATCCCAAATCGATCAAACATAAAGTACAGGCCGGCAAAGGTGGTAAAGGGAGTCAGACATTGTCCTACCATAAGAAGCAGGAACGAGGTCCGGTACTGCATCTGCCCTTTGAAAAAAAGGAGCATATATTTGAAATAAAGGTTCATTGTACGGTTTACCCTCCTTGAACGACGACACGACGCAATGCCTTATCCATAGCTAACTTGCCTATACCTACAAGCACAGCCAACCAGATCAGCTGAAAACATAGTCCTTGTACAGCCTCCACCTTCGATAGATTCCCCGTAAATACCCGAAACGGAAAATCAGCGGTCCAATGAAACGGAAGCGCATAGACGATCTTCTGCATCCACCCCGGCATTAAGGGCACCGGAATAATGAGACCGGCAAAAAACTCTCCGAACACGCTAAATAGTAACAAAGAGCCTACGGGCGACATCGTGACAAATACCGAGATGTAAATAAGCATGGAGATAGCGACGATCATTAACAGACCCGCCAGCAATACAGCGAGAAAAAGCAGAAATGTGGCAAAATCCGGAGGAAGCTGCAGTCCGTAAGGCTCCGGCAGGAACCATACGATAATCAAGATGGGCAGACAGCGAAGCATAGCGCTCGATAGCCGTTGAGCAAGCAGCTTGGCATACCAGAGCCCATATAGGCCGCTTGGCCTGCACAACTCATAGGCGATGTTGCCGCTAGTAATTAGCTGAAACAGCTCACTATCCCTGAGCCAGAGCACAACAAGGGAAAGAAATCCCTGTTTAAGCCAGGTATACGTCACTACTTGGGATAAGGTCATCGGCGGCTCCTGTGTTGCATGGCTATAAAACGCCTGAAAAATCATAATGAACATAAAGCCGAAAAAGAATTGGGTTCCGATGCCGGCCAAGGCTGCCGCACGGTATTGGAGTCCAGTGTGTATCCGCAGCTTGAAAACAGCCAGGTATCCTTTCATCATAGCTGGTACTCCTTATACATTTGAACAATGATGTCTTCTATGGGCTGGGTATCGATCGTGACGTCCAGAAGCTCTACCTGAGAGGATAATCGCGTCAACGCATCCGATATAATAATTTGCTCCGTATCTACACTGAGAACGGCCCGGTCCGGTGTCCAGGACAATACTGTCGCACCGGGTATTTGCAAGGGGGTGCTGCTTTCCCGGTATTCGGCGGTAATGGTTCGTTTGGTTCCGAACCGGCCTCTCAACCCCTGGACGCTACCGTCATATAACAAAGTTCCTTTGCCGATGAGTAGAATCCGGTCTGCCAGCGCTTCGATATCATTCATATCATGAGTCGTTAGAATGACGGTGACTCCTTTTTCTTTATTGATCGTTTTGATAAAGTGCCGCACTGCGATTTTGGATACAGCATCGAGGCCAATGGTCGGTTCATCCAGAAAGAGGATGCTCGGATTGTGGAGTAGGGAAGCTGCAATTTCGCAGCGCATCCGTTGTCCCAGGCTGAGTTGTCGAACGGGAGTGTAAATAATATCCCCCAGGTCAAGCGAATCGATGAGCAGGGAAAGCGTGCGTTTGTACTCAGGCAGCGGGACCTTATAAATGTCTCGCAGCAGTTCAAACGAATCCATGACAGGGACGTCCCACCAGAGCTGAGACCGCTGTCCGAATACGACTCCGATATGCTTGACGTAGGGCACCCGTTCCAGCCATGGCGTATAGCCCTTAATGGTGCAGGTTCCCCGGTCGGGTACCAGGATGCCGCTCATAACCTTGATCGTGGTCGATTTGCCGGCACCATTGGGGCCAATGTAGCCGACGATTTCTCCCGGTTCGATGGAAAATGAGATGTCCTGAAGCGCTTCCACCACAGTGAATTCTCGATGAAACAATGATTTGATGGCATGACGCAGACCTGATGTGCGTTTGGCCACCAGGAACGACTTGCTAATTCCGTTTACGGTTATCAAGCTTGATACCTCCATTCTTTTTTAGAGAGACGGAAGAAAATAATACCACTATTAGGCAATAAGTGTCAACGAAATTATTTTGGGTTAATATAGAAATTTATAGGTAGAGGTGGGAGCAATTCTTTTAATAATACTAATAATTAATATCATTAACAAAATGGCTTGCTCATTAAAAAAGTCTTTTAGTAAAGTTTTGCTCTCATCGAGGTGCGGCCATATAATTTTGCTTTAATAAAGTGTGCTTTGTTAGCAAAATGGGGCAAAAGAGAAGCACACTGCGACGCTTGCAGTGTGCCTTTGTCAGCTGTCTTAAAGCTTCCACTTCCGCATCAGCGGAACGCCGATCCGGTTCAATAATCGTTCCAGCACCATCCAGCTAATTCTGCGCTGCCAAGGTAAATGGGCATCGAGAACAGCGCTGTATTCAATGTCTCCGACCGCTCCGCGATTACGCTTGAACTCCGCTGCGCCGGAGCTTTCATGCAGCTTCCAGCCGTTTTGCTCGGAGATACCGATCAGGACAGCGGATAGCATACGGTAAAGTCCTAGCTCCTGCGGCAGGGAGGTGTCATAGCCGAAGACGGGAGTTGTCATGACACCATCTTTGACGTAATAGCCAAGCACAGCATCCAAGCTGCGGCTGGACGCATTCCGCAGAGCATACAGCTGCAGGGTTCCAAGCTCAAGGGCTTGCAAGAAAAAATCCTCGGTAAACCACGGATTGCATCGGGAATGCTTATCCAGATAGAGCATATCATAAAGCGACTTTAATCTCGGGATGTCCGAGAAGATTAACTGATCCGAACACACGACTTCATAGCCGTGCTTGTCGATCAGCTGCCGGTCGCGTTTGATCAGCCATCGTGCTTTTGCATTGGGGGGTTCAAACAGATACACTTGCCGGCTGGGTACCAAACGGAACTTTTCACGCCGAAGCGCTTCGATCCAAGGTTCATTCATACTGGGAACGAGCGAACGAAATATGATCGTATGCTCGGGAAATTGGGCGCGCAGCAGCCGTAACCCTTCAGGCAAAAGGCTCGAGGCTTGAGCCGGGTACAGATTCGTAGAGAGCAGACTGTTGTTCACATGAACCACCTGGTTCATTCGGCTTGCCTTTAATAGCACGCCGATCCCGTCCAGCAGCCGGCTTAAGAAGGATTCCAGCCAAGGCAGCTTTAGCTTGTACAGCTCTTGCTTGGCATAAGTAACATAGTGTGTATAGGGCGAGCACACGTAACTGTTCTCGTATTCTTGGCTATTAACAGTGACAGGAAGCAAGTCATCCCCGAGTCGAAGCACATACAGGCTTGTCTTGACATTGGCAATGTAACGGGTAGGGGAGTGCTCCATCCACGAGACCAGCCAATGGGCAGCCTGCCGGCCTGCCTTCGTGTCCGGAAAACGGATATGATGACAGCTGCTGCTGTCGTAGAGCTCGACTAGTGTAGTTGCTTCATTATGAGAACTCAAGCACAATTCATCTCCTTTGTATTTGATTATACAAAAAACTATGAAATGTGTATCCCTACCATGGATCTATGTGCTACAATAAGTACGCCAAACACATATTTTGCGCACTTTTCTTTATAACGGTTTTTATTTATTGCAGATGAACAAGATTACGATAAAATTTCAGTTTATATTTTCCATAAATGATTTAGGGATGGGAGTAAGTGCAGATCCCCGCTTGCCCCACATCATGTGCAGTTGACATAAAGGAAGAAGGGTTTGGGAATGGCTAGAAATTATGACCTGGAAGACTTTTACGCCGAGCCGATTCAAGCATTTGTCATATGGATGAAGCAGGCAGGGTATACGGAAGCTACGAGGAAAGAATATTTGCGGGAAGTACTTTCGTTCCTGGAATCTTTGAATGAGCTACCGGTTCAGAAGGTCGGCAAAATGCAAATAGTCGGCTTTCTCGTATCCAAGCAAAATACGGCAGGGGACAAGACTCGTAACCGAACGCTGTCCGCCATAAGGGCATTCTTTACCGCATTGATCGATCTGGAGCTGGCAACGCGAAATCCGGCCATGGAGATCAAAAAGTCCAAAACCGAAAAGAACAGGAAGCCAGTCTACCTGGAGGAGAACGACCTGAAACAAACGATGCAATATATTGACGGTCGTTATAAGAATCGGAATATGGCTGTTTTCCTGCTGATGTCTTACTGCGGCCTGCGCGTAGGGGAAATTCACAGAATGAACGTAAGCGACTTTAATCCATCCAAAGGGACCCTGGAAGTATTCGGCAAAGGGCGAAAATGGAACGAAATCCCGCTTCCGCCGATGCTTATTCAGTATCTTGCACAGGTGGTGCAGGAGCGAATCATCCCGCACAGCTCCAAGGAGGATGCTTTTTTTATCTCCCAAAAGGGAAGAAGGCTATCCATAAGACAAATTCAAAAGATAGCGTCACAGACCTTTGCGTTGTTAAAAGAAGAGCATCCTCATCTGAGTGACCTGAAGCTGTCCTGCCACAAGCTGCGGCATTCCTTTGCCACGATGCTGCTCAGGCATAACGTAGATATTCGGGTTGTGAAAGAGCTTATGGGGCACGCATCTATCGAGACGACCATGATTTACACTCATGTGAACAATGAACAGAAGAAAACGGCCATGTCTTCGCTGGAGCTTCCCGAGCTCGTCTTGGCTTAGAATGGAATAGCGGGGTAAGCAAAATTGTAGAGAGCTGTCCACAGAGCTGCATTTATCCTAGGTTGAAACATCAGCCTAGGATATTTTTTTGTCATGCGCATCGCTGGTTTATTGATTTCTCACTTTTTTGCGGTAGTCCCTCGGCGTCATTCCTTCCATCATCTTGAAGGTTTGCCCGAAATGAGCCAGAGTATTGAAGCCGACCCGGCTCGCGATCTCGGCAATGGAGTATTCGGTAAGGGCGAGCTCCCGCTTTGATTGGCGTATTCGCGTATAAATCAAATAATCGGATATGGTAATGCCGGTTGTTTCCTTAAACAGATGGCATAAATAGTAAGGGCTTACATAAATCATATCCGCCAGCTGCTTCAGCTTGATAGGCTCATGATACCGTTCGGACAAGTAGCGTATGACCTGCTCCACCCTCGGATTTACCGAGCTTCGGGAGATAGGGGAGGCACCTTGGGACGTTTGATTATGGATCAAGCGGTAAATTTCCAGCAGCAGCTCGTTCAGGCAAATGGAGCAGCTGATTTCGAACATGTCCGGGCGCTGGCGCACTTCTTCTTCCATCCGTGTCAGCAGTGCGTTCAGTTTTGCCTGCGTTTCTCTGGATACTCGCAGATGCCTGTGAGTCAAGTCCGAGCCGGGGCGAAACAATCGCAAAAATTGGATCGCCGCCTGAGGTAGAAGCATTTCCGGTAAAAAGTTAACGACGCTGCGCGAGCAGTCCACTCCCATGCTGGGGGCGCTTTTATGGGATTCATATTCAGATATGAGCAGGATATCGCCTCCAACCAGAGGGAAAATACGATCCTCGATAAGAAAATTGCCGGAGCCCTGCTGGAAAAAATAAATTTCATAACCCGGATGCGAATGGAAGTCCATATAAAAGTGCTTGTCGGTAGCACGATGCTTTATAAAAAAAGGGCGCATACGAAGCCGTTCTTCCACTTCATAGATCCGAAGCTTCTCGTCCTGATGATTTGGCATCCCACTTAAAGCCTCCTCTGCCAATTCTCTATCTTATTAACTTACTCCTAGATCGACATAAGTGCAATAGATTATTCATATCGAAAATGGGGGATTGTATCGATACAGTTCGCAGTTATGTATAATGAAGGGAGATAAGCAGAAAGGAGCGGTGGCCGCATGAAAAAGTATTTGTCGATATTATCCGATATCGAGCAGAAAATAATGGAAGGACAGTACCGCTCGGGGCAAAAGCTGCCTTCCGTTCGCATCGCCGCCAAGCAGTACGGATGCAGCATCAGCACGATCCTGCATGCCTATACGGAGCTGGAAAAACGGCACGCCATTTACTCCGTTTCTCAAAGCGGTTATTACGTCGTAGATAAATCGGGGGATGCAGCCAAGGATAAGAAAGACCGTAAAATTATAGATTTCGCTTCGGTGCTCCCGGATATCAATGTGTTTCCTTACGTGGATTTCCAGCATTGCTTGAACAAAGCGATTGACCAATACAAGCAACATTTGTTCACCTATGGCGATCCGAAGGGTCTGGAGTCACTGCGATACACGCTGGCCTCACATCTTGCAGGCGATCAAGTCATTGCGGATCCCAGGAGAATCATAGTGACTTCGGGGGCGCAGCAGGCGCTGGAAATTTTGGCGAGAATGCCGTTTCCGAACGGAAACTCAGAGATCCTGGTCGAGCAGCCGGGCTACGATATTTATCTGCGTTATCTCGAATACGAAGGTATTCCAGTCAGCGGCATTAGGCGCACGGCGACAGGCATCGATTTGCGGGAGCTGGAGGAAAGGTTTAAAACCGGTAAAATTAAATATTTTTACACGATGTCCAGATTTCATAATCCGCTGGGAACCTCCTACACCGTAACGGAGAGAAAAGCGATAGCCAATTTGGCGAGCAGATACGACGTGTACATCGTAGAAGATGATTACATGGCCGACTTGGGCATAGAACAGGGCTTCGACCCCATTTATGCGTACGACCGGACGTCGCATGTCGTATATGTGAAAAGCTTTTCGAAGATTATTTTCCCGGGGCTAAGATTAGGCGCAGCAGTGCTGCCGGAGAAGCTGCTTGAGACGTATCTTGCTAACAAGAGGTATGCCGATTCCTCGCTCTTATCTCAAGCAGCACTCGAGGTATACATGAAAAACGGCATGTATGAGCGGCATAAACGCAAAATATGCAGTCAATATTCGGCAAGGATCAGTGCTTTGAATGCAGCCGTAGAGCGGTACAATCAAGCGGGCCTCATAGAAACCTCGCACGTCAGCTCAGGCATTTATGTTCAGTTTAAGCTGCCGCAAACGGTTAACCTGGAGCGGTTGATTGCTCGGTTAGATGCAAGACATGTTCATGTCATACCCGGGAAAAAATTTTATTTGACCTCTTACCTGGATCGGGAAAAGTTTCTTCGGATCAGTATCTCGCAAGCTCATCCCGAGCAAATTGATGAGGGAGTAAGGGCGATCATAGAGGAAGCGGGGAGGCCGGTTCATTAAAATAGCAAAGGAAAAGAAATGATAGGGTATGCTGCATGGTAAGCTTAAAAAGGCTGGATGTTAACTTTGAAAGGGGATTCCTTTAGTGAGTAATCAGACATGGATTGAAATATATAAGGCCGGTTTGCAGAGGTATACCATGGAGCAGCTAAGGCAGATCCCCGCGCCGTGGGTCTGGTCCCTCGGTCAGCTGTATAACCATGTGATTCTCACCGCCCTCGATTATCTTGACAAAGTAGAAATGTGTACTGCTGCAAGGGAAGAGCAATCACTCGGGAAAACGGAGGGAGGCGATCATCTGTTCCAGCTTGGCGGATTCCCGCCGGTAAAAATAAAGCTTCCGGACGGGCCAGAGAACTCTCCGAGCAACTCTGACAGCAAAGAAGACCTGATGCAGGGTCTCGATCAAGTGATGAAAAGAATGAAAGAATGGGAAGGGAAAATAAACCAACTGAACCCGAACTGCAAAGTAAAGCATGATGGTTTCGGTTGGCTTAACGCACGGGAATGGTTTGCGCTTGTCGACATGCATTTCGGCCATCACCTGCGGCAGAAGAAGGAATTGGAACGAGAACTGGGGATAAGGGAATAAAAGTGTACCGGTACAGTTGTGTTGCTTACGTATTGCCGAATCCTCTCTGCATCTCTACAATGAGATTACATGGCCGCCAGCACTTTGGGGGCAATTAGTAAAACCCGAGGTGATCCCCTGATGTATCGCATGACAAGAGAGGAAATAAAAGCATATTTGAACAGGATCGGAATTAAGGAGATACAGCCGCCTACTAAGGAATATTTGTTTGTGCTGCATCAAGCTCATGTGAACGCTCTTTCATGGCAGACCGTTGATATATTTGCAGGTAAACCGGCAGCGATAGGGTTTGAACAATCCGTCCGGCTTGTACTGAATGACAAGAGCGGATATTGCTTTCATCTGAACGGCGCATTCAGTTCGCTGCTTCATTCTTTAGGCTATAAGGTCCATTTGCACCGCGCCGGCGTGCAGCCGTTGGGAGAGCAGCCGAGAGTGAATTCGTTTCATTTGAGTCTGAGCGTTGACCTTGTGAATGAAGCGGAAGCAGAGGAGCAATGGATTGTTGACGTGGGGCTGGGTGATATGCCGTATGAGCCTATTCCGCTTCGTTACGGCATGTATGAGCAGGGGCCTATGAGCTATAAGGTCGTTCAATCCGGTGTAGTGCCTCAGGGTTGGCGTCTCGTGCATGATCCGTTGGCTTCTTTTGCAGGGGTGGACATTGATGCTGCCGTCCTGGGAAGCTTGGAGGAGTTTATGCCGAAGCATGAATTCTACAGCCGCTCTCCAGAATCACCATGGGCACGTATCTTTCTGGTTAGGCAGAGAAATGCAAGTCAGAGTAACGAGCTGCGGGGCTGCATCTGGAGCAAGAGAGACAAGAACGGCTTGATAAAGGTCGAGGTGGCTAGCAAATCGGAGTGGCTGGAACTTTTGAACGATGTCTTCGGGGAGCGTCTTGCCGGTTACAGCGCCTTGGAGAAGGATGACTTATGGAAAAGGGTGGAAGCCGCCCACGTCGAGTGGAAAGCTACCAAGGCTCTGAGTTAGGCCTTTATGGGTCCGGATAAGCCTGCAACAGTTTTGCCGCATGTATAAAGGAAACGGTCTGATCGCAAATAAACAGTCAGGCCTTTTTTGCCGTTTTCCTTCACAAGAGCAGACTTGCTAGACAATTATCCGGCCCTCATGAACCTATATATATTCTGCCAAGAGCATCAATGCCAAGCCTTGACCGTACAGCGTGTCTTTGAATGGAATCCGATTATAATCCTCAACGCTATCCTTCACTGGGGTCCCACCCGATACTCCGGCGACTCTGCCTTCTTCATCAATCTTATCAACGATTGCCGAGGCCGTGCGGTCGGCGGCTTCAAGAAACTTCTTGTCCAGAAGGCCGCACTCGATAGCTCGAATAATTCCTGCCGCTATGCCGGCACTCCCCGATGTTTCTTCATAGAAATCAGGCCGATCCAGGACGGTGTGCCATAATCCGCCCGCGTTCTGGTAACCGATCAATCCGTTCATCAGGCGAACATACCGGTCATGCAGCCTGGGAGGAATGTCCACGAGATGGGTGATGCTTTGCAGAATGCAAGGCAAGCCAAGAGCCACCCAGGCATTCGCCCGTGTCCAACGGGCTGCAGACATGTGGCTGCGCTCCCCGCAGTTCCAGCCGTGAAAGAGTACGCCGGTCGTATCGTCCTGAAGCAATCGAAGGTGCAATTCCAACTGGAGCAGCGCTTCCTGTGCAATTTCCTTCGAATTCAGCATTTTCGCTGCCTCAGCCATGAAGTATACGGCCATATAGACCGTGTCCGCCCAAACTTGCTCCGGAAACAACGCATTTTCAGTGACAGTATGCTCCAGCGCTCCTTCGCGGGTTCGAGGCGCTTCATGAAGAAGCCAGCAGGCGGCCGCTTGAACGTCCTCCTTGTAGCTTTCCTTTGGATTCAAATGGTACAAGGCTGGTAATATGGTATAGGGGGCAGTGGAATTCACGGTTCGGTGGAGCCGTGATTTATCGCCATTACGGATTGCCCAGTCCGTCAAATAGCGGAGCAGCTCCTTGTTCCCGGTTTTCTCGTAATATCGCAGAATCGATATGACCCCGACTCCGGGAATCCAATCCCACAGATCCATCTTCATGCGTGTATCTGCTGATTTTCCAGATATCATAAACGCGTAGACGGAAGCGGCTTTAGTTTGGGCCAAATCAGATGAAATAGCATAATTTCGCAAATACAGTCCCTCCAAATGATAAAGGATTTTTTCTCCTTCATTATATATAATAGACTGCCTGCATACTTTCGCCATGTTGTTTGAATTTATAGAAATATTGCGCTGCTGCGATCCGTATTTCGTAGAATTAGTATAGGGGATAAAGCCAATAACGGATATTACAGCTTGTTAATTGCTGCTGAAGATAGCAATATTCCTATAATTCATCGCAAGATGAATGAAGATTCCCCGGCTTGCCTTTGCTATAATAAAGCCATAGAAATTAAAGCGCTTACAGAGAGTCTGTCGCAAATTAAGGGGGAACCATTTGTATGAAAAAGAAATTATCGGTTATTGCCGCTTCGTTAGCCGCACTATGCGCACTATCCGCTTGCTCAGGAGGGAAGGGCGCACAGGAGAATGCCGGTACGGGTTCGCCGCAGGCAGAGTCCAAACCGGTTACCATCAAAATATACCAGTGGGTCGCCGTATCGGATGAACAATGGCAGCAGCTTTTCGTAGAACCTGTGAAAAAGAAATATCCTCACATCACCTTAGAGCAAGTAGTGAGAGGCAAGGGAACCAACCCGGATGAATTGGTTGCTTCAGGTGAATTTCCGGACATTTTCACCATTACGAACGATATTCGAACCTATGCGAACCTTGGTCTAACCCAGGACATGAGCCCATTAATGAAAAAGGAAAATATGGATATAAGCAAATTTGATCCGGCCTTTACTGAGAGAAGCAAGGCGGATGGCCAGCTTGTTGCATTTCCTTTTTACAGCAGTCCTACCGCTTTATATTATAATAAAGATATCTTTGATAAGTTTGCCGTTCCTTATCCGAAGGACGGGATGTACTGGGAGGATATCATCAATCTTGCCAAGCAGGTCTCGAAGATGGATGCCGGCTTTCAATATAAAGGGATGCATCCGCAAAGCATATTTGCTATGAAGGGCGGGCTGCCGATTGATCTGCTGGATGCCAAGACCGACGCACCGACCATCAACAACGATCAATGGAAGCAGCTGTTGACCCTATATTCGAATCTGGTGATGATTCCGGGCAACGAGCCTAAGGGCGGAGCTTTTGCAGATGTAGTGAACGCCTTTGTCAAGGATAAAAACACGGCAATGGTCATTTCCAATATGATGCCATCCCTTCAGGAGGCTTCCAATAACGGGTTGAACTGGGACATGGTGCAGCTTCCAAGCTACAAAGGCTACGACGGCCTTAAGGGTTTGGGAGATACGATGTATGTAGGGATTAACAAGGTCAGCAAAAATCAGGACGATGCCATGAAGGTCCTTTCTGTCCTCACATCAGAGGAAGTACAGTCGACGATGGCCAAGAAATACGGATATTATCCGGTGTTATCGAGTAAAGCAGTTAAAGATTCATTCGGTACCGAAATGGATTTCCTGAAGGGGAAAAATGTCCAGGCTATCTACAAAGGACAGATCGCTCCATATATGCCGAGCTCGACGTATTCCAGCCATGCGGATGTTCGTAAAATATTTAACGCGAAAGTAGCGGACGTTGTGGCAGGCAAAAAAGATGTGAACACCGCGCTGCGTGAAGCAGACGAGGAGATTACCAAGATCATGCCGCAAATCAAACAAAAATAGGGATTACGAAGACAAGGATTCAGCCTTAGAGGCTGGGTCTTTTTTTCTATGCGCTTCTCAAGTAAGGATGATATTTTATCCCTATACTGATTTTTTCCTTAAACATCCTGGCAAGAATTATGTTATATTTTGGATAAACGAAAGCAGGTAGAGTTCCTATAACCGCAGTTGAGGAAAGGATGACAGGTTCATGTCCATTGTGATTACCGGAGCGAATGGCCAATTGGGAAGTCTGGTTATCCAAGAGCTGTTACAAAGAATCGATGCAAAACAAATCATTGCTTGTATAAGGGACGCCGAGCGTGGAAAGTCACTGGAGGAGCTCGGTATAGAGTTACGATACTGCGACTACGACCGCCCGGAATCGCTGCCGGCTGCCTTGAGAGGAGCGAAGCAGCTGTTATTCATTTCCAGCTCACACCAGGACGATACCGTACGGTTGCTCCAGCATGAGCGGGTAATTGAAGCTGCCAAGCAAGCGCAGGTTCAGCATATCGCTTATACCAGCTTTGCCTATGCGGAACAAGGCTCGATTTCGCTGACACAACTGCATGTGAACACGGAGCGGGCTATTGCTGCATCAGGCATCCCTTATACGATTTTTCGCAATGCGCTGTATACAGATATTGTCAAAGCCTTCGGCCTAGATGCGGCCATTGCTTCAGGAGAGCTGGTTGTGCCTCCCGGCGAGTGGACATTCAATACAGTAACCAGAGAGGATCTTGCTGCCGCCATAGCAGCGGTTCTTTGCGAACCTCTAAATCAAGGGAGAAGCTATGAGCTTACGGCATCACAATCGTGGACCATGGAGGATCTGTCGGCAGCAATATCCGAGCTTGCAGGGAAAACCATATCGGTTCGCAGGGACGCGCAGATGAAGCACTGGATCTTCGGATTTCTAAGCCAAATCAATACAGCCTCCACTTCAAACGATTTGCAAACCGTTCTGGGAAGACCATCCAGATCACTAAAGGAGACCCTGCGCCAATTCGTGGAGGATACCAAAGGGATCTAGCATTACTTCAGCAAATGTCAGAAAGAAGTCATCCCTGCCAGCACATCCTGTCCAGCAGTTCTGATACAATAAGAATCAAAATGCGGCATCAGTGACATTGGAGCGTTGTGGCAGAAGAGGGGAATTTTGGTATGTTCAGCGGCAGGCGTTGGTATGGACTCGTGGTACTCATCATGGTCATCGATCTCATTTATGTGATGTATATGAATTATATCCATGATCCGTTTGCAGCTGAATTTCTGAAGCATAAGATTGGTTTGAAAAAAGAGGTTCAGCTTCCGCTATGGCTTCATGTGTTGTATGTCCATATAGGCTTTGCTTGTCTGGCAATGATAACGGGCGCCCTTAACTTCTCGCAAAGATTGTTGAGCCGGCATCGCCGATTCCATCGCATCAATGGATACGTGTACCTGGTTTCCATTTTACTCGTCGACCTGACCTCAGGGTATATGGCACCTTATGCAACAGGCGGTAGGATGAATAGCATAGCATTCAACCTGTTGAATCTGCTGTGGCCGATTTTTACTGTCGGGGCCATAGTGCACATCAAAAAGAAACGGCTTATCAAGCATTGGGAATGGATGATGAGGAGCTATGCGCTTTGCTTCACCAATTTTCTGACTCACCTTATTACGGCTGTAATATCACGTGGATTCGGATGGGCTTATCCAGCTAGCTATTCGATAGGGGTATACGGAGCTGTCATTCTGCTGCTGTTAACCCCGGAGCTCCTTATTCGACGACAGCGAAAACATCGTGAACCATAAGACACTGCTTCCTTTAGGGTTAGTACACGAAGGGACGGAGGGATCGGGCCTATGCAACAAGCGAACAATGTTCTAGGCAAAGTGACCTGCTTTATAACAAGGGAGCGGAATGGCGAAGCCGAGCTGCTCCTTTTCCGGCATCCGAATGCTGGCATTCAATTGCCTGCGGGAACTGTTGAATTCGATGAAGAGTTTAAGGATGCGGCTCTGCGCGAAGCCTTAGAAGAGACCGGGTTAGAGGAGTTTGGTTCATGTGAATACATCGGAGAACAGAAGCTTCGGCTTCCAGGTGACAAATATGCAACCTTTCATAACGCCAAGGTTTACTCAAGACCGGACTTTATGAGCTCCTACTGGGCCGAGATCAGAAGAGGCATTCAGGTGGATTACGTTCGCGAACAGGGGGAATTCGTCCAGATATCTTACATAGAAGAGGACCAGTATCCGGATCCGAACTATATATCCTATCAAATTACGGGATGGGTGGACCGTAAGGATCTGGCAAGTGAGGTATTGCGGAGGTTTTACCATTTGCGCAGCAATTGCAACAGGGATGAATGGGAGATGGAAGCAGATCATCATGTATTCCGTTTGTTCTGGGCTCCGATGAGCAGATTGCCCGACATTGTAGCGCCGCAGCAGCGGTGGGTTCATTATGTAACCGAGGAGCTGCGCTATTCATTCTAGAGGATAAGAAGCCCCCCACAAAATACCTGAATCCGCCTCGGAGCTATGGCTTTGTTTTGTAGGGGGGGGGTATGAATCAGGAAATTTTCACCGAAATTTAAATCCGAGTAAAACAATCCGAAAAAAAGGATAGCTTTTTCACAATACCTATGTTATTGTAGTTTTGTAATTCCTATTACAACTTTACAGGAGCTGTACATGCCAAAGAAAAAAAATAGCGTTGTGCTTTCCATCCGCTTAGATGAGCAGGCTATCCAGGCTGTCGATCTACTCGTTGAATCCGGACTGGAAACCAATCGTTCAAGAGCGGTCTCGCATCTTGTATCCAAGGGCATTCAAGCCTCGGAAGAGCTGCTCAAGAAGGCTCAGGTTCTTGCGGATCATGTACATCAGCTTAGAAACGAGATGCTCGAGGCTGTCACGCATAATAATCTCAAGAAGGTGACAGAGCTTATCGGGAAAGATTCCTCCCTAGTCAATGCAAGCAACAGCAAGGGAGAGACAGCCGTGCTTATCGCAACCTACATGCGTGCTAACGACATTAAGGAGCTGCTGATCAATCACGGTGCCGAGCTGAATATTTTTGAGGCGGCGGCAGTCGGGAACACGACACGAGTGAAGAAGCTGCTGCAGCAAGCTCCGGAGTTGATTTCGGCCTACGGGCCGGACGGGTTTCAGCCGCTTTCGATGGCGGCGCATTTTGGCAATACCGAGACAGTGAAGCTGCTGCTTGATCTCGGGGCGGATGTGAACGCAAGAAGCAAGGACGGCAGCTTGAACAATATGGCGATCCATGCAGCTATCATGGGGAATTATGAGCATATTATCCAAATGCTGATCCAGTATGGCGCTGATGTTCATGCCAAATGTGAAGGCAGCTTACGTTCAGGTTACACGGTGCTGCATGTTGCTGCTTATTTCGGACGTGATTCTCTTGTTAAGCTGTTTTTGGAGTATGGAGTTGATCCGACAGTGAAGAATGAGGATGGCGAGACAGCACATCAAATCGCAGTACATAAAGGGCATCTGCTCACCGCAGCGCTCTTGGGGCCGTAAGGGTCACAGCAAGTAAGCCAGAGAACTTTTTGTCATTAATCCCACTTATATGATGGGAATAATATAGATTGTATCTACCGGACAGCCGGAGAGACACTTGCAGGTTCAGTGTGTCTTTCTGGCTGTCTTTTATTTTGGGAATGGGGGAGTATTCGATGCAGTACAGGAAATTAGGACGAACCGGTTTGAAGATTTCCGAGATCAGTCTCGGAACTATGGCCTTCGGCAGGTGGATCGATGAGAGGTCCTCGGCTGCCGTGCTGGATCAGGCGCTGGATGCAGGAATCAATGTCATTGACACGGCAGATGTTTATGGAAGAGGAATGGACCTGGGAGACCCGAGCTTGTCGGGAGAATCGGAGGCGATTCTTGGCAATCTTTTGAAAGGACGGCGTCACGATACGATCTTGGCGACCAAGGTAAAGGCGCCCGTAGGGAAGGGAATCAATGATTCCGGGCTTAGCCGGTACCATATTTATAGAGCGCTGGAGAACAGCTTGCGCAGGCTCCAAACCGATTATATCGATCTATATCAGGTGCATGGGTTCGATCCGGAAACCCCATTGGAAGAAACTCTTGGAGCGCTGGATGATCTGGTTAAGGAGGGGAAGATACGGTACATCGGCTGCTCCAACTTTGCAGCTTGGCAGTTGGCCAAGGCTCATGGCATCAGCGCGCTCCATAAGTGGAACCGCTTCGAGAGCATCCAGCCCGAATACAGCTTGATCACGAGGGACATTGAGCAGGAGCTCGTACCGTATGTCCAGTCGGACAACGTCGGAGTTATCGTGTACAGTCCGCTTGGTCGCGGGATCTTGACCGGCAAATACCGCAAGGGCGAAGAGCCTGCGGCCGGAAGCCGATTGGCGGCGGGAGAGAAGAGATTGGAGCTTCTACTCAGCCACAATCCCGCATATGAGCTGGTAGAAGAGATTCGGCCATTGGCGGAAGCCAGAGGATGGACCTTGGCGCAATTTGCTCTGTCTTGGGTACTCAGCCATTCCTATATCACCTCCGCTATTCTGGGCGCCTCCAAGCCGGAGCATATTACGGACGCGATCAAATATGCCGACCAGAGACTAACGCAGGAAGAATTGGATCATATTGACGAGATTTCTCGCAAATTAAAACACATTCGATAAAAAGGGGATGTCATCCATGACACAGCAAACGAATCGCAAGCTTCATTTGGGCTTATTTCTTTTTTCTACAGGCTATCATCCGGCCGGTTGGCGGCTGCCTGAGGCGGTTGCGGATGGTGCCTTCGATCCTAAGTTTTTGCAATATGTCGCCAAGCGGTTGGAGGAAGCGAAGTTCGACTTTTTCTTCCTGGGAGATGCTCTTGCCACTAGCGCCGATATGCAGTATCAATTCCCGTCCCAGATGGTTCGGATGGAGCCCTTCACGATGATCGCCCATTTGACTGCAGTGACGGAAAAGATCGGTTTGATCGTAACGGCGAACACGACCTATGCGGAGCCTTACCACATTGCCCGTCAAACCGCTTCACTAGATCATCTGAGCGGAGGCCGTGTCGCCTGGAATGTTGTGACGGGCGCTGATGTCAGAGCAGCGTTGAACTTCAGCAGAGAAAAGCATTGGGATAATGCCAAACGGTATGACTACGCGGACGAATTCGTTCAGCTTGTCAAGGATTTATGGGATACCTGGGAAGATGATGCGTTCGTAAGAAACAAGGAAACCGGCGTCTATGTCGATGAGAGCAAGGTCCATGCGCTTCATCATAAAGGCGAACATTTCTCTGTGGCGGGTCCTCTGAATGTTGCACGGCCTCCGCAAGGGCAAATTCCACTGCTGTCTGCAGGAACCTCGGAGAGAAGCCAGGAGCTGGGAGCACGCTTCTCCAACGTTATCTTTACAGGGCAAATCTTGATCGAGGAAGCGCGTAAATTTTATGCAAGCGTCAAAAGCAAGCTAGCCAAGTACGGTCGTTCGAAGGATGAGCTGTTCATCATGCCTGGACTCGTTCCGTTGGTAGGGCGCACCAAGGAAGAGGCGCATGCCAAATATCGCGAGCTCAGCTCCTTGATTGTCACTGACTTTAATCTATCTGCATTGTCTGCCCGAATCGGAATTGATTTAACAGGCTACCCGTTAGATGGACCGCTGCCCGATCTGTCGCTCTCCACTTTAAACGACAACAGTGCCGAGCTGCTCGTCCGACTAGCGCAAAATGCAGCCGGCCACGACGATATCACGTTGAGAGAGCTGTTCTACTACTTTGCTGCCGTAGTCAGAGGGCATCTGCTTGTCGTCGGAAGTCCAGAGGAAATTGCGGATGAGATTGAACGCTGGTTCGTTAACGAAGCTGCGGACGGCTTCAACTTATGCTCTCCTTACATGCCTGGGGGATTGGATTTGTTCATCGACCTCGTCGTTCCGGAGCTTCAAAAACGCGGTTTATTCCGTACGGAATACGAAGGAAGCACGTTCCGGGAGCATTTCGGCCTTCCGCGTCCCGAGAACCTGCTGGCGAAGAAAGATGCCGTCCTGAAAAAGTAATTTGCACACAACAGAGCAGCTGAGGAAGCGAGGGAAGCGTATGGGCGGCAGCAAATCCTTATTGGCTAACTGGCGGATTATCATCGCTCAGATCCTATTTTTACTGCTGGGGCTTGGTCTTATCGAGTATATCGTACGGGCGGAAATCGTCGGACCTCTGTATTTATCCAAGCCTACACAGGTAATCGACGAAATCATTGGCTTGTTTACGAACGGCATTATTTTTCATCACCTATTCGTAACGCTCGGGGAGTTTGCGGCAGGCTATGTGCTCTCCGCTGCGGCGGGGATAGGAACGGGCTTGTTCCTGGTGCTGGTCCCAAGGGCGGAATCGTTCTTTCGCCCGTTCCTGTCCGCACTGCTGGCGGTCCCGAAGGTGACCATTATTCCGCTCTTGATGCTGTGGCTTGGCATCGGGTTGTCACATAAGGTTGCCATTGTGTTCCTGTTCTGCTTCTTTACCATCGCCTTTAATACGATTACAGGAATCAAGCAGACGGCGGACAATCATTTGAAGGTGGCGAGGGTCTTTGAGGCTACCAAATTCCAGACGATTACGAAGGTGATACTGCCTTCCGCTGCTTCAACGATATTCGTCTCGTTAAGGGTGTCGGCTGCTACCGGCCTGGTAGGGGCATTATTCGGCGAAATGATTGCGTCGAAGGACGGCCTTGGCAACCTGCTGGTTCAAGCAACGTCCACATACGATACGGCCAAAGCATTCGCGATCATTACCGTCGTCACGATCGTATCGGTCCTTATTATTGCAATCATTGATCTGCTGGAAAAAAAAGTCGTGCTGAAATGGAAATCTTACTAAAATGGTTGGCATTCACATAGAGGGAGAGAGAAGAATGAAAAAAACATCATGGCGGGGAGTAGGAATTCTGACATTGGCAATGGTGATGGTGCTTACCGCCTGCTCCACTGGTTCCAAAGGCGGACAAGAATCCAAGAGCTCTGCAACATCGTCTTCCGAAGGAGCGCAGCAGCTTCAAAAAGTTCGCTACGCGGCGTTCAATGGCGTTAGCGGCCTGGCCGTCAATTTCGGCGCCGAGAAAGGATTTTTCAAGGAAGAAGGGCTGGATGTCGAATTCGTAACGACACAAAATCCGATTGAAAGCTTGACCAGCAAAGATGTGGATATTGCAGACGTTGCAACCACAACGGCGATCATTGCTGCGGGAAAAGGAGCCCCGATCAAAATCGTGTCCTCCATGTTCCGTACGAAAGGGCCATTTTATCTGGTAGCTGCGCCTGGTATCAATAGTGTAGAAGAATTGAAGGGGAAAAAGGTCGGAGCAGCCGCCTTTGGCAGCGGATTGGACGTCTATACTCAAGTTATTCTTAAAAAACATGGCTTAAGCAAAACGGATGTAACCTACTTGGCTAATGGTGCGAACGAAGCGGCTTATGCCAGTCTTACTTCAGGGCAAGTCGATGCAACCATTATTCATGAGCCATTTGCTTCCCTTGTCGAAGTAAACGGAAAAGGAAAGATATTAGCGAAGGGGTGGGATTATCTGCCTACCTTCCACACCGGTGTTCTGGCTTCGAGCAACGAGGTGATAGCCAAGAAGCCTGAGTTGATCGAGAAGCTGCTTCGAGCCTATTTCAAATCGCAGGAATATGCGAAGAGTCATCCGGATGAGTACAAGACTTATTTCTTATCCAAGATCAAGATAGATCCGGCAGCAGTAGACAAAGCCTTCGAGCGGGAAAAAGTTCTGTGGGAAAATAATCCTGACGTAGATAAAAAGGCGCTGCAGGATACGCAGCAGGTTCAACTGGAGCTCGGGCTGCAGGACAAAATTTATGATGTAGACAAAATCATTGATTTGCGGTTCATCCCCAAGAAGTAACTAGAAAGACGAGGTGTGAGTATGGCCGGGTTTACGCTTCAAGCGGTTTCTAAAAGATACGGTGGCTCGAGTCCCACCCTGACCCTATCGGACATTAATCTTACCATTAAGGATGGAGAATTTATCAGCATTCTCGGCCCGAGCGGCTGCGGGAAGAGCACTCTGCTTGAGATATTAGCCGGTCTTCAGCTTCCCACCTCAGGGGAAGTGCTGCTGGATGGCAAGAAGCTGCGCGGACCTGGGATCGAGCGAGGTGTTGTATTCCAGGACCCATCCCTATATCCTTGGAGAACGATCTCCCAGAATGTCGGAATCGGGCTGGAGCTTCGCAAAATACCCAAATCGGAAAGAAAGGACATCGTCCAATACTATTTGAACATGGTCGGTCTGCAGGGCTTTGAGCATAAATATCCCCATCAATTGTCCGGGGGGATGAAGCAGAGAGCGGGTATAGCCCGTGCTCTGGCGAACAGCCCGGAAGTACTGCTGATGGATGAGCCGTTCGGCGCCGTTGACCATTTGACCCGGCTGCAGCTGCAGGACGATCTGTTGCATATTTGGGAAAAAGAGAAAAAAACGGTGTGCTTTGTTACGCATGATGTATCCGAGGCAGTATTTTTGGGGGATCGGGTTGTTCTCTTATCTCCAAGACCCGGCAAAATACAAAAAATATTTGACATCCCTTATCCGAGACCCCGAAAACGGGACGACGTGCAGCTGCTGAAGGTCCAAAATGATATTTATGCGGCAATCCATCAAGTAAAAACGCAGGAAGATCTCGAATTTGTAATATAAACCAAATTGTGGAAGGGAGTACTGATCCCATGTCTAACCCAGCAATAGTTGGAATTGAGTGGCTGCAGAATCGTCTCAAAGAAGGAAATATCGTCATTGCGGATGTGCGCTTTAACCCCAAAGAAGCGCAGTATGGCAAACAAGCTTATGAGGCCGGACATCTGCCGGGGGCTGTGTTCGTCGACTTTAAAGCGGATCTGACGGATCCTGCAGGCGAGCATGGGGGGCGGAGCCCGCTTCCGTCACCTGAACGGCTTGCCAAGCGCTTTGGCTCTCTAGGGATCGATACCTCCTCTACGGTAGTCGTTTACGAGGATGTGAACGGGCCGGCGGCCTCGCGCTTATGGTGGGTACTCCAATATATTGGAGTCGAGGATGTGCGTATATTAGACGGGGGCTTCCAGGCATGGGCGGAGGACGGACTACCCGTCAGTACAGAGAAACCGTTGCCTGAGGCACGCGTGTTGATCCCGGCCGTTAAGGAAGATTGGATCGTAGATGTCCATACTGTGAAGGCGGTTGTCCAAGGGGAAAAGAACGGCAGGCTGATCGACTCCCGCGACCGGAACCAGTACCTGGGTATAGAATCGCCGTTCGACCCGGTGGCAGGTCATATTCCAGGAGCGGTAAATTACTTTTGGAAGGATGGGCTTGAAGCAAGGGGGACCTGGAAATCGTCTGAAGAACTGGAGCAGCGCTTCAGCGGACTATCCAAGGAGGAGGAGCTTATCGTCTATTGCGGTTCCGGTATATCTGCAACACCGAATGTGTTGGCATTGAAGGAGGCCGGGTTCAAGAACGTCCGGCTGTATCCGGGCAGCTGGTCGGATTGGATCAGTTATAAAGACAATCCGATTGCAACAGGAGACGAATAACTTTACTTTATAGGAGTGAAGCTGCGGTTAATTGCCTGCGAGGCAGTAGCTGCGGCTTTTTTTTAGGCTCGTAAATAATGTTGCTTTATTGCGTAAAAATTTTATCCTTATTGATTTTATGAGATTTTTACGCATAATTGTAACTAAGGGAGATGATTCCAAGTTGAGTGAACAAAATATCAGCACAACAGTTTCAGGAGATTTAATTGTTACCCATCTAACTGGCAAGATTAAAACAGATGATGTTAATGAATGGTTTTATGGCTTCGAGCAGGTTTGTCAGCAATTCATTTCCGAGGGTCGGAAATACAAATTGTTGGTGGATAGAAAAGGATACACGCCAGATCATTTTTCTGTTCAAAAAGTATGGAAAGAAAAGTTCTTCAATGAAACCATTTTGAATCACAGCAAGGCAATTGCGTTTCTCCTTGAAGAAGGGGAGATAATGAATTATTTACAACAATCCAATACAAAAGAATCCGTAAAATTTTTTGATAATTATGAACAAGCATTTATTTGGTTGAATGAATATCCAATATAAAACCTTTATTGAACCAGTTGCTCTCAATCAACTGGTCTTTTTATGCCCGTAATGTTGCTGTTGTCTTAAAATTCACTTGTTTACAAACTTCCAACACCATTAGCGAATGCTTTAAAATTAGTGGCTGATTCTGAAAAAAGTACAATTTCTTCATCAAGGAATCCATCAAGAGATTGTTCGATTTCATCAGCAGTGATTCGTCCACGCCCAGCCATTTTGGATAATACGTTCCCATTACGGTCATGAGCAACAACGATACTTATTTGTTCTGAACTGATACCACGCTTCTTCGCTTTCCCTCCACGTTTTTGGGGTTTACGATGAGTTACGAAAAGAGCCTTTTTTTAACATTAGCGAATTGAGTTCGTTCAATGGGGGACTCCCCGCAAAGTATCTGGCCAGCTTCAAAGCCAATGTTCCACTTTATGGGATTATTTTGCCTAGCAGCGGTAAACCTATCCTGGTTCCAACCTTATCGCTATTGTTGTATGATAGAAAGCAAAGTGTACTTTCATAGGATAGGAGAAACGCAAATGAATAAATTCCATACCTTTGAGGATGCGGAGGGTTTGGCTGACAAAGGCATTAGTGCCATTATGGATGGCTCCATGGTATCCGATGAAGCCAAGCTGTTCATGAGCCCGGAGGATACGATATCGAACCATGCCCGTATTCGGATTTATACAGAGGATGGGCGCGGCCATTCCGACCACTATGTTCTGGAGTGCAGGTCCCATATAGGAACTACTGGAACTTATCTTTTATGCATTTTGATAGGAAACGGTACTAGCTTCATGAACTATTCTGCAGATGACATGCTTTCCTTCCGTGACGAGTGCGACGCGAACGATATTGCATTTCAACGGGACCAGCCGGTGCTTTGTTATTCTTACCGGGGAATCGCAGTTGTCGGCCAAGAGACTGTGGCTGCAGCATTTTGAATAAACTACAATCCTCCATAACATTATGGGGGATATTTTTATCCAGGCTATTCGATCTAGGTTGGTGAAAGCTATGTTTTTCATATTTTTCATATTGGCGATTCCATGATAGAATACTTCTTGCTGACTATGGTACGGGGAGAGGGGCTTCCTGGTCGATCAGTCGTTCAGCTGTACTAGAAAAAGGAGAATACATCATGCTTGCCAAATCATCGTTTCCTTTGCTTCTGTTAAATATGTTTCTTGCCATGCTGAGTACGGGAATCGTGATCCCGATCCTTCCCGAGCTGCTGAATGAATTCGGGGCAGGGGGACAAGCGGCAGGATATCTGGTTTCGTGCTTCGGATTGACCCAGTTTATTTTCTCGCCGATTGCAGGCGACCTGTCGGATAAATACGGGCGCAAGCCTATGATCCTTGCCGGGCTGTTTTTATTCGCATTATCGAACCTGATTGCGGCTGTTGCCGGAGATTTGTCGCTGCTTTTCCTTTCCCGATTAATCGGAGGAATTGGCTCAGCGGCGTTGGTACCTTCCATAATGGCGTATGTAGCGGATATTACGACGAATGATCAGCGGGGCAAGGCGATGTCGTTGCTAGGAACGGCTATGACCTCGGGCTTCATCATTGGACCGGGAGCCGGTGGTTTGCTTGCGGAGCTTGGCATCCGGTTCCCATTCTATGCATCGGTAGGGATAGGCCTCCTTGCCATGCTGTGCAGCCTGAAGCTGCTCCCGGAATCCACTACCGCAGATCAGAGACTCATGCAGAGGGAATCCAAAAACAAGAAGGAGAACATCCTCCGCCAGATCATCCTGTCGGTAAGATCCAAGTACTTTATTCTGCTGCTCATGGTATTCGCGCTCACCTTCGGACTCATGCATTTCGAAGCGATTTTTCCGCTGTTTGTCGTACAAAGCTATGGATTTGATACGCGCGATATAGCGGTCCTGCTCACGGTGTGCTCCCTGATTGCTACAGTCAATCAGCTTGTATTGACAGGGAAGCTTACTCGATGGCTGGGGGAGAAGAAAGTGATCAGCTCCATGCTCGTCTTATGCGCCGTATCGCTTGTGTGCCTGCTGCTGTCGGGGAACTTTATTTATGTGATGTTCATGACAATGCTATTCTTTACCTTCAATAATATTTTGCGCCCAACTCTCAACACCTTGTTGTCCAAGGAAGCGGGAGATGAGCAAGGGTTCGTGGCCGGCCTAAACAATGCTTATATGAGTCTCGGCAACATATTCGGTCCGGGTCTCGCGGGAATCTTATTCGATATCCACATAAACCTCCCGTATTTGTTCGGTGCTTGCGTGCTGGTGGTCAGCAGTGTTATAGCGGCGACGCAAATTGGGAAGAAGAGAGCGGCTGTAAGAAACCAATCTATTGTTTAACTAGGATTCGAAGTTTATCAAAGGAGTTGGGGGGAGCTTGCCTTTTGGCGAGCTCTTTAATGTTTCAACACGCATGGGTCGGTGAGACATGAGGCGGTAGTCAGTTATGGTCTACTATTTTCATGTTCACATAATTCGAAATATGTTTACATAATATATTCTATGTTATCTTATTAATAAAAGTATACATAATAAATGATATGTAAACAAATTACTTGCCCGTTTACAATGATTTTTGCCTTGTTCCTCCCGTTGGTCCTGCTGTTTGTATCTTTAGCCAGAAAAGGCTCGAATGAGAGTCGGTCTTAAACGAAGCTTTACAAGGGGCCGCGGCCGCTTCTACAATTGAAGTAGGATGATCCTGCGAGAGCATCTTAATGGCCGAACTTTCGTTCTTAAGGGGTGAAGAGCTCATGTTTGTTGTGACAAACCAGGAAATGCGTACAATAGATGCCTATGCTATTGAAACTGTCGGGATACCGGCGATGGTCTTAATGGAAAATGCAGGGAGGGCTGTCGCCGAAGAAGTGACCGCTTATTCCGGCGGAAAGCTTCGCAGATGGGCAATACTTGTTGGAAAAGGCAACAATGGCGGTGACGGGGTCGTAGCGGCAAGACATTTGATCGAAGCGGGTATGGACCCGACCGTCATTTACATAGAAGATCCTGAGGGCTGGAAGGGGGAGAGTGCCGTTCAGAGCGCCATAGCCGCCCGATTTGGAGTACCGTCGCAAATTTATCAAAGCGGAAGTATCGATTGGCGTGATTATGACGGAATCGTGGATGCTCTCCTCGGAACCGGAAGCCGCGGAAAGCCAAGGGAATCCTATGCTCAATTGATATTGGAGGCAAATGCCTCCGGTCTGCCTATCATCGCCGTCGATATTCCAAGCGGATTGAATGCCGATACGGGTGAGGTACACGATCCTTGCATTGTAGCGGAAAGAACGGTTGCTCTGGCGTTCACCAAGAGAGGCTTGGAGCAATACCCTGGCGCCGGGCAAGCCGGGGAAGTCGTAGTTCGCCCTATTGGAATAGTAAGCGAATGGGCGGCTCTGCATGGTATCCGGACTTACCTGACGAATGAGGCCATGTTTAAGAACCGTTTCGGCTTCCGGGCTGGCAATGTAACTCGTCCGCAGGATTCCAATAAAGGGACCTATGGCCATGTACTGGTTGCGGCCGGAAGCTGGCGGATGAGCGGCGCCGGTCATCTATGCTCAAGAGCTGCGTTGCGCAGCGGTTGCGGATTGGTGACATGGGCGCTTCCGGAGTCGCTGCAGCCGTCCATGATGGGAACCATACCGGAAATCATGCTTATGGGATTGAAGGATTCGGGCCTGGGCGATTGGTCTTCTATTCCCGCTTCGTCGGTCATCGAATTAGCCGACAAGAAGCGTTCGATAGTGATCGGACCGGGGATGGGGCGATGGGAGGGGGACAGCCAATGGCTACGTGAAATCTGGGGAACGTCAGACTGCCCGCTTGTATTGGATGCCGATGCGCTGAATATGCTTGCGGATGCGGATTTGGACCAATGGCCGAGCCGCAGATCGCCGGTCATCCTTACCCCACACCCTGGGGAGATGGCCCAATTGACCGGGCTCGGCATCCGGGACGTGCAGCGTGACCGGATCGAACTGGCTAGAAGCTATGCCGCACAGCATGGGGTTATTCTGGTATTGAAAGGCGCGCGGACCGTCATAGCGGAGCCGGACGGTGCCGTTACGATCAATACGACAGGCAATCCCAAAATGGCGGTCGGCGGAGCCGGAGACGTCCTTGCGGGACTCATCGCCAGCCTCATTGCTCAAGGCTTTTCTGCCGAGATGGCGGCTGCTTATGGCGTATATCTGCATGGGGAAGCCGGTGATCGTGCAGCAGCTGCAAGGGCTTTCTCCCGGTCGATTACGGCAGGAGATATCATCGATGAGCTATAGAGTGCATTCGATGGACGTGAAGTCTCACTGCTCGGTGCGATACTGCGATGGACTCATTCCTTCAAGCTTTTTGAATATTCGGGTAAAATAACCCGAATCCTCGTAGCCGACATAACCGGCAATCCATCCCACGGAAACGTGCTCCGATTTAAGCAATAGCTTGGCCTCCTCCATTCGCCGCTTTTGCTGAAAGTCCGTTAGGGTTAGCCCGGTTTCCTTCTTGAATTGTCTGGAGAGATGAGCAGGGTGGACCTCGCATAATGCCGCCAGCTCCTGCATGTTTAAGGGCCGATTAAACCGGGTCGCGATATGCTCCGCCGCTTTTTGCACGGCGGGAGAATACCCTGCGATGGAACGCCGCCTCACCAGCTCGCAGTACTCCCCCGCCATGGTGCTCCATAACGCACTGAGCGAATCGATCGTATCCAATCGTTCGATTTGCTTGGAGAATTTCTCCGAAATCCGATGCAGAAATATAGGCTGCACATGACCGCGTTCCGCGGCAATCCGCAGCAGCGTGTTCAGTACGACCATGGCGTTTTTCAATGCCCGAACCGGCTGGTTCGGAAATCTCTCGGAAAAATCGAACAGATTGTTAACCTGCTTCGTGATTCGCTTGAGCTCCGATTGGTCTCCTTTCTCTACCGCCCTCATCATCTCTTTCTCTATCTGATACCTCAGCTCTATGAGTTCGACAAAGGATTCATCAGACTGGCGCTTCAACAGCTCTGCCTGGGACAGTCTCGGTGATCCATTCTCTATATTCGTCGCATTCACAATCCGCAGCGGAGTTTGCCGGATGGAGCCAACTTGATCCAGTACATTCGCAATACTTTGAACCCGTGAGCTGCTGATCAGCTTCAAGCTGCGGTAGTAAGCCTCCAGCTCTATCTGCTGTTGCGCGCCAAGCTTGAAGCCATGGTCATGCCGGTTGGTACCGGGCACTTGCTCCAGGAAGGGGCCAATGACGATCGTCTTTGGGTCCTGCTCAGGAAGCTCTATATGCTTTGCCAAATAGGACAGGCTCATTTCATCGGTAAATAAACAGCATTCTCCATAAAATCGGCTTGCTTCAGCGATTAAGTACGGATACAAGCTCTGCTGCATCCCGCGCATAAAGTCCGGCATCGTATCCCGCTCGTGAGTCAAATAGAGGGAGCCATTGCTGTTCAGTACGCTCGTATTGATGTCTGTGGAATGAAATAAGGTCAGAGTGGCAACCGTCAAATTCAGCTGAAGGCTCATGTACAATCATCCCTTTTAGATATGTCATTGGAATCCTATATATGCAATTATAGTCCTAACGAGCAGCGTTAGAAAGCAGTATAATAACCCATACAGAATGACATCCATGATAAAAAGGAGCTAAAACTATGTTATATCCGATCATAACGGAATCGCGGGCTATCTTAGACTTGAGTGGGATTTGGGGCTTTAAGCTGGATTCTGGTAAGGGCTTTCAAGAGAAATGGTATGAACAACCTCTAACGAATACCATCAGCATGTCAGTTCCGTCATCGTATAATGATTTGGGCGTTACCGCGGACATCCGCAATCATGTTGGCTGGGTATGGTATGAGAGAACGTTTACCGTTCCTAGGCAGCTCTTAACCGAAAGGATTGTGCTCCGATTCGGCTCGGCGACCCACACGGCCAAAGTTTATGTGAATGGCGTGCTGGTAACGGAGCATCAGGGAGGCTTCATGCCTTTTGAAACCGTTATCAATATGCATCTGCAGGGAGGACCTAACCGTTTGACGGTCGCGGTGAACAATATAGTGGATGAAACCACACTGCCCGTCGGAATTTATAGTGATCAGGAAGTTCCCGAAGTAGGCAGAGTGGTACGCAACCAGCCGAATTTCGATTTCTTCAATTATGCCGGCCTTCATCGCCCGGTCAAAATCTATACGACGCCTCATTCGTATGTCAAGGATGTAACGATTGTTACAGAGACGGAGGGGACCGATGGGATCGTTCATTATAAAGTGGATACCTCGGTAAAAGGGCAGGTGAAGGTGAGCGTTCTTGACGAGCAGGGCCGTCTGGTGGCAGAAGGGAATTCCGGGCAAGGCGTTATTCGCCTTAGTAATGTGAAGCTATGGGAGCCCTTGGCTCCGTACCTGTACCAAATGAAGATTGAGCTGATCGAAAATGGGCAAACGATAGATGTATACGAACAGCCTTTCGGCGTACGAACCGTGGAAGTCAAGGACGGGAGGTTTCTTATCAACCAAAAACCGTTTTACTTCAAGGGCTTCGGGAAGCATGAGGACACGGCGATTCATGGAAGAGGCATCAACGAAGCGGCGAATGTTATGGATTTCCGCTTGATGAAGTGGATCGGCGCCAATTCGTTCCGAACGGCTCATTACCCGTACTCGGAGGAAATGATGCGGCTCGCGGATAAGGAAGGGATCGTCGTGATCGACGAAACTCCCGCTGTCGGATTACATTTGAACTTCATGGCGATTTTTGGAAGCGGCGCAAAACGAAAAACATGGGAGGAGCTGAAGACAGCGGAGCATCATCAGCAGGTGATCCGCGAGCTGATTGCCCGAGATAAAAACCATCCCTGCGTCGTCATGTGGTCTATTGCCAATGAGCCTGCTTCCGAAGAAGAAGGAGCTTATGAATATTTTAAGCCCCTGGTTGAGCTGGCCAAGCAATTGGACCCTCAGCATAGACCGGTTACCATCGTGACCCATCTGATGTCTACGCCGGAAACCTGCAAGGTAGCCGAGCTCGTCGACGTATTGGCTTTGAACCGATACTATGGCTGGTATGTTCAGGGCGGAGATTGGGAGATGGCGAAGCACAAGCTCCGTGAGGAATTCCATGGCTGGGGCCGCCGCTGTCCAGGGAAACCGATCATCATGACGGAATACGGTGCGGATACCATTGCCGGGCTGCACGATGTGGACCCCGTCATGTTTACCGAAGAATTCCAGGTGGAATATTTGAACGCTAACCACGAGGTTTTCGATGAATTCGGCACCTTCGTAGGCGAGCAGGTGTGGAACTTTGCTGATTTTCAAACGAGCCAAGGCATCATTCGTGTACAGGGAAATAAAAAAGGCATCTTTACGAGGGACCGCAAGCCGAAATACGCGGCTCACGAGCTGCGCAAGCGCTGGCACGCGATACCTCACTTCGGATACAAGAACTAATAGGAACAAGGAGAGAAGAGGGTAGAGGGCGGGGCATTTCCTACGGTTCGCGCCCGCTAACCTGATTCTCTCCAGAACCATGCCAGATGGAGGCTGTGAATATGAATAGGATGGTAGAAACCGTAAATCGTTCTGATCTTATGTCTACTAATCAGATGCGAAAATTTGGTATAAGAGATAAGATTGGGTATATGTTCGGCGATATCGGCAATGATTTGTTTTTTGGGCTGATCAGCGGGTACCTTATGCTGTTCTATACCGACGTGTACGGCCTCTCGGCAGGGGCTACAGGAATGATCCTGTTGGTGGCCCGGGTACTCGATACGCTTTTTGACGTTGCTTGGGGTACGTATGTCGATTCCAAGCCGGCAGGAAAGAGGGGAAAATTCCGTCCCTATTTGTTATATTGCGCACTACCGGTAACCTTGCTCGGCGTATTGACCTTTACCCATATCCCGGTATCATCGGATTCGTTGTTGAAGGTATTGGTAGCCGCTGCACCTTACATTTTGTGGGGGCTGGCTTATTCGACCATCAACATTCCCTATGGTTCATTGGCATCCGTCATGACATCGGATCCGATTGAGAGAACAGGGCTGTCCACCTTCCGCACCCTTGGAGCTTTGTTAGCCAATGTGTTCATCATGGCGGCGGCACCATCGATCGTATTTGGAGCAGGCAAGACGCCAACGGCTTCCGGCTTCTTCCTCATAGCCGTCATTTGCGCTGTTCTCGCCATCGGATTTTATTTGGGAGCATACCATTTCACGACGGAGCGAATTAAAGCAGCACAGCCTGTTCAGGAAAAGGTCCAGCTCATTCGAACAATCAAGAGCTTGCTTCACAACCGCCCCTTGTTAGGGTTAATGCTGGCTTCCTTCGGAATGCTAGCTTCCATGCTTGTGAGTCAAGCGATAACGCCGTATTTGTTTAAGGATTATTTCCATAGCCCGGGCTTAATCTCCGCTTCAGGTCTTATTGGATTCGGAGCCAGCTTCGTCGCCATGCCGGTCATATCTCCCTTGGTGAAAAGGCTTGGGAAGAAGGAAACCGCGTCGGTCGGGCTGGCGATTACATTCATTGTAAGCGCTCTAATGTACGTGATGCCTATTACTAATGCTTATATGTATATGGCTTTAAACTGCATTTCCAACTTCGGCCTGGCCTTTATGAATATATTAATATGGGCGATGGTAGCCGATTGCATCGACTATCAGGAGAAGCTTACCGGCAAAAGGGAAGAAGGTACGGTTTATTCTATCTATTCTCTGGTACGCAAGATCGGGCAGGCCGTCGCGGGGGGAATCGGGGGCTTGGCGCTCGTGCTCGTAGGCTATAATTCGGGAGTGCAGACACAAACCGCAGAGGTCGCTATGGGAATTAAGAATATGATCACCCTCATCCCCGCAGCTGGCGCTTTGATCGCTTTCATTGCCATGGTATGGGTATACAATTTAACGAAGCAAAAGCTCGTCCTATTGAATGATGAGTTGATACAAGTACGCATGAAGTAAAGGATTTCAATGATGAGAAGTCATTGCTGAGAAGCCGGGCGGCGGCATGCAATAAGGGAGGATCAAGTCTATGTCTTCACGGGAGGCTAAGACCTGATCCTTTTGATTTACAAGGTAACTTTTTATCGTTCCATCATAAAACGAAGCTGGCGGATTAAGGAGCTGAGCTCCGGATTATTCTCGAGATACGATGCATAGACGCGAAGCAGAGTAGCGTTCGGCTTTTCCAGCTCCAGCTGCTCCTTCAGCAGCTTCAGAACCTCCAGCCATTCTTCCCTCATCGAAGCCGTGACTTGCAGCGATTGGATCTTGTTCTCGATTAGGATCAGCAATTCGCCGGCCATTTGCCTTTGGGTGATTTCGTCCATCGGATGAAGCTGATTAAAGGCAACGGTGCTTTCTCTGATCACCGGAGCCGGCTGCTGCCTTATCATGTCTTTGATAACGGAATCCATCCGCTCTACCAGGAACAGCGCCAGCTCAGACATCGGCAAAGCAATAGCTTTCTGAATGGCGAACGATAAATATTCCCTCAATAACCCCCGGTATATGATAACAATGTCCCAGATATAAGCTTGAACCGGTTCGCCGTAAGCCTCATAAAAGCAGTCCCGCAGCATCTTGAGCAGGGTCAGCTTTTTCTTCCTCCAAGCAATCTTAAAATGCTCGTTATCCTTTACCGGAAGCTCTTTGAACTCACTGGTAAAGTAATAGTTCTCCATCATGAATTGAAGCTGGAATTCGATCTTCCGCCGCAAGATCTCCTTAGAGGAAGCCACACCGCATTGCTGATCCAGTCTCCTGGCCTGATCGAACATCGTTTGATGGCAGGCTTCAAATACGGCGGTGAATAAATCCTCTTTGGATGGGAATATTTTATAAATGCTTCCTTTAGCCATGCCGCACGCTTCTGCAATATCCTTCATGGACGCGGCAAAATACCCTTTTTCTTTAAAAACACCCATGGCCGTATGGATAATTTGTTGTCTTTTCAATTCTTCCAATCCGTCCACCCCCTCCGTATTTTGACATGATACCGCTTAAGGGTCAATAATGGAATTGACATCCGAAACTTACGGGTCATATAATGAACTCATTGGTTTTCGCAAAATAAGAGGAGGTGAACCAAAGCGAATTGCTTTGGAAACTATGAAAATTGCTGAAGGTATCGAAATGCTGGAGCTGGCTGTACCCGGTACTCCGATGGTCATTCATCCTACCGTATTTTACGATTCAAATACTTATGTGTTGGCGGATACGGGGATGCCTGGCTGCAGCAATCTTATCCTCGATCTGATTCATAAAGCAGGGATTCAGCAAGCAGAGCCCAGTACCATTATATTAACCCACCAGGATATCGATCATGTGGGTGGTCTTCCTCAATTCCTTCATGAGAGTCAAGGACGCATCGAGGTGCTTGCTCATCCGGATGACAAGCCCTATATCGATGGAGAGCTTCCGTTCATCAAGATGACTCCGGAAAGAAAGCAAACTTTGCTTCAGGCACTGCCAGAAAGCCTAGGGAAGCAGTTTGAGGATGCATTCTCCAAGTCGACAGAAGGGAATGTAACGCAAACCGTTAAGGACGGGGAAAGGCTGCCCATAGCCGGCGGTGTGGTCGTTATTCATACGCCGGGGCATACTCCGGGCCATATAAGCTTGTATCATGAGCCCAGCAAAACCTTGATTGCCGGAGACGCCATGGTTGTAAGCGAAGGAGAACTGCAGGGGCCGAATCCTAGGGTAACGCCGAATATGGAGCAGGCGCTCCAATCGCTTCATAAGTTTAAAGCCTACGATATTCAAGCCGTGATCTGCTACCACGGAGGCTTGTACCAGGGGAATATCCGTCAGCGGCTCGAAGAATTGACATCATCTGCTATCTAAGGCCGAATTAGGAAAGTACGGCCTGCACATCAGAAATGGGAGAGATTCCTCTATACTTCGCTCATAGGGGTTCTCGAAAAAGGTTGAACAGACCGGCTGTTTAATCGAATTCATCCGGATTATAAAAAGCTCTGTCTCCTGATAACAGGAAGCAGAGCTTTTCGTTATGCGGGGGAAAAGGGCAGCATGAACCGGTTATCTGGACTTGTCTGCTTGGAGGACCATGCTGATCAGTATGTCCATCGCATGATCCATCTCCTTCAGGTCGCTATCGGATGCTTCACGGATCCGCTGAAGGAAGCGCGCTTCGATGAGCTTGAAGGCTTCATGCATCATACGTTCACCCTCGGGGGTAAGACGGTACAATTGCTTGCGCCGGTCATCGGGAGCGTCGAATTTCTCACAGAGCTGCTTCTCACACAGCTTCTTAAGCTCCCGGCTTGTATTCGGCATGGACATATGCTGGCAATCGCTAACCTGGCTAGGGGTAACGGGCTGGCTGAACGCCATACTGGATTTATATAATGAGGGCTTTGATCCGGTCCTTGTGTTCCATGAGAACAAACGCAGAAGAGATATGCATGCCGATCCTGAGCTGAAGACTTATCGGGAACAAATCCTGTGGGCGGATAAAATAGTATTGGTGTATCCGATCTGGTGGGGAAGACCTCCGGCCATGCTGATGGGCTATATTGATAAAATGTTCGCCGCTAATTTCGCCTACCGCGATAAGAAGGGGCTTTTTCCGGAAGGGCTGCTCCATGGAAAATCGGTCGTCTGTATTTCTACGATGAAGGGACCGGCCTTGTATCCGCTGTTTTGGCTGAATAACGCTCACAAAATATCAATGAGAAAGGCATTATTTCAGTTTGTCGGCATGAAGAAGGTCAAATTTTTTGAGTTCGGTTCTATGGAGAGTCCAAGAGGGCGGCATGAGAAGAAGCTGAATAAAATATTCCGATATTTTAAAGCTATCCAGAGTTAAGTTTCCTGATCGTTTGGGTTAACATATTTACAAATCTATAAAAATAGATATAATAACCGGTATGGACCCTTCATTAATCTATAAAGCATTATCGAATGAAACACGCCGTCAAATTATGTTTTGGTTGAAGCATCAAGAGGAGTATTTTGATAAAAGTCCTTATATCCAGCATGGTATCGACTTCAAGGTCGGCGTCTGCGTGGCGGATCTTCAGGCCAAATCAGGGCTTGCGCAATCCGTCATATCAAGCTACTTAAGCACGATGCTAAATGCCGGCTTACTCGAATCGGAGCGGATAGGCAAATGGACCTTTTACCGGAGGAATGAAAAAATAATTCGGGAGTTCGCCGAGTATGTGCAGAAAGAACTTTAGAGAGGAAGGAGGTGCCTCTTTTTTTATCTTAACATATCTATAAATATAGATACATGAATATATAGATGAAACCTTGAAGGTCCGGTCATAGAACAACAGAAATGGAGAACTATCATCATGAACAAGTCTAACCCTTTATTACTTATTATGCTTGCCCTAGGTGTGTTTGGTATCATAACAACGGAGATGGGCATCGTGGGGGTACTTCCCCAGGTAACCGATAAATTCCATATTTCCGCAGCACAAGCGGGATGCCTGGTCAGCGTATTTGCTTTGGTGGTGGCCTTGTCGGGACCTTTTGTTACCTTGCTTGCATCCGGAATGAACCGTAAACTCATTTTATCCTCCGCGGTGTTCCTGTTTGCAGTCTCTAATCTGGTGTACGCTTTTACAACCAGGTTCGAGTTGATGCTGGTGTTTCGAATCCTTCCGGCGATGCTGCATCCCGTCTTTTTCTCGATTGCTCTAGTCACGGCAGCCCAATTGGTTCCGCCGGAAAAAAGCGGCAAAGCGGTGACAAAGGTATTTGCGGGAATTACGGTAGGCTTTGCTTTTGGCGTGCCTTTAACTTCGTTTCTTGCTGAGCATATTTCCTTGGAGGCCGCCTTTCTGTTTGGCGCAATAGTGAGTGCCATCGCAGGATTCGGAATCTTACTAGGACTGCCTTCCATGCCGGTTAATCAGAAGATGACCTATGGAAGACAACTTAGCATTCTGCGCAAGCCTGGACTATGGCTGCATATTGTGACCATAACCTGTATCTTCGCATCAATGTTCTCCGTATATAGCTATTATGCGGAATATCTCGGGCAAGTAACTCAAATGAACGGTACCTGGATTAGTCTGATGCTGATGGTTTTTGGCATAGTGATGATTGCCGGGAATTTTCTGTTCGGTGAATGGCTGCAAAAAAGCTTGAAGAGAACGGTGTTCCTCTTTCCCTTGCTGTACATAGCGGTTTATGGTCTTGTCTATGGACTAGGGACTTACTTCATTCCCATGATCATCATGGTTATCGTATGGGGAATGGTGCATTCCGGCGGGCTTCTGGTGAGTCAAGCCTGGCTGATGACAGAGGCGGAGGAAGCGCCTGAATTCGGCAACAGCTTGTTCGTTTCTTTTACGAATCTGGGAATAACCGTCGGCACAACGATAGGCGGGTGGTTCATTGCCCAATTGGGAGTCCATCAGCTTATCTGGAGCGGCATTGGATTTGCTCTGGCTGCATGGGTGACTATTGCAGTAAAATGGAAAGGAATGGGAGAGAGGGTGTGGCGTTGGAAGAAGCAGCCATAAGCAGTCATCATGGAGAGAGGACCGAAAATGCTTGATAAAGGGGGAGAACATTGAATATTTCGATAAAAGAGCTCACGAATCTGGAGCAACTGCCGGAACAGCTTATCGATGATAGCTTTAGAGTCGATTCCGTCCTTGTCCTTACCGGCACAGATCAAGGGATTCAATACGAAGTCAAGGCGGTTCCGCCGTACATCAAGAGCTATTCGGAACAGCAGGAGGATGATGCAGACGATACCGATTATTCAACCTACATCGGTCATCCTGATCAAAAGATCTATATAGCCTATGCCGACGATCGAGCGGCGGGTCTCATCGTACTAAAGCGAAATTGGAATCATTACGGCTATATCGAGGATATTAAGGTTGACCGCCAGTTTAGAAGATATGGCATAGGACGTCAGCTCATAGACAAAGCCAAGAGCTGGGCAAAATCCAGCAGCATGCCCGGGCTGATGCTCGAGACGCAGAATAATAACGTCCAAGCCTGCCGATTTTATGAGAGCTGCGGCTTTGTTCTGGGCGGATTCGATTCCTTCGTCTATAAAGGATTTAAGAAAAACAAGGACGAGGTCGCACTGTACTGGTATTTCCTGTTTGAGGAGTACTAAAACGGCTGCGCAGTAAAGGCACAAATAAATGATACCGTGGGAGCCGACTTGTGTCGGCTCTTTTGGTGTAAAGACAACATCCGTTATCGAAGTAGATAGCCGCCGTCGGGATACAGTGTGCTTCCTGTTGTGTAGCCATTGGTCATTAAATAGATGACGGAATGGGCAGCTTCCTCAGCATGACCTACCCGTCCGAGAAGATTCATTTCGGCATAGTCTTCATACGCTTGGTCTCTAACGGCTTGCTCCGCACCTTCCCAATTGAAGGATGTGCGTATCGTTCCCGGTGAGATCACATTGACTCGAATCGGCGCCAATTCGACAGCTAGCGCTTTGCCGAGGCTCTCGATTGCGCCGTTGCAGGCTGCATAGGAGGCTCCATCGTCTAGCGGCCGCTGGCTGAACGCACCCGACATCAAGACTACAGAGCCTTTCTTGCTGATATAGGGGGCGCCATATTTTACGGCAAAATATTGTGGCCAGAACTTGGCGTCAAAGCAGCTGCGGGCGACTTCAGGCTCTGATGTGACAGGTCCTCTAACGTAGGAGGCGCCCGGCGTAAATAAATGATCAAAGCTTCCGATGGCTTCGAAAAAAGCTATCAGCTCCTCGTTATTCCGGTTGTCCAGCGAATGGATTTCGACGCCTGCGTTCCCGAGACGATTCCGGGCCTCCTCCAGCTTGGAACTGGAACGGCCTGCGAGTACAACATCTGCCCCGAGCTCTTTAGCTTGTTGGGCAGCGGCAAAGCCGATCCCCGAGCTTCCTCCGATAATAACGACTCTTTGCTGCGTTAATGTAGGGTATGTCATAGTTTCACCTCTAAGTTAGGATTGTTGCTGCCTGGCTCTTATTATTCAACAGGAGCCTGAAGCTGCCAAGTACGCACTTTAGTCGTACTAGGTCCGAAAATTCGTACCAAAGGCTCCCAAAGGAATTGGGGAATTCATAGTGCAAAAAGGATACACAGCAGGTATCATAGAGTAGAGGTGAAGAGAAACGATGAACCTGCAAGAACCCAGATTAAAAGGAGTTATTACAACGCTCGACATGATCGGCGGCAAATGGAAGCCGCTTATTTTATTCATCTTGCTAGTAGACGGCACGAAGCGCTTCGGCGAGCTTCGCCGTCTGATTCCTGAAGTCTCCCAAGGTACTCTGGCAAAGCAGCTGCGAGAGCTTGAAGACGATCAGCTGATTCAACGTGTGGTGTACCAGGAGATACCGCCGAAGGTGGAATACAGCTTATCCGAGCAGGGGAAAACCGTCTCCTCCGTGTTGGACAGCATGTGCAGCTGGGGGCGTAAGCATTTGGAGATGGTCGAAAATCAGCAAAATAGCATCGAAAAACGGTAGGTAGATTGAATATCAATTAATTACATTAATTATTTATAGTGTTAATTATGATAGATTGTTAATGAAGTTAACTAAATAAGGGGTTCTTTTTCTGTGTGGACGAACTATCGGCAGGAGTTGCTGCTGCAGCAACGTTCAGACAACGGCCAGTGGGGATTGCCCGGAGGCTTAATGGAGCTGGGAGAATCGATAGAAGATACTGCCCGCCGCGAAGTGTGGGAGGAGACGGGATTGCGGCTTGGAGCGCTGGAGCTGTTCGGCATTTATTCCAACTATACAATAAGAAAAGTGAGATGAGCCGATGAAATGTCGGAGCACTCACTTTTTTAATATGACTAGGAAGAAATTGTAAATAACGATGTGCACCGTTATGTACCAGGAGCAGCTTCGTTCCAAGGCCTTAATTTGCCGGATTATGTTCTATAGTATAAGTTCGTCACTGCCTTCGGAATAGCTCGCCACAGTATGCGAATACGGTGCTCATGACCTGTTGTTCATAAGCGTTTTTCACGTAGAAGCAATGTCTTTTCCAATCCAGCATACGGGTAGCTGCATTCTTATCACCGGAAGCCGCTGCATGATAGACAAGATTTACTTCCTTGAGGTCTGGTATGGGCTGATGCTTTCTGTAAAAACCTACATACTTGGATATTTCGTTTAAGTCATAAGTCACGTCATTATACACCCCGTCAATGTCAAATAGTCGTCAGGTTAGGATGGGCATTCCTTTATTATAACGGAAGTACTCCTCACAGTCAGCCATTATAACGAATAAATTAGCATTGATATAGGAACACTAGTTCTCATATAATGAATATGAGGTGATTTTCATGGAGCCTTCTGCACATGAGCTTCAATTAATGAGAGATTACATCTTGCTGCCAATCGCGATTACAATCATTAACACGAATCGCATAGAAATGGAAGCATCAACAGCTACATTACGAAAGCTATACTCAGATACAGCCATGATTATGATCAGTCGGATGCGTGAGGAACTGTCCGCCGTAAGGAGGGAGCTGCAGGAACGGGACATTCTCATTAAGGATTCCGAGGAATACCAAGAGGGGGATTGCTCTTATTATCCCTATGCGCTGCGGGGTCATAAAGGCCAGCTGGCAATGAACCGGGAAGTGATCCGAACGAGTGTGGTCGCCTGTATTCATCAGAACATAGCAGAGGTAGTTCATATGGTTGCACTACAACAGACATTGGATGCCTTTAAAATAAATGCATATTAATGACGCCACCCACTGGTGCGATATATGATATCCCTCTACACGCCCCTATGAGAGCGCTATGCCATAATTTGTAAAGCCGATTATCCTCGGAAGGAAGATCGGCTTTTCGATTTGAAGTGGAGCTTAGTGATTTAACGAGTCCGCTGTTGCTAATTTCGTTAAGGGATGGGAAACTGCTGAAACTATGTCCAAATGTTGTTCATTTCATTTCAAAACGTTGAACTTGGATGGTGGCATTGTGTTCTTGATCGGCTGGTGACAGTTCGGCTGTGCTCTTTTAAAGTGAAGCTTAATGCAAGTCATATTGTTATGAGGAGTTGAGACTTCAACATGAATGCTTCCAAAATTGGGCGATGGTTCGCGGCATTATCAATGCTATCCGTTGCACTGTTTGTCTTCACAGGCTGCTCCGATATCATCGTACTCCATCCCAAGGGGCCGATCGCTGAACAGCAGCGGGATTTAATGTACATTACAACCGCATTATGCCTGGTCGTCATCGTCCCAGTTCTTATTCTGACGGCCGTCATCCTGTGGCGTTATAGGGAGCGTAAGGAGAGAAAAGCGGCTTACTCGCCGAATTGGGCACACAGCACCAAGCTGGAGGTCATCTGGTGGGGGATTCCCATTATGATTATTCTCGCAATAGCCGTTATTACCGTCCAATCGACATATGCCATGGAGCCTTCCAAACCGTTAAAGTCCGATGTCAAGCCGATAACGGTGCAGGTGACGTCGCTGAACTGGAAATGGCTGTTTCAGTACCCCGAACAAGGTATCGCTACGGTGAATGAGCTGACAATTCCACAAGGGGTGCCTATTCGTTTCGAGATCACGGCCGATTCCCCGATGAACTCCTTTTGGATCCCTCAGCTGGGAGGCCAAATCTATGCTATGTCGGGAATGGCCATGACGCTTTACTTGCAGGCGGATGTGCTGGGGACCTTCTGGGGCTCCGGGGCCAATTATACCGGCAAGGATTTTGCCAAAATGTATTTTGACGTTAATTCAGTAACACGTGAGCAGTTTGATGAGTGGGTAACAGGGATCAAGGAAGGTTCACCGGCTTTAACCTTGGATGGATATCATGAATTGGCCAAGCCCTCCACTACGAAGGTGCTGACCTATTCCTCATTTCCCGAGGGACTGTTTCAAAACATTGTGACCAAATACGCCGCATCACATCATCATGAAATGTCCGTGCAGGATACGAAATCAGTGCACGAGCATAAGTGAACGGCAGGAAAGGAGATTGAGCTTCATGCTGGATCCTACTAAAAGCATCGCATCCCAATTTTTCGTAACCGGTGATCCTCTGATTTATGGTGCGGACGTAAGCATTATCCTTACTCTTGGCGCGATCTTGTTCGCGCTGACGTATTTCAAGAAATGGGGGTGGCTGTGGCGGGAATGGCTGACTACGGTCGACCACAAAAAAATCGGCATTTTGTATATTCTTTCCGCGTTTCTTATGCTGTTTCGCGGTGGAGTGGATGCATTGCTGATGCGAACGCAGCTCGCCATGCCGGACATGCCATTTTTGCAGCCTGAGCATTATAACGAGATCTTCACGACGCACGGCGTCATTATGATATTATTCATGGCCATGCCCTTCATGTTCGGTCTGTTTAATGTGGTTATCCCGCTTCAGATCGGGGCTCGTGACGTTGCTTACCCGTTCCTGAACGCACTCAGCTTCTGGCTGTTTTTCTCAGGGGCCATGCTGTTTAACCTGAGCTTTGTCATCGGAGGTTCGCCGGATGCGGGATGGCTTGCCTATCCGCCTTATTCCGAGCTGATGTACAATCCCGGTGTCGGGCAAGACTTCTATATATGGGGGATTCAGATTTCCGGGATCGGCAGCCTGATGACCGGCATCAATTTTATCGTTACGATTCTGAAAATGCGGGCGCCGGGGATGAAGCTGATGAAAATGCCGATGTTCGCTTGGTCGGTGCTCTCCAGCTGCATCGCGATTATTTTCTCATTCCCCATATTGACGGCGACGCTGGCGCTGCTGTTCCTGGACCGATATGCCGGAGCGCACTTTTTTACGCTGGACGGCGGCGGCAACCCTATGATGTACATTAACCTGATCTGGATGTGGGGACATCCCGAGGTATATATTATCGTATTGCCGGCTTTCGGTATTTTTTCCGAAGTGGTGGCGACGTTCTCCAAGAAAAAGCTGTTCGGCTACAATTCCATGGTATATGCCATGGTCATTATCAGCGTTTTGTCGTTCCTGGTATGGGCGCATCATTTCTTTACAATGGGATCTGGAGCGGACGTTAATGCCTTCTTCGCTTTGACGACCATGCTCATAGCCATACCGACCGGGGTTAAGGTGTTCAACTGGCTGTTCACCATGTTCCGTGGCAGGATTACGTTCGAAGCTCCGATGCTGTGGACAGCCGGTTTTATTCCATGCTTTGTTATCGGCGGTATGACAGGAGTGCTGCTGTCAGTTGCACCAGCGGATTTTCAATACCATAACAGCTATTTTCTGATTGCACATTTTCATCAAGTCATTATTGGCGGTGTCGTCTTCGGCTACTTTGCCGGCCTATATTACTGGTGGCCCAAAATGTTCGGTTTCAAGCTGAACGAGCGAATCGGCAGATGGGCGTTCTGGTTCTGGAATATCGGCTTTTATACCTGTTTTATGCCCCAGTATGTCCTGGGCTTGATGGGGATGACGCGCCGTGTCGTCACTTACAGCTGGGATAAAGGCTGGTGGGAGCTCAATCTGGTATCTACCATCGGCGCCGGTTTGATGGGGATTGCATTTCTGCTTCAGGTTTGGCAAATCGCCCACGGCGTCAAGCATTTCCGCCAGCATCTCGATACGACGGGAGATCCGTGGAACGCCCGTACGCTGGAGTGGTCGATTCCTTCACCTGCACCGCTGTATAACTTTGCCGTCATTCCGCAGGTGACCGAGATGGACGATTGGTGGGAAACAAAGCAGCGCAAAGGAAGAGAGGCAGCCGTTTCTAATGAGGCCGTTACATTGGAGCCCATTCATATGCCTCAAAATTCCGGCATCCCGATCACCATGGCCGGCTTCTGGTTTGTGGCGGGCTTCGGATTCATCTTTCACTGGCTGTGGCTCATTATCCCAGGATTAGCAGGTGTTGCGATCTGCATGCTCGCCCATTCCTTTAACTACAATACCGATTATTACATTCCGGTCGATGAAGTCAGGCGCACAGAAACGGCCATGAGGAGGGTGAACAGACAATGAATGCATCCCAACTGAGTCCAGCATCGGCGGCCGGGCACCACGACCAACCTGATTTGGAAGAAATGCGAACGTTCGGTTTTTGGATCTACCTTATGACAGATATTATGATTTTCGGCACATTTTTTGCCACCTATATCGTTCTAAAAAACAATACCAACGGGGGACCGGGGCCGACCGATTTATTCGAATTGGGCGGGGTCATCGTCAGCACATTGATTTTGTTAACCAGCAGCTATACCAGCGGATTGGCTGTATTGGCTATGAACCGAGGAAAAAAGCAGGCGTTGATCCGATGGCTCGGCGTAACGGCTGTGCTGGGAGCCCTGTTTGTTGGACTCGAGATCCGTGAGTTTGCACAGTTTGTGCAAGAAGGCGCGACGATGGGGACAAGCGCTTTTCTATCGGCGTTCTATACGCTGGTAGGCACTCATGGCTTGCATGTGACCCTTGGTATTATATGGATGCTTGCCATCATGGTACAGCTGAGCAAGCAGGGGATTACGCCTGTCACCAAGCGAAAGGTTCAAGTCATCAGCTTGTTTTGGCATTTCTTGGATGTTGTGTGGATCTTCGTATTTACTGTGGTTTATTTAATGGGGGTGAGCTAGAGTGAGGAACGTACATTCGGTTCATTCGAGGGACGAAGCTCATGGATCTGTTCAATCGTATACGATGGGGTTCGTCATGTCTCTTCTATTAACTGCGATTCCGGTAGCCATTGTTCTCGGAGGCTGGCTTACAGGAATAACCAAAGCAGTCGTATTAATGGCCGCCGGCACCCTGCAGCTGATTGTGCAGTTATGGTTCTTCATGCATCTGCGGGATGAGAAGAAGCCGCGTTATCAGTTGATATCCTTATTACTTGGGCTGGTGATCCTGATCGTCATTGTAGCGGGATCAATGTGGATCATGCTGTACAACATGGTGGCCGTATGAGCAGGGCCGCTTCCATCCGGGATTGGGTCGAATTGACCAAGCCGCGTATCCTTCTATTAAATCTTATCGCCGCATTCGGGGGCTGCTGGATAGCCTCCCGATGGTCGGCGGACTGGAAGCTCTTGTTATGGATGCTGCTGGGAACTACGCTTACCATGGCTTCCTCGTGTGTTTTGAACAATGTATGGGATTATAAGCTGGACCGAAAAATGGATCGGACGAGGGAACGGCCACTTGCAACCGGAAGGATTCATCGTAAAAGCGCATTGGCTTATGGATTGGCGCTTGGGCTTGCCGGTGAAACCGTATTATTCGGAAAAGTCGGCGCCCTTTGCGGCTGGCTCGGCCTTATCGGCATGTTCGTCTATGTGGTCATCTATACGATGTGGCTGAAGCGCACCTCCACCTGGAGCACCTCGATCGGAGGGATATCCGGCGCGATGCCGCCGGTGATTGGATATTGCGCTTATAGCCATACAATGGACATGGGAGCATGGCTGTTGTTTGCGCTCCTGTTTCTTTGGCAGCCGGCCCACTTCTGGTCCTTGGCCATTCGGCGCGTAGAAGAATACAGGGCATCGGGATATCCATTGCTGCCTGTTCGCAAAGGAATCATGAGGACCAAGCTGCAGATGATCCCTTACGTGATTCTGCTGCTTCCGACCGTTCTGTTGATCTATGGTCTTGGATATTCCGGTATCGTGTTCCTGATCATCGCCTTGATCGCCAGTGGAGTATGGGGCTGGCACACGGTTCGCGGCATTACCGCTGTCAATGATGGCGCATGGGCGAGAACCAATTTTCTTCTCTCGGTCAATTACTTGATGATCGTATTCGTCGTGATGATGGCGGATACGCCGGGACGACCGTTTTAACTGCAAAGACGACAAAAAGGTTGGCATACAAGGAGATGCCAACCTTTTTGTTATGAGAAGCCGTTTTATCCGAGAAAATTTCAATATAAGGAAGAGGGGGGTACCTCGGAAGAGTTTACGTCCGCCTTTGAAAACCGAAAAAATACCACTTTATCTAATCAAATTTTACGGATTTCAACAGCGGCTGTAGGGGTATGCCCCTTTGGAGTATAATAGAAATATTTCGAGCAATACGGGTTTCTCAATTGAGGTTGGCAATATTGCCAGCCTTTTTGTATTCACTCCCTCACCAATTCCCGCAGCGCCTCGGCGAATTTGGCGACCCCAACCCGGATCTCCCCGGCTTTGGCTCTGGCATAAGTGAACCGGACATAGCTTGAGTCTGAGCCGTACACGCTGCCGGGGACGAACACAACGCCTTTCTTGATAGCCTCTTCAAGCAATCGGCCGTCATGAACGGGATGTGCCAGCTTGCACCACAAATGCAGTCCCCCATGCGGAGCGGTGAAGGAAACCAGATCCGGAAGCTCCGTTTGCAGGGCTTCGACCAAGAGATCCCGCTTAAACTGCAGCTGTATCTGCAGCCGTTCCAGGTGAGGCCGGAAGTAATCCGATCGGATGAACTGGGCAGCCACCTGCTGGGGGATGACGCTTAGCCCGAAATCCATCTGCTGTCTGGCATCAGCCAGGCGTTCCACGATCGAATGCGGCGCGACCATCCAGCCGATCCGCAGCCCGGAGGCGGCGATTTTGGAGAAGGAACCGATGTAAAGAATCGAGCCGTTAGAGTCCATCGATTTAAGAGGCATCGGAACCTCCCCCTCGTAAGCAGTCAAGCCGAAAGGATCGTCTTCTACGATAGGGAGCCCCAATTCGCTGGCAACGGCAAACAGCTGCTTGCGCCGTTCCATGCTGAATACGGTCCCCGTCGGATTTTGAAAATTCGGATTCATAAAGACCATCTTGATGCGATGCTTCTTATACAAGGTGCGAATGTCTTCGGGACATAGGCCTTCCTGATCGACAGGCAGACGGAACAGCCGCAGCCCGGCGGATTGAAACATCGGCAGGGAGTAACAATAAGAGGGGTCTTCAATCGCAACGGCATCCCCCGGCGACAAGAGGCATTGGGTAATAAGATATAACGACTGCTGGGAGCCGGACGTTATCAGTATGGAGGCTTCGGTTGTCTGAATCCCTCGATATTGACTCAAATACGTCACCAGCGCTTCTCTAAGCGGCACATACCCCTGCGGATTATCGTACCCCAAATAGGAGGTATACCTATGCTGGCTCATAAGATCGGCAATTTCTTCCGTAGGAGCCAAGTCCGGTGATAATTCACCACTGGCAAAATCGATAAGGGACGGATGCTGTGTTAACGCTTCACGGATCCTGCGCAAGAAGGTAGGGTTAGGCAGAAAGCTTCCGCCTTCAGCATACCGGCGCCAGTTCGGTGTATGCTTCGGCATGGCACCCCATTTGGTTCTGCTCACACGAGTGCCGCTGCCGGCGCGGCTTTCAATGATCCCCATCGACCTGAGCTCGGCAAAGGCCAGGATGACCGTGCTTCGATTGACGCCCAGCTGCTCCGCCAATTTTCTTTCGGAAGGAAGCAGGCTGCCCGGAGGAAATTCCCCATAAGAAATTCTCTGTTCCAGGTGGTCGGCAATTTGTTCATAGATAGGTTTTTTGCTCTGTCGGTCGGGTTTCCACATGATTTTATCACCCTTTTGGCTCGTAAATAAACGTCGTTGTGATATTTATCATATCATCGATTACGAAATGAAATAGGGCATGTTTTCATCTTAACCATGACAATTATTTATCTATTCCTTGAACATGGATGGCGGCAAGCCAGGGAAATTGGCTGGAGGGGGACATGCAGACGTGATGGTGGTAGAAAGTTCCATAGCCCGCTTCCGGCATGCCAATGAAAATAGACAGGTTGGATGGTCTGTTTTCGTCCCCATTTGGATGACTTTTTTAATATAGTTAGAGAGGGATGCTAGAGAGGAGCAGATAAGTATATCGAACCTGACGGGTACTGATCGTAAAGCATCGAAAGCAAGTCCCGACGGGCTAGGTTCGATTGTTATGGGGACAAGGGAATTGGAGCACATTGACTGTGGTTGATATCCCCCATCGGCAAAATCGGCGGGTTGATATTCTGGTATTTTATGGAACCCGCTTTTTCTACTTTCGTATGAATAAGAGGGAGGTGGCCCTATGAATTGGAACATCCTTATCATTATCGTACTATTAGTCATCAATTATCCTCTGTACCGTTTTTTGTTTTCTTTATTTTTTTATGATGAAGATGAATTTGAACAGTCCGTCAAATATTCGTTTACTCCTAATTTCATCTCCTTCTTCAGGGGGGAATACTGGAAGGATAAGTTCAGTACAATGAGGCTTCAGGCATACTCCATAACTTGCATTCTTCTGGTCGTCATAGAATTTGCCATCATTCATTACATCTTAGAGCTATTCCGTTGAAGCAGCATAGGAGAGGGAAGGGGCTTTGCTGCAGTCATGCGGGATGCAGCCTTCTCTGCTTTGTGTTATAATCGGAAAAGGGGTAACCCCTTTTATCAAAATGCTTTCGAGGGAGCGTGCATTCTTGTGATTATCAAATTCATTCGTTTACGTTAAAAAATACGGTTTCATTTCATTAGACCCATTCATTTTTTGAAAAAAATGAGTTGAGGTTTATTTGAGTGTGTATTTTTTAATAAAATCGAATGAAATGAGGAATCTAACATGAATGAAAAATTGATCCATAATAATGAAGTTGTACTTTGTTCGGAAAGTTTCGGGAATCCTGATCACCCTGCGGTTCTGCTCATTATGGGTGCTATGTGCTCCATGGTGTATTGGGATGAAGAATTTTGCCAGCGGCTAGCCGATTCCGGAAGATATGTTATTCGTTATGACAATAGGGATGTCGGTCGTTCCACCGTCTATGAACCGGGAAGCTCTAACTATACAGTAATAGATATGGCTGATGATGCCGTGAGGGTGCTTGATGCGTATGGAATTGATCGGGCTCACCTTGTCGGCATGTCATTAGGCGGCATGATCGCTCAAGTGATAGCAGTGAAAAACCCGCAGAGAGTTCTCACCTTAACCTTGATCGCGTCGGGCCTGTTCGGTTCCGATCAGAATCATCGCGAGCTTCCTCCGATGGATGAGAGCGTATTAGCTTATCATGCTCAAGCGTCTACATTGGACTGGTCTGATGAAGAGGCCGTTGCAGCCTATTTGGTCAATGGCTCCGGTCTGCTGTGCGGGTCCAGACATGTGTTTGATGAAGCGAGAGCCTACAAGCAGGTTCGCCAGGAAATAAAGCGGGCTAACAACCTGCTCAGCATGTTTAATCATGCATTCCTTAAGGGCGATGATGCCTATGAAGGAAAAATGAAAGACATTACGGTTCCGACTCTTGTTATTCATGGTACCGAAGATACGATACTGCCCATCGAGCACGCCCTAGCTCTTGCCGGGGAAATTCCCGGCGCCTCTTTATTGAAGCTGGAGGGGTCAGGACATGAAATCCACGAGGATGACTGGGATGTCATCATACAAAGCATTAATTCACACACAACGGTAGAGTGAAATAGCGGGGTAACTATCATCTAAACACAAGAAGGGTTACAACATCGGTTCTTCCGGTTGTAGCCCTTTGTTTTTTTATGAAAGGCCATCGATAGACGATGTTCTCATCGATAATACACTCTGAACACAGGGTCCTGACTATAGTTGCCGAAGCCTTCTCCATACAGGGTTAATCCTCCAACATGCGCTGAATCCTCCTCGACCGCGAGCCGTAATGTCCAATGATTGCGATCCAGCTCCAGGTCGGACAGTCCGACAGACGACATTAGCTGCCCGTCGATATAGGAACCCTCTTCTTTAATGCGGATCACCTTGAATAGTCCGTATTGATTCAGCCCCGTCCGCCACCAATCCGGCGCGTGTTTCCCCCTGATGCTGCCGTAATCCCCGGGACTTGTCCATTGCCCGAGAAGCGTACCGTTCAAATAAAAGCGAATATCCGAAGGCCAATGATCATTGGCTCCCGGTGCTTCCGAGCCCAGCTCCATCGAAACTTCAATTTCCTCCAGCACCTGTCCCGGAAGCAAGTAGTTAGGGATACGGTACTCTACGAAGCCTTTGCCGAACCATAGAATGTGAGCGTGCATCCGCTCCGGCTCCAGAAAGTAGCGCGGATCGTCGAATTGCCCTATGATCTTTTCCTTCGTGGCAAGTCCGCAGGTAGGATAAACCTCAAACTCCGTATAATGTCCGACGGGAATGACACTTTCGTATACTTGCCGCTGTGCTTCGTTGGCGCTTGGGCTCGGCAGCTCGATTTGGATTCGGTCGACCGCAAGAGAGCACATCTTGTGGGTTCCGCCTTCCTTGCGGACCAGTTGGGTAGAGATCAATCCGCCGGCTTCCAGTTTGCGAATATGCATCGTGACGATGGCGCTGCTAAGCTTCAGCTGCTGCGCTAAATCCTTTATGTTCATAGGCTGGGCTGCCAGCATGCGAAGAATGCGCAGCCGCACTTCACTTGCCAGCGCCTCGTATACGGGCAAATGGTCTTCACTTGCTGTAATTGTTAGCATGTCGGGTATGTTCCTTTCTCATCCTTCCGAAAAATAAGTGTATGTAATTAATATAAACATAAATCCAAGAAAGTCAATGAGAGATAGAATAAAAGGGGTTGTCAAAGCGTTATTCATATGGTTAACTAGGATCAAGGTCATTGTTTCATGTTAATTGATTAATGTATTTATTAATTCATTACTCCAGGAGGAATGATTAATCATGAAGACGCAAATGGTTCTTAACACCGACATCACCCGCGGCACCATCAGCAAGCATATTTACGGGCATTTTGCCGAGCATCTTGGCCGCTGTATTTATGAAGGAATATGGGTAGGAGAGGACTCGCCCATTCCTAACACGGAAGGGTACCGCAATGATGTTCTTGAGGCGTTAAAGCAAATCCGCATTCCAGTGCTTAGATGGCCCGGAGGATGCTTTGCCGATGAATACCATTGGAAGGATGGCGTGGGCCCAAGGGAAAACCGCAAACGGATGGTAAATACGCATTGGGGCGGAGTGGTCGAGAACAATCATTTCGGAACGCATGAATTTTTAAGACTCTGTGAGCTGTTGGATTGTGAACCGTACATTTGTGGCAATGTCGGCAGCGGGACGGTCCAGGAAATGCAGGAATGGGTGGAGTACATGACCTTTGACGGGGAATCTCCAATGGCGGATTGGCGCAGGAAGAACGGGCGCGACAAGCCGTGGAAGGTCAAATATTTCGGCGTCGGAAATGAGAACTGGGGCTGCGGCGGCAACATGCGGCCTGAATATTACGCTGACCTGTACAGACAATTTCAAACCTACGTCCGCAATTTTGGAGAGAACAAGGTATACAAAATTGCCGGGGGAGCCAACGACTTCAATTATAACTGGACGGAAATTTTAATGCGCGAGGCCGGCAGGCATATGCACGGCTTGAGTCTGCACTATTATACGGTACCGGGCGTTTGGAAGCAGAAGGGGTCTGCAACGGATTTCGAAACGGATGAATGGTTTACGACCATGCGTAAAGCCCTGATAATGGATGAGCTGGTTACGAAGCATTCCACGATCATGGACAAGTACGATCCCGAGAAAAGAGTGGGCCTGATCGTAGACGAATGGGGCACCTGGTTCGACCCTGAGCCGGGAACGAATCCGGGATTCCTATATCAGCAGAATACGCTGCGTGACGCGCTCGTTGCTGGTGTTACCCTCAATATTTTCAATAATCATTGCGATCGGGTTCACATGGCTAATATCGCTCAGACGGTCAATGTGCTGCAAGCTATGCTCTTAACCGAGGGGGGCAGCATGATCAAAACTCCATCTTATCATGTGTTCGAGCTGTACAAAGAGCATCAGGGGGCGGAGCTGCTTGAATTAAATATAACGGAGCAGACATCCTATTCCTTCGACGGTGTTTCGCTGCCTCAAGTCAGCACATCCGCTTCAAAAGGAACTGACGGCCGCACGCGCATCACCCTGTGCAATATCCATCCTGAACAAGAAGCTCAGGTCGAGCTGGAGCTTCGTGGGCTTAAGAGCACTCCAGGCAAGGTATCCGGCCGCATTGTGACAGCAGAGAAGATGCAGGCGCATAACACCTTTGCCGAGCCTGACCGTGTTCGTGCGGTGGATTTCAGTGATGCCCGGTTGACCGACGTTATGTTACATACGGTTTTGCCGCCGATGTCTGTCGTTTTGTTAACCCTAGAGTAGTCGAGACGTTAAGTATGGCTAATGGATTTTGTCGCCATTGTACGGATGAGGCTGATGTATCGGCAGAAAAAATCGAGCGATCGATGGGAATCTTGAAGCGTGCGCCTGATGCCTGTGTGACAGAGGACCTATATGATGCTAGATTGGCGGCGTGCCGCACATGCGAAGCTCTTCTGCATCATCATACGTGCCGTTATTGCGGCTGCTATGTTCAAATCAGGGCGCTTCTCAAGGAAAAAAGCTGTCCTGAACCCGCAGGATCAAGGTGGCCGTAACGAAGCTGATACAACCCGAAGCAGGAGGCTGCTTCGGGTTTTTGCGTTAATGGATTGACGCATCAGACGATTTTTGATAGAATCATTAAACGTAAATATTACGTTTAAAGCTCGTGTTGAGAGGAATGAGTCTCTCAACAATCCAAGGGTGCCAAAGCACCTTTAATCTTTCTGTGCAAATCGTAATAATAACTATTTATTAAAGGGGATGTTAATATGTCTACTGCGAAAAAAATTCCGGTGACGGTCTTGAGCGGTTACCTGGGTTCAGGTAAAACAACCGTACTCAATCATGTATTGAATAACCGGAGCGGGATAAGAGTCGCGGTCATCGTCAACGATTTGAGCGAGGTCAATATCGATGCATCGCTGATCAAGGATGGCGGAGGGCTGTCAAGAACCGATGAGAAGCTGGTCGAGATGTCGAACGGCTGCATTTGCTGTACCCTGCGCGAGGATTTGCTTCAGGAAGTGGAAAAGCTGGCAAAGGAAAACCGTTTTGATTATATTTTAATCGAGTCCACAGGCGTCGGGGAACCGCTGCCGGTTGCTCAAACATTCAGTTATATCGATGAGGAGCAGGGAATCGATTTATCCCAATATTGCACGCTGGATTGCATGGTGACGGTAGTCGATGCGTACCGGTTCTGGCATGATTTTTCATCGGGAGAAATGCTGCTGGATCGGAACCAGGCGGTAGGAGAGGACGATACGCGCGAAGTCGTCGATTTGCTGGTCGATCAAATTGAATTTTGTGACGTGCTCCTGCTTAATAAGTGCGACATGGTGAAGGCGGAGGACCTGGAGGAGCTGGAGAAGGTACTGCGCAAGCTGCAGCCTAAGGCTAAACTGATCCGTACCGAGCATGGCCGGGTCAACCCAAGCGATATTTTGAATACAGGCTTATTCAACTTTGAAGAGGCCAGCCATTCAGCCGGATGGATTCAGGAGATGCAGAGGCCGGTACATACTCCGGAAACGGATGAATACGGAATAAGCTCTTTTGTGTATGAGCGTGTCAGACCGTTTCATCCCGAACGGTTGAGACAGTGGATGGAGGATTGGCCTGAAGAGATCGTTCGGGCCAAAGGCACCCTATGGCTGGCGACGCGTGACAAGCTGGGCCAGAGCTTAAGCCAAGCGGGTCCTTCCATTCGCTTTGGACCTTCCGGCTACTGGGTTGCGGCTTTGCCTAAGGAAGAGCAGGAGGCCATGCTGCAAGAGGATCCTGAGCTGGCCCAGCAGTGGGATGAACAATTCGGGGATAGAATCAATAAGGCGGTCTTTATTGGGATCGAGATGGATCGTCGCCAAATCGAGGCTGGACTGGATGCCTGCTTATTGACGGACCTTGAGATGACGCAGGACTGGAGCACATTTGCGGATACGCTTCCGAACGTGAGTGAAGCTGAGCTATAAGCATATCAGGCAGCTGCACTTGTATAAAACATCCGTATCAAGGATATATTGATGATAAAACTGGCAGGATATAGAAGTGGTGAGGAACATGAGCACCAGCAGCGATAAAGCCATCGTATCCTCCTAATAGGAACAACAGCTCTTCATCAGGGCTGTTGTTTTGTTCGTATGCCGGAGGATGCACGAATAAACAGATAAATCGAAGGTCAAGGAATCCGAAGAGGAGGAAGAGTAATCGTGATGGATGATGAACTCGGCATTTCCATATTGGGAATCGGAACAGCGGTTCCGAATCACCGGCTCGACCAAACGGATACATCACAAAAACTTTACGAGGCGCTGCAGGAATTTCCGGATTCCGCCCGATGGGCCAAGAAGATTTTTAAACAATGCGGCGTGGAAAGCCGTTATACTTGCGAGCCCAACCTGCTTGCATCCGGCGAAGAATGCCGTTATTTTTCAAGAATAGCCAATCCTCAGGCGCCGTCCACAGCGGAGCGAATGAAAACCTACAAGCAAGAGGCTGTTCCGCTTGGGATGAAGGCGGCCAAGCAGGCTATTCAGGACGCTCGTGTTGATGCGGCGGACATCACTCACTTGATCACTGTGAGCTGCACTGGGCAATTTTTGCCAGGGATGGATGCATCATTAATCCGTCTCTTGGGATTGTCCGATACGGTCAATCGGATTCCGCTGAACTTCCTCGGCTGTGCGGCGGGACTAAAGGCGATCTGCCTATCGCGCCAGATTGTGTCGGGGAACCCTTCGGCCAAGGTATTGATTGTATGCATCGAATTATGCACTCTGCATATCCAGCCTTCAAGCCAACGGGAAGCCTTGTTCAGCGCTTCTTTCTTTGGCGATGGCGCGTCTGCTTGTCTTGTTGGAGCCTCAGGCTCTAAGCAGCAAGGAATCTTTCAATTACGGGAGGAGCTCTCCGTATTGCTTCCGGATTCTGCCCAAGAGATGCTGTGGGAAGTTGGCAACTTCGGCTTTGACCTGTATTTATCAACAGATATTCCGAAGCTCCTGGGGCGGTTTGTCCCTGAGCAAATGGAAAGACTGTTCGGCGGCGAGCCTATGCCGGAGCTATGGGCGATTCATCCCGGCGGCAAAGGCATAATCGATACGATGGAAAAGATGTTCGACCTTGCCCCTGAGCAAACAAGCTATAGCCGTCAAGTATTGCGGAATTACGGTAATATGTCGTCGGCGACGATATTATTCGTGCTGAATGCCATGAGGGATGAGCTAGGAAGCAGCGGTTCCGGACCGGCAGAGGGTGTATCCCTGGCCTTTGGGCCCGGCCTTACCTGTGAAATCATCAAATTCAGCTATAAGCCGTCCATTCCGTCTCTGGATCGGCATTCAGATGCGCTCTATGTTTAGAAGGCTGAAAGAGAGAGCAACCGAGCCTGAGCTGATGGATGACTTCACGATGGGTGGCGCTGAGCTTCGTGAGGCACTCCATCATTTGCGCCGGCTTAACCGGATCTTCGGAGCCGCCTCGCCGACCCTGCATGGGGTGCGGCGAATTTGGACGGAGGCGGGCAAGCCATCGACCTTCTCGATTCTTGATATCGGGTCCGGCTCGGGAGACGTGAACCGCCGCATCCTGAAATGGGCGGACATGCAGGGAGTCGATGTGCGGATTACCTTGGCCGATATTACGGAGGAAGCCTGTGACGAAGCGAGGCTGTATTACCGTAACGAACCGCGTATCCAAGTTATGCGCTGTGATGCGCTCGAATTACCGGAATGCAGCGCCGATGTGGTGACAGGGACGCAGTTTATTCATCATTTTCGCGAGCATGAGCTTCCGGAAGTGATTGCCAGCTTGATAAAGGCATCCCGGCTCGGTGTCGTGATCAACGACATTCACCGGCATTGGATACCCTACACGGCGGTATGGATTACTGCCCGTTTAGTCTCGAATAACCGCTATATCGTCAACGACGGTCCCTTGTCTGTTGCCAAGGGCTTCCGAGCCAAGGATTGGCAGCTCATTAGGCAATCGCTGCAAATGCCGGAGATGAGCTACTCCTGGAGACCGTTATTTCGTTATCTGGTCGTCATCCGGCATAACAACCTACATTCTGAAGCTCGGAGCTGATGCTATGATTCTGGATGCGGCCGTCATTGGAGCAGGCGTCGCCGGGAGCAGTCTGGCCAAAGCCTTGGCCGATAACGGCTGGCAGACCCTTTTGCTTGACCAGAAGCCATTTCCCCGTCACAAGGTATGCGGGGAGTTCCTTTCCCCTGAATCCCAATGGATATTACATGCTCTTGGTCTTCAGAAGTATGTAGATTCCTTGCAGCCCAGCTTCATGGACCGCACAAGGCTAATCCTTGAAAGCGGGAAGGAAATTGAAGTAGCTCTCCCCGGGACCGCTCTCGGAGTGAGCAGATACTCGCTCGACGCAGCTCTTCATGCGGCAGCTGTAAGCTCGGGCGTATGTGTGAAGACCTCAACGACGGTCCTATCCGTTACTCCTGTCGATGGGGGTTATATTATTGAAGCGAAAAACGGGATGGAACGCCAAACGTTCCAAGCACGTGCCGTTGTGGCCGCATGGGGGGCGAATGGCCGCTCGGGACTTGTCGGCCGGCATCCGAAGACCAGTACAGCCTCGAAATATGTGGGGGTGAAATCCCATTTCCAAGGGGTGGAGAGGGAGCACGTTATCGAGATGTATTTTTTTGACGGGGGATATTTGGGGGTCTCTCCCATCGAGGGAGGGCTGGTTAATGTTACGGCGCTGTTAGAGCGGAAAGCCTTTCAAAGCGATCATTCGTCGATATTGAGCTTGCTCGAAGCCGCGTGCCGGAGTCATCCGAAGCTGCAGCTCAGACTTGCCGATGCCGTGCCAATCCCTAACACCCAGGCAGCCGTAGCTCCGGTCAATTTTCACCGCAAACCGATAGCATGGAGTCAGCTTCCCCTCGTCGGTGATGCCATCCTGACGATTCCGCCGCTTTGCGGAGACGGAATGTCGATGGCTCTGCGTTCTGCCCAATTATGCGCTCCGCTAGCATGCAGATATTTATCGGGCGGTATCTCGTTAGCGACGTGGGAACAGGAATATTCACAAGCTGTCCTTCGTGAATTCAGAGGACCGCTGCGATGGGGGCGGACTCTTCATTTCCTGCTCGAGGCTCCGGTTCTGCCCCGTATTTTATGGGGTACAGCCCGTATGATCCCAGGATTAGCGAGCAAAGCGGTACGTGCTACTCGATTGAATGAAGATGACCTGAAACAATCCTTTAACCCATAACAGGCATTCTCTATCGCCGTAGGGCAGTAGCCCATCAGCAAAAGGATGCTTTTTTTAACTGCTGCAGGTTTCTCAACCGTCTCGCCCCACGTAGTGGGGTTATTTGGTTATGCCGCAAAACATGATGCACGACAAGCTGGTTCCATTTGAAAGGAAATGGGAGTATTAAGATAAATTTTTCACAAAGAAACAACATTCTAATAAGAGCGGGTTTGGATATACTATATTGTAAGGGTTTACATTCCGCAATTTTCATTATATGCATAGGAAACGCGGCTTAAGGAATGCGTTTGGAATTCAAACAAATAACGAAATGAGAAGGGGTTACATGCTATGTCCAATTCCCGTTTATGTCGATTCGTGCAAACTTCCTCTTACCTTACTCTCAGTTCTTTGATGATCGGTTTGCTTTCTGGCTGTAGTGAACAAGCCGCTCCGGCTGCAAAACCAGCCGAGACGAAATCGGGGGACACCAAGTCTAATACGCCTGTGGAGCTAACCATGACCCCTTACTTTCTTAATATGACCGATGAGGAATATGATAGGATCATGATCAAGCCGTTGGCGGCCAAGTATCCTCATATCACCTTGAAAATTGTTAAGGAAGATATCAATAAGCTCGTAGCAGCAGGGCAGACTCCCGATATTATTTATTCCGCCAATTCAAGATTCTCTGTCCTGCAGGATCTGGATATCCCATCCGATCTGAGCGCGCTGGTCAAGTCGCATAATATGGATCTATCCAAATTCTCCAGCCCGAATATTGACTGGATTAAGGAGTTGGGGACAAAGGGGGAAATTTACGGCATCCCGTTCGCACTCAACCAGATGGCATTGTTCTATAACAAGGATTTATTCGATAAACGCGGCGTCCCTTATCCGAAGGATGGGATAACCTGGGACGAGTACATTGCACTCGTCAAAAAGATGACGTATAACGACGGCGGTGTCCAGTTTCGGGGAAGTCTTCCGCCCAACCCCGAGTTTATCGCGAGAATGAAATCCATGCCTTTGGTTGATGAGAAGACCAACAAGTCGCTTATTAACAATGATGCGTTCAAGTCCGTTTTGGAGCGGGTGCATGAATTTTATCAAATACCTGGTATGGTCGTCGACGGAAAGCTGCCTCCGGGCCAGGACAGCTTTGTCAAGGATCAGCAGACAGCTATGTACTTGAACTGGATCCCCGATACGTTAGGATTCATACAGAAGGCAGGAGGACAGCTCAACTTCGATCTGGTCGGTGCGCCTGCCTTTCAAGATAAACCGGGAGTGACTATTGATCCGGGGGCACAAATGATGGTTGTGTCCAAGACCTCCAAGCATAAGGAGGAGGCGTTCGAGGTGATTCAGTTTTTGGCTTCGCCTGAGGTACAGATGATTCTGAACCGGTCGAGCCGATTGACAGTTCTTGCGGATGAATCCATTAGGAAGGATTTTTTGGCCGATCTGCCTTTAACGAAAGGGAAGAATATCCAAGGTGCTTTAGCCATCAAACCGGCCAAAATGGCCCCTCCGAATCCATATCATGTACTTGTCGCTGGGAAAATTAACGGAGTTGTGTCCAATTTGGCATCGGGAGCGAAGGATGTGAACACGATTCTTCGTGAGACGCAAGAGGATGCGGACAAAGCCATTGAGCAGGAAGTAAATAAGAAAAAGTAGCGCTGCTTCATTCTCTTAAGGCTATATATATAGGTTAAGTGATGGAAGAGCTATCAACGTTATAAAATATTAAGAAGCGGCAGTGTAGGGCTCAGGAGCTTGTCCCTAGTACTGTCGCTTTTTTAGGAAGGTGACCAATTGATCAACTTGACCATAGCGAGCTCTGTCTTATCATGCTTCACAGACGGATAGGTACAATATTAGCGGCCCGAAGGGGAGTTGATTCTGTGACTTCATCCTGTGACTTCTTAGGAGAGAAAAAATGGGACGATCACTTTCCAATGATTACATATTAAATATTATGTAAACTAATATTTAATTGCAATGTAATATTTTTACAAGCGAAGGAAGTGGAAGGTGTTGTGTTTAACATAATAATAATTATGTAAACATATTAGAATGGTGCTTACCCTCATTAATTGAACTACAATACATCAGCATAATCTCGTGCGGATAATGAGGATATATGCACTAGCTAAAGAGCCGTACCCCATATAAGGACGAAAAGTAAGTGGAAACAGCCTGGTTATCTCGATTGTTCCTGGCCGAATTTGTTATAATGATTAGTATTCGTAAGAATCAGAAGTAAAGTTCATGCTGCAAAGGGTGAAGCAAGTCATGGAAGCCAGACTCGATATTGTAGTCCGTTCAACGGAAATCGATGTTAACGGTCATGTCAACAATGCCAAATATTTAGAGTATTTGGAATGGGGGCGGGAGGAATGGTACGAAACCGTCGGCCTGCCTTACGAAGCTTTCAGCGAGTTAGGGGTACATACGGTAACGGTAAATATTAATATTAATTATCGAAGGGAATGCAGGCAGGGGGACAAGCTCTCGATCCTGACGCAGCCCCAAAGTGTAGGGCGCACAAGCTTCGTGCTTAAGCAGGAGATTTATAATGATGCCGGGGAGCTTTGTGCCGACGCAGCGGTAACCAGTGTGACGATGGATATTCAATCGCGCAAAAGCCGTGAAGTGCCGGATGCTTTACGCAAGCTGTTTTAAAGCTTGAACCCGCAAGAGGAAGCGGTCGTGATGGGCAAAACCATCCGGCCGTTTTTTTGCGTATGGATAGAGGGAACCATTCCAAATAAATTCCTGCACATCGGAAGCGAATAATTCATATACAGCCGGTCGAACAGCCGGTCCTCTTCATCCATTGATCGCCCCTGAAACCCAATGATACGTTTTTTTTCTTCCACCTTTTTGAACCTTTTAAGCCATTGCTTCGCCTATGAATCGTACGCGCGTAACAAAGCAGGAAAGGCAAAGGCAATGAGAAAAAGAAATTGGTTCCAATTAATGATTTGGCTGCTTGGGATCGGATTGCTGGCGGTTTTAATGGGAATTTCTGACCAACCAGGACCGCCCAAACCATGGTATTATCAGGATAAAGCCATGGTGCTGCTATACCATGATGTACGTAAGCAAGTTCCGCCTGGAGAAGCGGGGATGTCAACGGTCAGCTCCGGACAGCTCCAAGAGCATATCCAGATGCTGCTAGATAAGGGGTTTCATATTATCAAGATGGAAGAGTTCGTTTCCTTCATGCTCCATGGCAAGAGAATTCCTCCCAATGCTGTCGTATTGACCTTTGATGACGGCTACGAGTCTTTTTATCATGAAGCGGCGCCGGTTCTGCAAAGGTTTGGCGTCACGGCATCCAATTTTATCGTGGGAGCATCGTCGGATCTGTATCATCCTGAGGCTCTGCCTCATATGAGCTGGGACCAGATGCGCAGCTTGAAGGCCCGCGGGATGGGCTTCTACAGCCATACCTATCATCTTCACCGGATGGGAAGTTCCGGAGCCGACGGCTCCTTGAAGCCGGCGCTTGCCAATGCGTTAAGGCTCGGACAGACTGGGACGTTGGAGTCGGAGGAGCAGTATAGAAAAAGAATCGTAAGCGACCTGACCTTTATGGAGAAGCGATTGCGGCAAGAGCTTGGCGGGGAGCACCAGCCCTCCTTGCTTGCGTTTCCCTACGGAGCCTACAGCGATGCGGTCCTGGAAGCGGGGGGACAGGCAGGGGTTGAGCTGTTTTTCACCATCGAGGAAGGATTGAATGAGAGCGGCAGCCGGATCGTAAAACGAATCAATGCCGGTGAGCCGTATATTACCGCGGAAGCATTATGGGATCATCTACAAACTTTTTTTACGACTAATTGAACCGAAAACCGTTTCTTTACGCCTAATGAATAGAGACAGCATGGGAAAGGAAGTGGGGGCATGGAATGGGAAGCCGAGCAGCGTTTGATGGAGGATATCCGACGCGGCAATAAAGAGGCGTTTCGGACGCTGGTCAATCCGTTAATTCCTAAAGCTTACCGGACGGCGTATATGATGCTGCAGTCCAAGCCGTTAGCGGAGGAAGCGGTACAAAATTCATTGATCGAATTGTATTCGACCATTATGAGTGGAAAGGAAATCATCCGTCTTCATGGCTGGTTCAACCGGCTGCTGGCACACCGTGCCGTGGATATTGCCAGAAAAGAGCAGGGATATAAGCAAACCGTCGATATTGACGGACTCGACATACAGGATGCGGCTACTTCACCGCTCGAGAATCTGCTCAGAAAAGAACAATCCGAGCGTCTGCTTGAATCGGTCATGGAACTGGAGCTCAATCAGAGAATGGTTGTAGGACTGTATTATTTTCAGGAGCTGAAAATCGAAGAAATTGCATCGCTTCTGGACATTAAGGCAGGAACGGTCAAATCCCGACTCTATCATGCCAGAATCAAGCTAAGCGCTGTACTTCATAGAGCGCAAGGCATAACAAAGGAGCTGATGATATGAAGCAAGAAGCGGAGTTGAAGGAAGCATTGCAGCAATCCCTCGAAGCTATTCCGGTGCCTGAATCCTTGTTTCAGTTCGCCGAAGAGGTTCCTGACCGGTATGCCAGGGGAGAATTTCAAGAGATGGAGGCGAGAACGCCTTCCAGATTACCTAAGCGGAAGGTTCTGCCTGTCGTATGGAAAAGCACGGCGGCTGCGGTCCTGCTCGCTGTCACCTTCTCCGCCGGGGTGAAGATGTCCCCTGCTTTTGCAGAATGGGTGAAGGGAGTCCCTGGTATGGAGATTGCCGTCGATTGGCTGAGGCAGATCCGGGAGCAGGATGGCGTACAAACGGCGATAAATCACGATTATATTCCGATTGAGCCGGTCACGTTCCGTACGGACGGGACAGTGATAACCATCAGCGATATGTATTTGACCGAAGAGGAGCTGCTGTTCAAAAGCTTTATCCAGACGGACTTATTCGATATCACCGATACCCGGAGTCCGGCGCATCTCTCGATCTCCCCTCATCAAAGCTTGAAGGGTGGAGGGGGGACTACGGCTTCCTCGATGACTACAAGTACAGACGGCAGCGGGAAACCCGTCCTTCAGGAAACATACAAGTACCAGCTGGCGGATGGAACGGTTCAGCAATTTTTGGACAATGGGGCCGAGCTGATACTGGATGTCCAGATGGTTACCTTTGACCAAGAGCAGCGCAAATCGGAGGTTCAGGACATCGATACGATTAAGGTGCCGATCCAGCGCGACAAGCTGCTGCACAATAAGGTGCTTGAACCCAAGCAAGTGTTGGCTGTGGGCGATCCTGACTTGAAGGAGCTGAGCCTGGAGAAGCTGACGATTCAACCGACCACAATGAACCTGATTGTAAAAGGTCCCGAAGGCTGGTATTACGATTTTCCTAGGGATACTGGGTCAGCGCCGTATTTGAAGGATGATCAAGGTCGTGAGTACCGTTACGTTCCGTCGGGCCCGGGGCTTTTCTATTATGAGGATGGAAAGCTGCAGCTGCCGTTTTCCTCGTCGGTCTTTTTTGATCCGGAGGTACATTCGCTTACGCTGCACATCGGTGATCTGACCGTAGGCGAATGGAAGCCAAGCCAAGCATTCGACCTATCTTTGAGCGGGTCGTTCCCGCAAACCGTACGATTTAAACATAAGGATATCGTCATCGAAGGGGCCGACTATGCTCTCGAAGGGTACCTGCATCTGAAGATACAAAAAGAGAGCCCCGAGCAAACGATGCTGGAAGGCATCTCCTTCCATATAGCGGAACAAGAAGACTTGACGCAGCGGTTTGAACGAGAAGGCCCGGAAGCTTATGAAGCCTATATACAAAAAGAAAGAGAGGACCGGGAAGCCTTCAACGTAAGCGGCTTTGGCATTGCTGAAGATTACCGCAAGCAGGAATATCTCGATGTATATATCCCTGCAAGCAAGCTGGAGAAATACACGCTGCAGCTCTCCCGCTCCCGCGATACGATATCTGTGAATCGGGATTATACGATTTCATTGAAGCCTTGAGTTGGGAGGCACATGATTCGGCTGGTACCGTCATCACCTGTAATTTCAAGAACACTTGTACTTCTATGTACGGAGATTATAATATGAGTGAGGAGTGATCCTAAACTATACAGACAAGTAGGTTGGACTGATGGATGATGAAAAACAGAGGTTAAGCATCGAAGCGGCAAGGCTATATTACTTATCCGACTATAGCCAGCAGGATATCGCGGCAAGGCTCGGGGTTTCGCGTCCTACCGTATCCAGACTGCTTCAGAACGCCAAAGAACGCGGTTATGTGCGCATTGACATCGTCGATCCTCAAGAGGATCTGGATACTCTTGCTCATAATCTTAAAATAAAATTCATGCTGGACACGGTCCATGTGTGCTACTCTCCCTTAAACGAATACCAGGAGATCCAAAAGCACATCAGCCGCAACGCCGCTGAATACCTTCATGACATTGTCCAGGACTCGGATATTATCGGAGTGACCTGGGGGACCACGATGTATTCGGTGGCGCGGCATTTGCAGCCCAAGCAGGTTAAGGGGGTTGAGGTCGTTCAGTTAAAAGGCGGCGTCAGCCACTCTCACGTAAATACGTATGCTGCAGAAACGGTAAACCTGTTTGCCGAAGCATTCCATACGGCCGCCCGTTACTTGCCTCTGCCAGTCATCTTTGACAATATTGCCGTTAAGGAAATGGTGGAAAAGGACCGCCATATTCAGAGAATTATCCAATTGGGCAAGCAGGCCAATATTGCCGTATTCACGGTCGGAACCGTGAAGGAGGATGCGCTCTTGTTCCGTCTAGGCTATTTCAACAAGGAAGAGCAGGAGCGTCTTCAGAAGACAGGGGCAGGGGACATATGCTCCCGCTTCTTTGATGCACAGGGCAACATCTGCATTGATGAAATCAACGACCGGACGGTCGGCATCGATCTTCCGGAGCTTCGCAAAAAGGAAAAATCGATTCTCGTTGCCGGAGGACAAAGGAAAATCGAAGCGATCCGTGCTGCGCTTACGGGTAAATACGCCAATATTTTGATAACGGATCAATACACAGCGCAGGCATTGTTAAGAGACAAATGAATAGCCAGCAGGACGTTTGGGAAAGCCTACCGAGGTAAGAATCGGCAGGCTTTTTCTGTATTCCATTTACCCTTGCGATAGCGTCAAAATAAGTAAATAACTGTCATGAACATAATTTCATATACCATTTTACAATTGTTCATTCTCATGCTATGATAACGATGAAGTCTTTAACAAACCATTTATAAATAGATGCCTTCAACCTCAAATTAAAGGAGAGAGTTTCATGAATTTAGCAGGCATGATAGACCATACATTACTGCGGGCGGATGCTACCCGTGCTGAAATTACCAAGTTAACGGAAGAAGCGAAGAAATACAAATTTGCCTCCGTCTGTGTCAACCCGGGTTGGGTCGCTTATGCGGCGGAGCAGCTTTCGGGAACCGAAGTGAAGGTGTGTACAGTCATCGGATTTCCTCTTGGTGCCACAACTTCTGCCGCGAAAGCTTATGAAGTGAAGGATGCGATTGCCAATGGCGCAACGGAGGTCGATATGGTCATCAATATCGGCGCTTTGAAGGACCAGAATAACGAGCTCGTCGAGAAGGATATCAAAGCCGTAGTTGATGCGGCAGCAGGTAAAGCGCTGGTGAAGGTCATCATTGAAACCTGCCTTTTGACCGATGAGGAAAAGGTTCGCGTCTGCCAATTGGCTGTCAAAGCCGGCGCTGATTTCGTAAAAACGTCGACCGGATTTTCAACCGGTGGAGCTACTCCGGAGGATGTTGCGTTGATGCGCAAAACCGTTGGGGAGCAGGTCGGAGTCAAGGCGTCCGGTGGCGTACGCAGTCTCGAGGACATGAAGAAGATGATCGAAGCGGGAGCCAACCGGATCGGGGCCAGCTCCGGTGTCAAGATTATGGAAGGCGGCCAATCCGAAGCTTCCTATTAATCCTTATACAAGGAGGTTCGTTCATGAAAGAGCAGCTGATTCAAGAAGCCATTGAGGCTCGTAAGCAAGCCTACACACCCTATTCCCATTTTCCGGTAGGAGCAGCGCTGTTAGCCGGCGGCAAGATCTACCGGGGTTGCAATATAGAGAATGCCTCGTTCGGACTGACGAATTGTGCCGAGCGGACTGCGGTGTTTAAAGCCGTCTCTGAGGGGCATACCCATATCGAGGCCATCGCGGTCGCAGCTGATACAGACGGCCCGGTATCTCCATGCGGAGCTTGCCGGCAGGTATTGGCAGAATTTTGTAACCAGGACACCAAAATTTATTTGACCAATCTGCATGGAAACAGCGAGGAATGGACGATGAAGCAGCTGCTTCCAGGGGCCTTCCAGGCTCAAGACATGAAGAAGAAATAATCCCGGCGGGGAATTTCTTCCCGTGATGGTGTTGTAAGCGCTTAAGATAGGCATACTGAAATTAATACAACATTGGAGGAATTACATCATGAATTATTTAGTTGCCGTTCTAGGTGTTCTGGTCGTCTTTATCCTCACTTACGCTGCCAGCAATGACCGGCGAAGTATTCGTTACCGGCCTTTGATTGTCATGCTCGTTCTGCAAGCTATCTTAGCCTTTGTCCTGCTTCATACAGGCATCGGTGAGTTTCTTATCGGAGGGTTCGCCTCTACCTTTGAGAAATTATTGTCTTATGCCGGAGAAGGCGTCAATTTTGTGTTCGGCGGAATTGCGAACGAAGGACAAGCTCCCTTCTTCCTGAACGTATTGATGCCGATCATCTTTATCTCCGCGCTGATAGGGATTTTGCAGTACACGAAAATTTTGCCGTTCATCATTAAATATATTGGTCTCGTATTGAGTAAAGTAAACGGTATGGGTAAGCTGGAATCGTATAACGCGGTTGCGTCCGCGATTTTGGGGCAATCGGAAGTGTTCATTTCCGTGAAAAAACAGATCGGCCTGCTGCCCAAACAGCGTCTATATACGCTTTGTGCATCGGCCATGTCAACCGTGTCCATGTCCATTGTCGGCGCCTACATGCAAATGATTAGTCCGAAATATGTGGTCACGGCGCTGGTATTGAATCTGTTCGGAGGGTTTATTATCGCTTCCATATTAAATCCTTATGTCATTTCCAAGGAAGAGGATATCCTTGAAGTACAGGAAGAGGAGAAGCAGTCGTTCTTCGAGATGCTGGGCGAATATATTATGGACGGCTTCAAGGTTGCTATCACGGTCGCGGCCATGCTTATCGGTTTCGTCGCGCTGATTGCTCTTGTCAATGGCATTTTTACCGGCATCTTCGGCATTTCGTTCCAGCAGCTGCTCGGTTATGTCTTTGCTCCGTTTGCTTTCATTATGGGAGTTCCGTGGAAAGAAGCCGTGGAGGCCGGCAGCATTATGGCTACCAAGATGGTCTCCAACGAGTTTGTTGCGATGCTGGATCTCGGTAAACACACCGGCTTGTCCGCTCGGACGGTAGGGATCGTGTCGGTATTCCTTGTATCCTTCGCCAATTTCTCGTCTATCGGAATTATCGCCGGGGCTGTCAAAGGACTTCATGAGAAGCAAGGGAACGTCGTGGCCCGCTTTGGTCTTAAGCTGTTATACGGCGCAACCTTGGTCAGCGTTCTATCCGCTACGGTAGCAGGATTGTTTATATAATATTCAGAAGGTAAAAAAGGAGCCGTTGAAACATGGTTGATTTTAAAAGAATTCATCTCATCGTTCTCGATTCGGTTGGGATTGGGGAAGCGCCGGACGCTGCGCAGTTCGACGACTTCGATGTCGATACGCTCGGCCATATTGCGCGCGAACGCAATGGTCTGAAGATGCCGAACATGGCCAAGCTGGGCTTATCGAATATTCGTCAGATCGATGGAGTTCCGTCTGCCGAGAAGCCGCTTGCTTATTTCACCAAAATGCAGGAAGCTTCTAAAGGCAAGGATACCATGACCGGCCACTGGGAAATTATGGGCCTTTATATCGATACCCCGTTTCGTGTTTTTCCGGACGGTTTTCCGCAAGAATTGATTTCCCGGATCGAAGAGCGGACCGGACGTAAGGTCATCGGCAATAAGCCGGCCAGCGGTACCGAAATCATTGCGGAGCTCGGCGAAGAGCATATGAAGACCGGCGCCCTGATCATTTATACGTCAGCGGATTCCGTTCTTCAGATTGCGGCCCATGAAGAGATCGTTCCGCTGAAAGAGCTGTATGAGATTTGCGAATTCTGCCGCGAAATCACTCTGGACGATCCTTATATGCTGGGCCGGATCATCGCCCGTCCGTTTGTGGGAGAACCGGGACACTTCACCCGTACGGCCAATCGGCATGATTACGCATTGAAGCCATTCGGCAAGACCACGATGAATACCCTGAAGGATGCGGGATACGATGTTATCGCTTTGGGGAAAATTTCCGATATTTATGATGGGGAAGGCGTAACCAAAGCGATCCGGACTATCTCCAACATGGATGGGGTCGACAAGCTGATAGCAACGATGGATGAACCCTTTACCGGTCTCAGCTTCGTGAATCTGGTGGATTTTGACGCTTTGTTCGGGCATCGCCGTGATCCCCAAGGCTATGGTCAGGCGCTTGAAGAATTCGATGCGCGGCTGCCTGAAATTTTCGCCAAAATGACGAATAACGATCTGCTGATCATTACTGCAGATCACGGCAATGATCCAACCTACCGGGGAACCGACCACACGCGTGAATATGTTCCGCTTCTTGTTTATTCCCCTCGCTTCACCCAAGGGGGACGTGAGCTCCCGCTCCGCAAGACGTTCGCGGATATTGCCGCCACGGTAGCGGAAAATTTCGGCGTGGCACAGCCGGAGCATGGCACCAGCTTCTATAACGATTTAGTCTAGCGAGGAGGATGTAACATGAGTGTTCATATAGGCGCCAAGCAGGGGGAAATTGCTGAAACTATACTGCTTCCCGGTGACCCGCTGCGGGCCAAGTACATTGCCGAAACATATCTGGACGATGTGATCTGTTATAACCAGGTACGGGGAATGCTCGGGTATACCGGGACCTACCAGGGCAAACGAGTCTCGGTTCAAGGTTCGGGTATGGGGATCCCATCCATCAGCATCTATGTCAATGAACTGATTAGCCAATATGGCGTCAAGCATTTATTCCGGGTCGGTACGTGCGGCGCTATGCAGGAGCATGTCAAGGTGCGCGATGTCATCTTGGCGCAGGCTTCCTGCACCGACTCCAGCATTAACCGCCACGTGTTCGGCGGATTCGATTATTCCCCGATTGCGAGCTTCCCGCTGCTTAAGGCGGCGTACGAACGGGGAACTGACAAAGGCTTAAAGCTGCATGTCGGTAATATATTTAGTTCCGATGTATTTTACCGCGATGATAAATCTATCGTACAGAAGCTGATGGACTATGGCGTGCTAGGGGTAGAAATGGAAACAACGGCGCTGTATACGCTCGCGGCGAAATTTGGCGTCCAGGCATTGACGATCCTCACTGTCAGCGATCATCTGTTGACGGGTGAAGAAACGACGGCTGAAGAGCGTCAGAATACGTTCAACGAAATGATGGAAGTAGCGCTGGATACGGCAGTATCCTTGTAATAAGGTATTCAATGGGCCATCTGCCGGACGGGTTCCACATTATTTATGGAGGAGTGACTAGACGATGAGAATGGTAGATCTAATCGAGAAGAAACGCGACGGCAAAGAACTGACAACAGAAGAGATCGATTTCATTATAGATGGCTATACCAAGAACGAGATCCCTGATTATCAGGTTAGCGCATTGGCCATGGCGATCTTCTTCCAGGATATGACGGAGCGGGAACGGGCCGACTTGACAATGGCGATGGTCAATTCCGGCGAAACGATCGATTTGTCCGCGATTGAAGGCATTAAGGTAGATAAGCATTCCACGGGCGGCGTAGGGGATACGACGACACTGGTTTTGGCGCCTTTGGTAGCCGCACTGGATATTCCGGTAGCCAAAATGTCGGGCCGCGGGCTTGGACATACAGGCGGAACCATTGACAAGCTGGAGGCGATCGAGGGCTTTCATGTCGAAATCAGCAAAGAGCAATTCGTGGACTTGGTCAATCGCCACAAAATTGCGGTTATCGGGCAAACCGGCAACCTGACCCCTGCGGACAAGAAGCTGTATGCGCTTAGGGACGTGACAGCCACGGTGAATTCGATTCCGCTGATTGCCAGCTCCATAATGAGCAAGAAAATCGCTGCCGGCTCCGACGCTATCGTGCTCGACGTAAAGACCGGCGCAGGTGCATTCATGAAGACAGCTGAGGATGCCGAGGAATTGGCTCAAGCGATGGTACGTATAGGCAATAATGTCGGCCGCAAAACGATGGCGGTCATCTCCGATATGAGTCAGCCGCTTGGTTATGCGATAGGAAATGCGCTCGAAGTGAAAGAAGCGATCGATACGCTGCAGGGGAAGGGTCCTAAGGATCTGGAGGAGCTGTGCCTCGCGTTGGGACGTCAAATGGTCTTTCTGGCGAACAAAGCGGCATCCCTTGAAGAAGCGGAAGAAAAGCTGAGAGAGGTCATTCGGAACGGCAAGGCGCTTGAGAAGTTCAAGTCGTTCATTGCCAACCAAGGTGGAGATCCGTCCGTAGTTGATCACCCTGAGAAGCTGCCGCAGGCAGCCTATCAAATCGAAGTGCCCGCCAAGGAAGACGGAGTCGTGGCAGAAATCGTCGCGGATGAAATAGGTACCGCAGCCATGCTGCTAGGAGCGGGCCGGGCGACGAAGGAGTCGGAAATTGACCTTGCCGTAGGCTTGATGCTGAAGAAGAAAATCGGTGACCCGGTCAAGAAGGGCGAATCGCTGGTAACTATCCATGCCAATCGGCAGGATGTACAGGAAGTCATGGATAAGATTTACGCCAACATCCGGATTGCAGACCATGCCGAAGCGCCAGTTTTGGTACATGGAATCGTGACGGAATAAAGGAATACCTATGATAGCCGGTCGTTCTCAGGAGCGATCGGCTATTTGGTTATGTGCGGCATTACGGTGCATCATTCTATATTTACTTGGTGAAAGGGTAGTGAGCTGCCTGAAAATTTTAGAGAAATAATACCGGTCAAGGCCGATATCTTCTGCGACTTGTTCGATTGACATGTCCGTACTAATCAGAAGTCTCTTGGCATTTTCGATACGCACTCGGTTTATGTATTGAATCGGCGTCATGTTAAACATGGATCTGAAGTATCTGACGAAATAATTGGGATGATAATGAAAAATTCCCGCCAGCTTCTCTAACGTAATGGGCTCTTTAATATGATCCTCTATATATTTAAGAATTTGATTCGATGGAGATGGAGAAGAAGAGTGCAGCCCTACGGACTGCGCCGGCGCATGATCGAGAAAATATGTCAGAATTTCAAGCAGAAACATTTTGGCTTTTAAAGGGGAGGTGAGATCATCCCGCGTCTTGTACGTATCCGTTAAGGTTCTGAACAGCCCCGATACATATTCCACATCGTGAACCTGAATGGAATAAGGGAACTGAATGAGCTGAGACAAATGCAAATGGTCTACCTTAACCGAAAAATGCAGCCAATGCTTGATAAACGGTGTGGAATTAATAGTGGAATATGTTAAAGGCGTATCGGGAGGCAGGATGATCAATTGACCCGGAATAGGGTGCAGCTCCACCTGATCGACCTTAATCCAGCATTGTCCTTCGACCATGAAATAGAGGCGAAAATAATCATCCTTCCGCACTGGTCTTCCCCAGGTTTTGGATACGGTATGCGCATAACTGGCGGTAATCACCCTGACCTGTAAAGAATCCATATAGGATCGCATGACTTCCAGCTGGCTGTGATCGTCTATCATAACCATCATCCTTTCAAAAATACGGCTAACCGTGTCTAGTCCCATTGAATTAAGCGGTTAAAACGGCCACTGGTTGTAAGCGGATTCAAATGACAGCTGACAAAGGATTAGTTCTATGTAGCTAACTATATCGTAAAACTTGAAGCTGCTCAATTCATTAATAGCCAGGGTGGCTTTTCTAATGAAACAGGAACACATGTTCTATGTTCTTAAAAGCATCCATATACGTTACTTTGGTTCAGAAAAGTTTCAGATCGGTTGGATATACTTAAGCTTGGCAATTACATATAGGTAAGGGGCAGCATGAACGTTTCAAGCTTTCTTGCTTGAAAAGACAGAAGGGGGCGCAGCACATGACCTACACGAAACCATTAACCGTTGAAAGTACACAGGTATTAGAAGGGAAATCGGTCCTATCCGCACTGGAGCAATCCTTGGCTATGATAGAATTTGACATGCAGGGGAATGTGCTATGGGCAAACGATCTTTTTGCCAGGGCAATGGGTTACGAAGCATGGGAATTGATCGGAAAGCATCATCGTCAGTTGTGTTTGCGGGATTTTGCAGAGAGCAGCGAGTACGCCTCATTATGGAATCAATTAAGAAGCGGGATAGCCTTTCAAGCAAAAATAGTTCGCGTATCTAAAAAAGGAGCTTTAATTTGGCTGGAAGCTACTTATATGCCTGTGCGGAATGACGAAGGGGAAGTGATGGCTGTGCTGAAAGTGGCCTCAGATATCACGGAGCGCGAAAGAAACGCAGCTGCCATCACCCATGAGCTGCAGCAAATGGCGGCTAGCTTACTTCAACGTACGCAGGAAGGCATTAACCGTATTCAAGAAGCAGCTAACCAAATGCAATGCGTCGTTAATGACAACCAAACCAATAGAGCCTTGCTGCAGGAATTGGAGCATAAATCCAGCTCGGTTCAAAACATTGTGCAAATGATCCGCGATTTTGCCAGTCAAACCCATTTGCTTGGTTTAAATGCCGCTATTGAGGCTGCCCATGCCAGTCATCATGGACGCGGATTTCAAATTGTAGCCATTGAGGTACGGCGATTAGCTGAACAAGTGCAAGCGGCTGCAAAAGAGATTCAAACCAACGTAATCGGAATTTCGCGGCAGATCGATCTTGTGAACAAAAGCTCGGGCGATGCCAGTAAGGCCATTGCCAATAGCCAAGAACAGATTCTGCTGGCTGTCAACGAATTCGCCAGGATCAGTGAAGCCGCAGAAGAACTGGATACGCAAGCTAATCGGTTTCAAGCTTAGACGTTCTTTTTTTCGCGCTGCCTATATTGTAAAATATACGATTTGACGTATATAATGAAGGTAATCTTTTACATTTGAGGTGAAATGGATGGCTTTCCGTACTGTTCGAAGTAACTAGTTACCGGGCTGGGTAAAAACGCGTGCCAGCTATCAAGGGGAACGTATGTCCTTTTGATCGTACAGAAACTAGAGCTTTGAACGGTGTCGTGCAGTCATCTTATATGGCCAGGGCACTTATGTCATCTAACTACAGGGGACCGGTTATTACTGGTGCTTCGGTTAGAATGCGATGTGCCCTGGCTTTTTGCACTCATTTATAAAAGATAGGGGACGAAACAAGGATGTTAAAGAAGTGCCTTGTGCAGTGCAAATGGTGGGTCCTAAGCTATATTCTGATGGGATTCATCATCCAATTGCTAAACCAATTAGGGATCGTTGTTTTCCAAAACATATTGGATGCAGCGGCTGCGGATAGGACAGAAGCAACCAAATTCATTATCATCTATGGAATGATTCTAGGCGGGTCCGCCATTCTTAACTATCTTGATGAATATCCCGGCGTATATTTATCGAATAGCATCTCCGAAAACTTGAAAATTATGGCTTTAAAGAAAATCGCCAGGATCGATTATCAAGCATACCAAGAGATAGGGACGGGGCAGATGATCAAGGTGATTGAGAACGGGGCGGCGGCCGGGAACGGGATCTTGTTTTCCTTTTTTCTTAGAACGCTGCATGAGCTATTGCCCACCTTGATTTTCAGTTTATTATTTATCAGCTTTTATAACAGCGGCCTTATGCTGCTGATCGCAGGCGGGTATGCCGTCATTTTTGTTATAACGAATCTGCTGTTGAGATATTTATATACAATCAAATCGACCATCCTGAAGGAACAAGAGAAAATGTCGAGATACTCCATTCGGGGATTTATGGAGCTGGTTGTTTTTAGAACCAATGGACGCTACGATAAAGAAATCGATAAATTAAGCCAGACGGCTCGGACTATCATTAATAAAAACGCCCAGCTTAAAATGATACATGAAGCTTTTTTCGCCATCTTCGAGCTGTTTATCACCATAATCAAAATCTTCGTCATCATTTTCGGGGTCCGAAGCATGATAAGAGGGGAGACAACGCTTGGAGTTGTAGTCGCGTTATTTATGTTTATCGATAAGATTTATTCGCCTATTGCCATTTTCAATATTTTATTTGTCGATTACAAGCTGAATCAAGTGACCTATAGGAGGCTGGAGGATTTCATTCATGCACCGGAGGATAAAAATTTGGATTCCGGAATAGAAGTGAAGCAGGTTCAAGGTCATATTGAATTTAGAAATGTTTCTTTTCATTATGGCAGCGTTAGAATCTTAAACAACCTGTCATTTGCCATTGAACCTGGAAAGTCCGTCGCTTTTGTGGGGTTAAGCGGGAGCGGGAAATCCACGATTGTAAAATTGATAGCAGGCTTACTTAAAAAGAGCGAAGGCCGTATTGGGCTGGACGGCACAGAGATCGATAAGCTTCAATTAAATCGGTATTATGAGCATATATCGTATTTGTCCCAAGACACTCCGATTTTTGATACAACCATAAGAGGGAATATTGCGTTTGATAACGCTATGTCAGATGAAGAAATCTATCTTCTTTTGGAAAAAGTCCATCTGAAGGACAAAATAGCAAGTTTACCGGAGGGATTGGATGCTTTAGTCGGTGAAAAAGGGGTTAAATTATCCGGCGGGGAAAGACAACGGTTAGCATTTGCCCGTATACTGGCGCAGAAAAGGAACCTCATAATTTTAGATGAGGCCGTATCGGCCCTTGACCCAATTACCGAAAAGAGCATCATGGAAACCGTTTTCAAAGAATTTCGTGATAAAACCGTCATCATCATAGCACACAGGCTAGAATGTATTAAGCAATTCGCATTCGCAAAATTGAAAAAAATATTGATAAACAATAAAAAAGCGTGAATAAGGAAATGAAAAGTGAATGATTTTTTAAAAGTTTTGGCCGAAAACCATCTGTATCAAAAAGTTACTTAATTACTTTTACACAAAACCCGTATTTTGTACATATGTATATAAATCAAATCCGTAAGCATTCATATCCTTTTCAGGGTCATTTCACCTTCGATCTTGCCTACAGGAGCATCATAAAAGGCAGGCCCAAGCTCAAAATCGTAGTAAATACCGGATATCGGTGCTCGCCAGTCGCATATCAGCATATTGCCTTTTCGATCAACATAAGAAAACCGCCCAATATAAAACGGCTCTGCTCCGTTCTCATCGTTGGGCCTGAAATCAATTCTGGCGAAATAAGGCGAATCTATTAACTTTTCGATCCTTTCTCGCCTTTTTACGTTGAATTCACCTAAGTTTACGTTTCGGCCAATCGACTGTTTGTTTGAAAAAATCTCCATGGAATCCATATCACTTCTATTTTCCCAAAGATATTTCATAGATTCTTTAAATTCATCTTCATATCTTGAGACCGTTTGATTCAATTCCTCTAAAGAATCCTCCAATTTTCCTATGATCATTTTCAGATGCTTTATTTCATCAGATAATATAACTGTCATTGTTTTACTCCTAATTTTGATAATTAATGCGCATTGCGATTTACCCGACTTATATAGATGGTTTTTTATTCAAGCATTGCCTTTCCTCATGGCATCAAGCATTTTCAGCATTTCCAGCATTTCCAGTGCATCCGCTTCTGCCATGTCGAGTGCCGTAATATACCGATCAGTAGCATAAACAATGCCTTCCTCTTCACCTGGCGTATTAATAACTTCCCGTATATTCCCTTCTCCACGATCCAGACGATTCAGCATGCGCAGAATGGACATCATGGAATAATGGGCACTCCGAAGGATGCAGATGATTTTCAGTCGACTCATTTCCTTTGAGCCATATCTTCTGTATCCGTTGGCATTCCGCGGCACCTCTATCAAGCCGTTTCTCTCCCAATCACGCAGCACGTCTTTTGTGATGCCGAGAGCGTTAGCAGCTTCAACTCTGCCATTGAACACAATCGTTTCTACTGATTTTTTGTTGTTTTCAATGATATTAAGCGTGATACTATTTGGGCGGTTTTATATGTCATAATGAATCCCCCCCCTTTTCTTTGGATATGGCGCTAAAACTATAACCGCTGCTAGGTTTCAAGCGCAAGCATTGATTTCCCGCTGACGGACTGTCCCGTGAATGCAATTAGCTTTTATTTAGGAATCTGTAGTTTTATATTTTCAGATTATTTTCTTTTGGTCCTTTGATCGTGACGAACATTTATTTTTCTCCTCCTTACAGGGTTCGTTTTTATGCTACAGAGTCAGCATAAAAAACATACCACCAAATTATACAGTGGTGGTTAAGTGGAGAGTTTGAAATTGTTTTGCCCATACAGTTGTCAAACTATACTGCCCGTTAGCTTCATGAATTTGAAACCCAGTTAGATACTTATCTAATCGGTAATCGGACTATGTTCTTGTCCATTACGGCAATCGGGACAAGAACTTGTACCGATAAAACAAAAAAGCCGCTAAATTAGCGACTTTCTAAGGGACCATGTTATTGTCCCTCGACAATAAGATTAACAGCCCGCCCATAAATTCAATTATTTTTCTATCTCATCGAAAACAACATGCTGATCATAATAATCTTTTAGTTCAGAGTAGTCATCGGACAAATTATCAGCCCAAGATACCAAAAACAACTTATTGATAGTTCTTGTTTCAAATAAGTCATCAAGTATCTCGATCTGCTGCTTACTTTTAAGTACATTGTCAAGAGGATATAAAATAGCAAAATCATATTCCATCCCAGTGTTATTCCAATTCGTCTTTTTGATACTATCGAAATATAAAGTATGTATTCCAAGTTTATAGCCTATTCCTGTTTTAAAATCCTTAGATTCATTAAAAAACGAGCCTATGTTTTGCATATAATTTGCACGAAATAGAACTTTCGAGCTATCTGGTACATATTCTTTTAAAATGTGCAGAATCAACCTGTGTTTTTCATACTGATGAGTACCAGTAAGAAGCAGTGACTTTTTATCAGATTGCAAAAAGTCCAATATATCTTTAACTACATCGTCTCTTGTGTTCAACTATATTCATCTCCGTTTTATTAGCTTTTTACGTTCTCGAACATAGAGAGAACAAACTCTTCAAAAGTTTCTTCCACACAATGATTAATTGATAAATCATCATCATGCCATATTTCAACAATAGCCCAATTATCCGTTACTAAAAAACCAACAGCGTCTCCAGAAAAATTATCACCAAACAATAAAACATCTTTTAATTCCGGATGAGAGTCCTCGTCATAAAGATGACCTAAAATTTCGTCTACTTCAACTAAGCCGCTATAAAAATTAAATATTGTATTATTAACAGTTCCGTAACCAACTTCTCTCAAAAAATCTATGTAGTCTTGGGGGATACCTTCCACTTCTAGCTCTCTATTTATTTCACCTTCTGATAAAGCTTCAAAGTTATGTTTTGAGGGATTATTCCGTATTATATTAATAATGTTTTCGTACCTCATGTGCTGAATCCCAGCTCCCATAAATTAGTTTGTTATTGTAAATTTTGAAATAATACTCTTAATTGTTTTTGAACATGTTGTAAATAATCCTTTTGGTGTGAATTAGAATGACAACTACCGTTCCTTTCGTAAATGGTGGGTGGTACTTCCATTTTACCAAAGAACGGTTTCCTTTTGTTGTGAAAAATTGAAAAAGATGTGTCCCACAGCCATTTTCATGGCTTTTGGGACAGCTTCTATAGCATTTGAGATTTTGTAAATTGAAATTGTTTTCTTGCTTAACTTGAATATCAATCCACCAATGAAATTCTTTACTGATAACTTTTTGATTTCATTCTCTTGCAAATGTAGGATTAGACAAATGCACAATCAGCTGGACATCCCAGGTTCTCGAAAACTGTACGAGCGGCAGAATCTACCGGCAGGAAAACCTCAACTTGCGGATATAAGCGGCCGCCCACGGAAATCGAAACCTGTCTGTACCGAATGGGAACAAGCTCGCCGTCGCTTTCCATTCTGGCTAGTATGATTTGTGTATGATCAGCATTTGCACCTGAAGCAGGTTCATTAAGATATTCGTCCTCTTTCTGAACTCTATCAAACAATTTTTGATACCACGCATCATAACGCGAGAGCATGTACTCCCTCTTGAAGGCATGTATCCCGTTTATAGCATGCACCTTCCACTGCTCGAACGACGCGTTGTCGAAAGTGGAGCGGGGCCGGATAGGTAAATCGGAATTAAAATGAAAATCGATCCTATTCATTAAACCGTCATATGAACGGTCGAGAGGGATGTCGAACAAATGACGAAACGGCTCGTTAACCCCCTTGATGTCCTGTGTGTGTGTTACGATCATGGAGGGAAAAGGAATGCTCCTCATCGTTTGATGAGCCCACTCCAATGCACGCTCCAACGCCCTTCCCTCCAATTCGGTCTGGATCGGAAGATAACCGGCTGCCAAAAGCAAATCGTTACGCTCGCCGGATGTACACTCAAGATATTCTGCAATATTTATAATCGTCTGACGATCTGGTATGCGGCGGGTACGTCCAACCAGCAGATTTTTATACGAAGTAAAAGCCTCGTCGTTCAGCTCTTGTTGAGTAAATCGTTTCAAGGACGGGTGAGGTCGGTCTGCAAGCTGTTGCTGTCGTTTCATCCGCAGCCCTTCAATTTCTCCCATTACGATTCTACATTTATTTAAAGTATACTCCTCATTGAAAATGAAAGTCATCTAATGACATACAACAATACATGGAGGAGTGACCATATGATTCGTGCCATTGTAGTTGATCCGCATGCCCCGTCATATTTAGCGTTCAAGGAAGTTGACGCCCCGCAGGCTAAGCCTTGGGAAGTGCTCGTGCAAGTGAAGACCGTCTCTCTCAATCGTGGTGAAGTGAAAGACGCTAAGGATCAGGAAGCTTCCAGCCGCCCCGGCTGGGATTTCGCGGGAATTGTCATCGAGCCGGCCAAGAGCGGCGAAGGTCCCCAAAAAGGGGCCAGGGTTGTTGGTTTGCTCCCGATGGGAGCTTGGAGCGAGCAAGTTGCCGCCCCCGTATCGACACTTGCCGAAATCCCGGAAAAGCTAACTTTTACGGAGGCGGCGACCCTCCCCGTAGCAGGGCTCACAGCGCTTTACGCACTCCGCAAAGGAGGCATGCTGCTTGGCAAACGCATTTTTATTACAGGCTCTACCGGCGGGGTTGGGCTATTCGCTCATCAGCTTGCGGCCCAATCCGGCGCATTCGTTGTAGGTACGGCAAGCACGGAAGAGAAGGCCGATCTTGTTCGGGAGGCAGGATCCGACGAAGTAATCATTGGATATTCCGCAATTTCATCAGCCCGCAAATTCGGGCCGTACGATCTGATTATCGATTCAGTAGGCGGCAATACACTGTCGGCGTTGCTGCCGCAGCTAGCGCCCCAAGGGATTTGTGTTGCTGTAGGATTTTCTTCTTCAAATACCGCAACGATCGATATGATGAATCTGGTGACCAGCGGAGGAAGAACCTTGTACGGCTTCTTTCTAGGTGAGGAACTCACTCGTCAATCAGCCGCGGACGATCTGAGTTTGCTAGCCCGGCTGGTCACAGATAAGCGGTTAATCCCTCGGATCGAAGTGGAGGCGCTTTGGACCGAAATTGATATCGTTGCCCGTAATATGATGGAACGGAAATTCTCCGGCAAAGCCGTTCTTCACATAGGTTGATTGTATAAGATTGCAACAATACCGACACGGTACTCCCTTACTCGTTTCGAGCAGGGAGTACCGCTGCTTTTCAATGAACCGGGTCTATCTTCTCTCACTATACTCCCGTTAGTTGAATAGAGCCAGCAGGTTAAAGTGAGCGGCTGACTTTTTGTCTTTAGGAATCCGCGGAAGTCATGACCAGTTCTACTCAGCACACATGGAATGAAATAACTGATTAAATTATACATACGGCTTCCTACAGTATGTTAATGTAAGTAGCTGTATTTGTAGGTCTTTGCTATTAATGGAATTACAATATTTCACATTTCAGATGCAAGCATCTCTGGCTTGTGCTAAATTATGGATTACGAGGACACATTAATACAAGAGGTCATTTTACCACTTGGAGAAAGTTATTACCCTGGCATTGATTAAGCGGCTTGAAGCTGAAGGTTACATTGTGACTCGTACTGTATAACATCCGTATCTGCCCCCCTGAAGGACTGCCAAATCGGTAGCCCTGCTTTGTTGTGCGTATTTTTGGCGTTCTCACCCACTTTGATATTCATAAAAACCAGCTAATGTTTGTCAAGCATCACCGTCTTTATCCGTTTGGGGTGCCGATCTTCTTGTATTCCATGTGATGAAAACCCCATTCACACATATCACCAAGCACCGTACTGAGCGTATGTCCGTGCTCAGAGACGAAGTACTCGACTTTGGGCGGAATCTCCTGATACACCTTCCGGATGATTAGTCCATCCTGCTCTAGCTCGCGAAGCTGGCTGGTAAGCATTCCTTGGGTAATCGACGGAAGCATCCGTCTCAACTCTCCAAAGCGCTTAGTACCTTCATTTAATAGGATGTATAAGATGATTGGCTTCCATTTACCCCCGATCAATTGAAGGGTAACCATGATTCCTTCTGTTAAAAAGGACTTGCTAAAATCTTCAGACATATACCAATTCCTCACTTACTGACATTTTTCTTCGGTTGTAGTCATTGTAGCAAATGCTACGGGTTTAACCAACTACTCCAAAAAACAGTACTTAGTACTGTTTACCATACCATCCTCAGGGAACTCAGGCCTAATCAATAGTACGATCAACCCGACATAGTACGGAAAAAGAGCGTTCTTTACAATATTCGATTCTCCCGGAATAATAAGGCTGTCAGGTGAGAGCCCTGATGCCATCTTTTAAGAGAGAGGAAGATCTTCATGAAAACGCTGGTAATTGTCGCACATCCGTCCTTGGAGCAGTCTCGGGCCAACAATGCTCTTATTCAGGAACTGAGTCTCCATGATAACATTGATATCCGCAACCTTTACGGGGATTATCCAGATGGGAACATCGACATAGAGAGGGAACAACAAATGCTGGACAAGTATGACCGGATCGTACTTCAATTCCCATTGTTCTGGTATAGCACCCCGCCGCTGCTCAAGAAATGGTTTGACGATGTATTGACGTACGGATGGGCATTTGGAACTGAAGGAGATCATCTAAAAGGCAAGGAGTTCATCGTGGCAACTACAGCAGGTGCCAGTGAGCGGAGTTATCGTTCAGGCGGTAGCAACGAATACACGATCAGCGAGCTTATGAGGCCGCTTGAATTGTCCGTCAAGTACACCGGCGCTATCTATCTGCCTGCTTTCGTGGTGTACAATAGCATGGAAGCAGCAGATGAGCAGTTGAAATTGGAAGCACGCAGATACGCGGAACATATCCGTGCTTCCGCAGAAAAACTTATTGAATAATCGAATGATACATTAATTAATATTGTAGCGGCTGACATCGCCTTTGAAAAAATAAAGATGTAGCCAGGTAAATCAATATCCCTCTCTCCTTCATTCAGGATTGAGGGATATTGTTGAGTAGTGGAATCAAGCATCAACATGAGAAATTTAGGGTGTGTACGCAAACTGTGAAGCCGTCCTCTGGGTTGCCCGTACCGGTGCTTCATGGCATTATTTACCCGATTATAATGGCCCTTGGTCTTCAGCCTACAGCTTTTTCTGGCGTACGTACTATCATAAACAGAGTCAGCCCTTCGCGAAAAATCCGTAATGAAACGATATTTGTTCTTCCGCTTCCCTCAGTGCCGTATTAATAGATACATAGTCGCTGCCGTGATGCTGTCGCCAACTGTCCCCAGCTTTTGCCCTCCCACTTTGCTAAAAGCTTCATTTTAATACCCGTCTCCCTTATTTTTTAGCCTTATCCGACTTCGCCGTTGCAATCGCCTGATTGATTGCCTCTTCAAATTGCCGGAGTACAGTGTTCGTGTCGGCTTTATTTTTGACCATATCTCCGAACGGCTTGCCGAAATCCACATTAACATTCGTTAGATCTGCAGCTCTTAACGGAGACGGAGGTGCATCCTTGTAATAATAAAATGCACCTGTATTTTTCCCTTGCAACTCCTGCACCTCTTGGCCGAATGCATTTTTAACGTTAGCGTTAACGAGCGGCGTACCTACTCCCTGTTTGGAAAGCATCGTCTGAACTTGCTCGGATACAAGATAAGAAACGATTTGGAACGCTTCATCTTTATACTTGGACGTTTGGGAAATGAACAAAGCAAGAGTGGCAGGCTTTAAGCCGGTGCCCGGTTTTTCCTTTAAAACAGGCAGCGAAACGACGTCCCAATTTATATTTGGGTTTGCTTTCACCCAGCCGATCATGAGCGGATGGCTTTCGAGAGCCATCGCAATACTCCCTTTAGCTGTCTCGGATGTAGGAACGAGAGCATTATCCGGAATTTCGTAGAACCGTTTCAGGTTGTCGAACATCAGCTTCCAGCCGTCCGTATTCAGCACCGCCTTATCTTCCCTCGGATCCAAAGGACTTAAAGAGAGCTGATTGTTCAGCATCATATTATTCGGTATAGCGGCGAAGCCCATATAGGTCGTTCCTTGTTCCACACGCGTTACTTTTTTCGCCAGGTCGTAGACTTCATCCCATGTCATGCCGTCTTTCGGATAAGCAACGCCAAGCTTATCGAATATATCTTTATTGTAAAATAAGGCATACCGATTCATCGTAAACGGAAGGCCGTACAGCTTTCCTTCGCCGTTGGCATTTTGGGTTTGCGCGAGTACGTTCGGTTCAAATTGCTGGAGATTGAAGTTATTTTTTTTCACGAGCTCCTGCAGATCATATTGAAATCCGTTCTGAATGATGCGGTCTACCGTAAAGCTGGCGGATTCATAAATAATATCAGGCAGCGTTCCCCCGGCAATTAGATCCTTATAGTCCGTACTTTTGGGATCTCTGAGAATGATGTTCAGCGTGATATGGGGAAACTTCTTCTTGATCGCTTCAGTAATTCCCAAACTCTCAAAATTCAAAGCCCCGGGCTGCCCGTTAAAAATGGTTAACGTGATCGGCTCTTTCGGCTTGCCGGTATTGCCTTCGGTGTTCAGTATCACTTCCTTATCATTGCTGCATCCAAGCATTACATTTGAGAATAAGAGTAACGAAGCCGCGCCAATTACAGCTTTTCCATACACTTTTACCATGCAGGAACCTCCATTTTCTCCAGTTTCACTTTCATTCTTCTTCGAACGCCTCGTCGTTTTGGTTCCGCTTTCATTTTATGTTACAATCAGCTCCAGGCAGACTATACGGACAACCAACCTGGAGATCTCTATCCTTAGGGCGATCTCCAGGTTGTCAATGTGCTATATTGCGGGATTCGCTGTCATTCCATCTTCCTCCACTAGACAATACGTCCATGTCTTTCGAACGGATAGTCGATTGTAATACGCCCCGCCTGGCAATCGCCAGTACCGCTGTAAAGACCAGCCTTGCCGTCCGGACGCATCACAATGCCCGAAGTAAAGATACAGTCGACCAAATGCGGTGCTTTGGCAGGTCCTGGCGGGTAGCAGAGTCGACTTCCGATCAGACGAAGGTCTGAGGACTCTCGGGTGGTTGGATCGAAGTGTACTTGTTGTCCTTCAAGGCCGAGAGTCTTCCCTGACGAGTAGAGGCAGCGCCAGATTCATCAGCCGTTATTCCCTTCTCAACCAACTATTCTTGGTTGCTACACTAGCGGTATAGATGCGTTTGGTGGGACCTTTACTTGCCTTCCAAACACAACCGGACAAGGTCATCGACTTGGGCAGTTGCCAGACACTCGACAGTATCGGCAGCGCCGTAATAAATTTTGACTTCGCCGTCATCCTCAAGAATCATACCGCCCGGGAAAATGACATCATTCCGGAAGCCTTCGGTTTCATAGACAGCTTCGGGTGCGATAAGCGGATCTTTGTACATGCCGATGATCTTCTTGGGGTTCTCCAAATCCAAAAGCAAAATGCCGGCACTATAACGCTTCTTCCAGGATTTCTCCCAACCGTTTTTTCCTCGGCTTGGATCAAGATCGACGGAATGGAACGTAGTTAGCCAACCTTTAGCGGTTTTGACTGGCGGGGCGGCAGGGCCGATTTTGTCGTTAGCGTAAGCCACATGCTCAACCGCAAGCAGCAAATCCGTATTGCCCCAATATTTCAAATCTGGCGAGTCCGATATCCACATATCGAAACGGTCTTTGCCTCCCCGGCTGTACACAGGGAACGGCCGCTCTAAACGGACGTACTTGCCGCCGATTTTTTCCGGAAACAGCACCATGTTACGGTTATCAGGCGCAGTCATATGGAGTACTTCAAATTTTTCGAAGTCATCGGTTACGGCAATGCCTCCGCGAATACCGTGTTTCGTATCGACGGCAAAACACATGTAGCAGCGCCCATCTATAACAGTCAAGCGCGGATCATAGGTGCGGATGATTTCGTCATCATTCAGGCTAAAACAAGGGTCGGGCTGTACCTCCCAATGAATACCGTCGCTGCTGTAGGCTAGACCAAGATTGGTCGTGGAACTTGGCAGCAGCGTATGCTTCTGCAGATCACCGTAATCGTTGCGGAATACCATAACATAACGACCTTGGAATTTGGTAACGCCTGCATTAAATACAAGTGCCGGAGAATAAGGCACATCACGGGCGGATAATACCGGATTTGCAGGATGACGGGTAATAACCGGGCTTGACTTTAGCGGTCCAATAATTGGAATAGACAACACTATTCCTCCCCTCTTCGATTTGGGTTGCAACATGCTCTTATCATAGAATAAAATCGAAGAGGAGGTATGACAGTTTTCCGCTAGACTATCTCATATTTTCGTTCAGGAGCGATCCGTCAAAATGACCGTATACCCAACCAACAAACATTTAACCGACTATCCGGACATTCATCCGGGTTTTCCATTTCATGTGTCCGTTAACAAAGTGGTAAGGCATTTTCCTGCTCACCGCCATGACTTTTTGGAATTTTCTCTTGTAATAGACGGAGAGGGCTACGAGGTTATTAACGGTGTTAAACATCCTCTACTTGCGGGGACGGCTACTTTTTTGCTGCCTTATCAGGTTCATGAAATTTATGTGGAATCGGCGAATCCACTCCGGTTGTATAACTGCATGTTTGATATGGATTTGCTATACCAATCAGCTGAGGTCGGACCGGGTTTGTCGGAGCTGCTGGTCGGGGAGGAGATGCCCCCACAAGCTTTCTTAAGCCCGGAGCTGTTCACGGCTGTATCGTCGGCTTTTGAGGATATGCTTGCCGAATTTGCGGGCAACGGTTTATGGAGAAACATGCTGCTCAAGCTGAAGCTGTTGGAAACGCTTGCGCGATATGACCGGTTCCGCCGGCAAGGTGTTCCAAGCACAGTACAAACAAACGGAACAATCGATAAAAAACCGGTATGGCCAATTATTCATTACATTCATGCCCGTTACAGGGAGCCAATTACACTGTCGGCAACGGCGGATAAGTTCGGCATAAGCAGATCCTATTTAAGCGAAGAGATTAAACGGCGTACCGGCTTAGGTTTTGTCCGCTTTTTGCACGAGGTGCGCATTAGACATGCTTGCAGCTTGCTTTCATCGACCGGAATGGCGGGAGTTGATATAGCGATTGAAACCGGGTTCGGTTCGTACAAGTCATTTTCGCGGATTTTCCGCGAGTTGAAAGGCATGACACCGGGTGACTACCGTAGAAAGCATGTTACAACAAGCTCTCGTTACTAACCTTTCTCATCCTCTGCTGCCCCCGGGCACGATGTTGATACCATCGAATTAACATGAAATTCCACGTAACCGTCTAAATCATGATGTTCGTAAATATGTAATCACAAAAGATGCTTGAACGGTATGTTGATTCGTTTGGAATTCCGGCATGTCGAACTCCTCTGGGTGGCCGAGCGTCGTCATGAATAAGCGCATCACTTACTTTATTTTTTGCTGCTGTCTAAATTGGATAGGGGTTGTTCCAAATACTTTCTTGAACGTTGTGAAGAAGTGGCTTTTTGTTTGGAAACCAGCCTGTTCTGCAATTTCTGCTACAGTTAAGTCGGTGCTTAAAAGAAGCTCCTTTACCCGCTCCAAACGCTGATTTGAAATAAAATCCGATATAGGGCAATCCATCCATTCCCTAAACACGGCCCGAAGATAGCTGACTGAGACCGATGTATGATCGGCAATGGAATCCACACTCAGTATGGGGTTATGTAGATTATTCCGAATATATTGAACGGCTTCTGTAACAATTTCTTCTTTTCGATTATTAGTTGACCGCAGTTTTAAATCGTCAACAATTTGATGCAGGAACGTTTCAATCCAATGGAACGCTTCATTTAAATGATGGAATTGATTTAGTGTATGCTCAATTCCTTCCATTCCTTTTACAGTGTTTAGTTTTTTAAAATTTTTCATCAACTCATATATTAAATGGATAAGCTGCATTTTGCATTCCGAATAAGTCATTCCCTTCATATCCCCAGCCAACTGCTCCAAATATCCTTTAACAGCTAGCAAGTTACCGATACGCACTGAAGCAACGAGTTCTTTTATCACACCTTCATCAAGATAATTTGGCCTATCCTCAAACTGCTTTAAATCACTCTCCGAATATACACGGTCTTTGCCATCAATAAAATTAAGCATGGATGCCTCCATAACCAATTCGTAGCTCTGGAACAGTGCTTCATCTGAAGCCCTAGGATCGCTGACCGCTGCAACAACTCCGAAATGCAACCATTGATCAATATTTGATTTGATTTCTTGAAGCATAGTATCGATTGTTTCTTTCTTCTTCGTGTCAGGGAATATTAGTACGGTGTGATCGATTCCAATATCGACTGCCTCTCCGGCTAAGCCATATTGTCTCATGACCTCACTAGCTATATTGCCCATCGCGTACTTCATTAGCTTTCTTGAAGGAAAATCATATTTATCACAGAATGCAGCATAATACCGGATCCTTAAAACCGCTATTCGGATCGATCCAGCGGCAAGCACCGGTATCTCTTGAAACCATTCTTTTTTATAACGTTCCGAAAGGGAGCCGTTAAGTATCCATTGGCGCAACCGCTCCTCCTTGATTAATGATTTACTATCTTTGATAGAACGATCCATTTGCTCCACTTTGTTAATAAGCGATTCGATACCGGAAGTGATGCTTACTGTAGTTTCCACGGTGTTGGAAGGGACATAGGGCTGACCTATACGCGCTTGAATAGCTTGCAGCATAGTACCTATGGGGCGTATATTGGTTCTGGAATACCAATAAAGTAACATCCAGATAATCAGAACAAGAAGACTGAAACAAAGTAAAATCGTCCATCTGGTGACGGAAATACTTTGATTTAACGTTTCAAGCGAGGTTAGATGAAAGATCCTCCAACCCGAAATACTTAGCGTCTGATAACGTAATGACCACTCCTCGCCATCAACCGAAAAATGAGATTTCCCTAAGTTACCGTTTGAACTTAACGTTCTTACCTTCTTGAGCATTTTATCCGAAACATTCCCCAGCATCAATTCCCCTTCCCCGTTCAGTATGAACACATCATTCGCGATTTGCTTATTCATCTGCAGGATGTACTGCTGCAGCTTTTCCTTATCCAGCAGCACCGCCAATTTACTGTTGTTCTCCCCTCTATCAATCACATCCTGCACAACCAGTAATAAATAACTTTTGCCTTGAATCTCGTAATTTCGCAGGTTTAAGTTTCGACTCTTTTCCGATCGGGCTTGTTCAAGAAATTCTTTGTTCTCCTCGTCAGTTAACTTAGTCAGGCCTTTATCCGAAGCGTACATACGGTTAATGGAGGGATTAATCACATGTATGGACTGAATAAATGGCTCAATACCCAAGTAATCCGTCAAGCTCAATTCCATTTGTTTAAAAACCCAATAGTCGACCTCCGAAGAGGTCATCCAACCGTTTACATTCTGGTCCCGAAAAATACGGACGGAATATAATTTAAGTTTTCGCAGCGTGAAGTCGGTGTTGTCCTTAACTTGCGCAATTCGCTGCAGAGTCAGGCGGTCAATTTCAGTTATTGCATTATTAGTCAATTGCCTAGTTAAAATATAAGAAAATATATAAATGGTCACAGTGAACGCTAAGGCCATATATATAAACATTCGTAAATGCAATTGCTGCGGCAGCAGACCACGAAGCATTGTCATCCCTCCTTGTCGCCGATGTATCTTATCTAAAGGTATTCCTCCATTAGCTTATCGTCAAGTTTGTATTTGACCGGGATTAACAAAAACCCTGCAGATCTTTAGGACTTGTGATCCGCAGGGTTTTGAGCGCTATAAATTGTCAGTCCTCAATCCTATTTAACTCTTTGAAAACGAATATATCATAACTTCCTCTACAGCCGCGTGATTGGCGGTTTAACATACTTTGAGCTTTGTATCAACTCCTTCAGCTTGTTTTCATAAGCATCGGCGTCCAGGGGCAATACAATCTTGCTTTCAGTGAATGAAGATTGCATAATGGCGTTGGCTAAAGTCAACCCATTGATCCCTTCTGTACCGTGAGCTACTAACTCGCCGTCTCCATTTTGAATAGCGTTAATAAATTTTTCGATAACAACAAGATGCCCTTTAGGCTGAGTAATATCAACAGGAATTTCCGTATACCAGCTTTCAACATTACCGAATTTACTTTTCGATTCCAGAATGAAATCAAATACCGAAATCTGATTTTGATACATGACAATTTTTTCATTCTCATAAACCAGCTTGCCGTGTTCTCCTACAATTTCAAAACGGTTTGTTCCGGGCGTCTCGGCCGTGGTTGCAATAAAATGTCCAATCATTCCATTCTCATGTTCAAAGTAGGCCGTCACTTCGTCTTCAACTTCAATATTGTGATATTTACCAATGTTAACAAAACCGCTGATCTTCGCAGGCATTCCGAATAACCATTGATAAAGATCCATATTATGCGGACATTGGTTGGTCAGAATTCCCCCGCCTTCTCCGGCCCAAGTCGCCCGCCAGTCGCCGCTATCGTAATAAAACTGCGGGCGAAACCACTGCGTGTTGATCCAAGTAACACGAATCAGCTTGCCGAGCTTCCCGCTTTGGACAATTTCCTTTAACTTCTTATGAAACGGATACGTTCTTTCCTGAAACATTATGGCGAAGACAAGCTCAGGGTATGTCTCTTTAGCCCTTTCATAAGCAGCTATCATTTTCTTCGCATCGTTTAAATGGACAGCGATAGGCTTCTCGCAAAGCACGTGAATACCTCTGTTAAATGCATCGATAGCAACTGAAGGATGATCATAATGGGGTGTCGCCACCGTAATAGCTTCAAGACCCGGTTGATCGAGAAGTTCTGTGTGGCTATAATAAGCCGGTATTTGCAGCTCCTCGGCAAATTTATCAGCTCTGTCCTTAATTACATCACAAACACCGACAATTTCGACCGTTCCAGCAGTCTGGAGCTGCCGTAGATTTTTGATATGACCCGATCCCATTGCCCCTACTCCAACTACGGCTATTTTTACATTTTTATGAATAGTCATCTCTAACTCCTCCTCGGATTAAACGAATGCGCGGATGTATTGAATAAATGCCGGCAGCACAACTTCCGGTTCTTCAAGCTCAGGATGCCACTTCTTTTCCCACTCCAACGATAAGTAGCCTGTGTAACCATATTTCTTTAACAGTTCAATATTATTCTTAATGGGAACTTCACCATCGCCAATGAAACACAGCTGGAATTTGCCATTGACCTTTTTCGTATCTTTAACATGGACATGCTCGATATAGGGAAAGATCTTCTCGATAAACGGTTCAATGGTATTGCCGTATCTTTTGTAAGTATGCTCCATATCCCACAGCACGCCCAAATTGGCACTGGCCACCTTCTCCAGTACAGGCAGCATATGATCCAGATCGGAGAAGTCCCCGTGAGTTTCCAAAAGGATGCGGACATTTCTTTCCGAACCATAGTCACAAAGCTCCTTTATGCCCCTTGAAATCCTCTCAATAATTTGCTCCTTTTGGAAAGGATCCGGCACCTTATTCCCAAAAACTCTTATATAGGGTACGCCTAGCTTTTGTGCTAGATCTATATGTGCTTTCCCTTCGGCAATAAAATCATCGAATTTGTCAAGGTCATGGAATTGGCAGGATGTATTCAAACCGATTATTTGTATCTGCTTTGAATGAAGTTCCTCCAGGGTTTTTTCCAGATTCTCAGGGAGAAAGGGCCTTGCCTTGGGCAGGAACATTTCCCCTTCCATGCCTCTGATCTCAATCCCGTCGTACTTTAAACGTGTGGTTTCGTTCAAAATTTGTTCCCAGCTCCAATTCGGGCAAGACAAAGTTGTATACGCTATTTTCATTTCAATACCGCCTCTCCAGCATTATTATTTGGTTGAATTTCTTTTAACGTATGACTCTGACATTTCCTGAACAATTTTAGTGAAATTCGGTTCCGTTTTTAACTGGTTGACGAACGCATCCCATTTTTCTATCGGTTCCTTGCCCATAATCACGTGCAGTTTCATATCGGTAATTTTTTTGTTGTATTCCGGCCAGAACTTAATCCAGGTCTCGGAATCCACACCGACCGACGGATCATTAACCGCATTTTTTGCACGCTCATCCATTATTTTTACATGACGGTCATAGTACTCCTTCGGAATTCCCGGAACATACGCTTTTAGATATTTGTTGTAGCTAAGAAAAATTTGACCAAATGCTTGTTGGGATACATTGTCCTTTACAGCCTGTTCCGTAGGAATTTTAAAGCCGTCTTTTTCAACGAAATGAACGTCTTTAAAGCCGAAATTCGCAAGATCCGATCCTTCAGCGGAAGCCCCGTAATCCATGAATTCCATAATTTTCTTCAACTTCGCTTCAGGAACGGTCTTGGGAATCAGAAACATTCCAAAAGAGCCGATTTCTGTCTCGCTCACTCCGTTTAATGAAACAATCGGCTCCATATAAGCGTCAGGCTTTTGCTTTCTAAGCTCGGCTGTTATATTCCAAACCTGATCTATGGCTTGTGTGGCGACACCAGCCTTCCCTGCCTTTAACATATCCAGGATTTGACTCGGTTTAAGCATCAGGAAATCTTCGGGAATCAGCTTTTCTTTGTACAATTTATTGGCGTACATAAGCGCGTCTTTTTCTGTTGATAAGTAAACAGTAGGAACCAGCTTTCCATCCTGCGCTTTCCAGTCGCCTATAGTTTTATTAAAAACGTTCTCGAAAGTTCTTATATTTAAAATGACTCCATACGTATCATTTTTCCCGTTTCCGTCGGGGTCGTTATTGGTAAATGCCTTCATCGCTTCGTAGAGTTCATCCATGTTGGTCGGCATTTTTAAGCCCAGTTTATCAAGCCAATCTCTGCGGATGCTTACCCCGTTCTGGCCATAGACCGGTCTTACCCGGGGTATACCATAGTTATGTCCATCCGCGTAGGCTAAATTTTTCCAGGTTTCTTCAGGAAACTTTGCTAAATTCGGATAATTTTTATACAAATTGGTCAGGTCCCAAAAGGCTCCTTGAGCAGCCATCCCCTTAATAACCGATGAATTGAGCGGGTCGGTTGTCAAGATTAAATCCGGCAGCTCACCGGAGGCCAACGTCACATTTAATTTATCCGTATAGTTGTTGGATGATGTCCAGGCAATGTTCAGCTTGGTATTCGTCCGTTTTTCGATTTCTTTTATTATAGGGTTGTCTTCTGAGGGTGGTTCTTGCGAATAAAAGGACGACAATATGCTGATTTGAGTTGGTTTTCCCTGTTTTCCCCCCTCTTGTTCCACTGAATTTGCTTCTTCTCCCCCGCCTCCTCCGCATGCAGCTAACAATAAAGCTAAAGAGACTTGCAGGGAACACAGTTTAATTCCTGCATTTTTCTTGCTCATACTATTACCTCCATTTGTAAATTTTATATTCATTCCTTCACAGAACCTACCATGACGCCTTTGGCGAAATGCTTCTGCAGGAAAGGATACACCATAATAATAGGTACTGTTGCCACAATAACTGCGGCCATTTTAAGAGTTTCCTGAGGCAAGGTTTGCTCGGAGGAAATTTGTTGCGCTAATTCCCCACCTACGCTGGTTGATGAATCGATAAGCATATGCTGCAGCAATACTTGTAAAGGCCACTTCTTGAAATCGTTCAAATAAAGAATCGCGGAAAAAAATACGTTCCAATAAGCAACCGCATAAAATAGACCGAAGGCCGCCAGAGAGGGCAAAGAGATCGGCAGGATCACTCTCATCCAAATTCCTAAATCGTTGCATCCATCGATATGGGCCGCTTCTTCCAAGCCGGGCGGAATGCTATCGTAGAAGCTTTTCATAAGAAATGTATAATAAGCTGTTGTCAGTACAGGCATGATTAGTGCCCACATGCTGTTGATCAGCCCTAAGTTCTTCACAAGCAGGTATGGTGGGATGATACCGGGGTTAAAAAGCATCGCAATCACAATAAGCATTAACATGACTTTTCTTCCCATCAATCTTTTCCTCGATAAGGCATAAGCAAAGCTCGAGGTTACAGCAAGACTCAATACAGTGCCGACTGTAGCCAAGAAGGCGCTATTTCCCATCGCTCTAATAAACGTATTGGTAGACAACAGATATTGATAATTAATTAGCGACCATTTCTCCGGGATCAGGATGAGACCGGCAGCCCGGATGTATTCAGAGGGGTCGGTAAAGGATATAACCAGAATGTAAAGGAATGGCAGGATCGTGACTACTCCAGATATGATCAGTATGGACACAACGGCTGCATCTGCTAATCTACTGCTCCATTTATTGTTCAATGTCTCCACCCCCTCAATATAGGCCTTCCTTGCCGTATGTCCTAGCCAATTTGTTAGCAGCAATTACCAATATAAGTCCTACAACAGACTTAAACAGTCCAACCGCCGTAGTGAAGCTAAACTGCCCATTTTGTATGCCCATCCTGTACACGTAGGTTTCGAATACATCGGCAACATCAGTCACTGCACTGTTCATCATGAGATAAACCTGCTCAAAGCCTACATCCAGAACATGGCCCATTCTTAGAATTAATAATGTAATAACTACATTTTGTATGGCAGGCATCGTGATATGCTTCATCTGCTGGAGTCGGTTAGCCCCATCCATCTTAGCTGCTTCATAAAGCGCAGGATCGACCCCGGCTATGGCTGCCAAAAAAATGACGGTGCCCCATCCTGCTTCCTTCCATATGGACTGCAGGGTCAGCATCACCCAAAAGTAATTTTCATTCGTTAAGAAGTCTATCTTAGAGTAACCCATCATGTGAATGACGCCATTTACAATGCCTCCGGATTGGGAAAACAACAGGAACGTGATCCCCGCAACGATCACCCAGGAAAAGAAATGTGGCAAATATACGATGCTTTGGATAGTTCTTTTGAACTTGCTGTTTCTTGCTTCATTGAGAAGCAAAGAAAGAATGATGGGCGCAGGGAAGAAAAAAACTAGGTTTAAAACACTAATGACCATTGTATTTCTTAATAATTTCAAGAATTCGCTGCTACTGAAAAACCTATCGAAGTTTTCGAAGCCCACCCACTTACTATGCAGAATTCCTTTAAACGGCGAGTACTCCTGAAAAGCAATGACTACTCCGCCTATGGGAATATACTTAAAAATCAAAAAATACAATATTCCAGGTGCGGCGAGAAGATATAAATATTTGTCTCGGCTAAGACGGGTCAGAATAGTATTTATCTTCCCTTTTTTAACAGAATGGATTTGTGTTAATTGCTTATCTCCTAAAGTAGTTTGTTGCAAACCTCTTCACCTCTCTTTAATAGATAGAATCAAAAGCATTTGCTGCAGCGCCACAATGAAGAACTACGCACATCGTACGTTAACTTCCATATGCTGTATAGTTCTTATTCTCATCCAGCAGTTCTATTTAGGGTTCTCCACTTAATTATCAAGTCCTTATGTTAACTTTCGGCACATTCGTTTATTAGTTTGTTTAGGGAGCCCGCCGCTTTCTCAACAAGCTATACCTGTACATTCATCATTTTTTGGAAGGATAGCGGTGTAATGGCAAGTAGTGTTATTACACAGCAAACAGCCCCAATTGAGATCAAGCTAGGGCTGTTCAGAAGTTTCGAGTTTTCGCTTCCCTTAAAATAAAATCACTATAAACTTTTTGTAACCGTTTTACAAAATGGTTGCTCTACACAAAATGATTGCTCTGATAGGAACGCAAAATCCGCCGCAAGCCTATGGGCCTGCGGCACCGAAGAAGGCATTCACGCTTCTCTTATCTGTTACGCAGCATGTTCAGCAATACTCTAATCGCCTCTGCTCTTGTAGCTTGATCGCCGGGGGCGAATTGGTTCCCTCCTTTGCCTTCAATAATGCCCCGCTTGCTCAAGGTCGCCACGGCACCCCTCGCCCAGTCAGGAATAGCCGTGTCATCCGCAAACCCTGTGGTATCAGCCTTTTCGCCTGACTGGCCCAGGGCGCCTGCGATCATCTTGACCATCTCACTACGGGTAATCTCGGCATCCGGTCGGAATGAACCATCCTCGTAACCGGATATGATCCCTTCTTGCACGGCTTGCGCCACGGCATTCAGCGCCCATGCGCCGATCTTCTCCTTATCGTTGAACGTTAATGGCGTACTGTAGAGGCGGTTCTCTTGCGGCTTAAGCGCATTGACAAGCATGGTGGCAAACTCGGCGCGCGTTACGGTTCGATCCGGCTTGAACGTACCGTCCGGATAACCGCTGACGATTCCCAGGTCAATCGCTTGTTTGACATCGGCCTCCGCCCAATGCGCCGCCAGGTCGCTCAAGTTGACCGCCGGTTTCGGAGCGGGCAGGCTGGCCGCCTGATCGACGCCGAATACCGCAAACTTGGCAACGTTGTTCACCTTCACCGTAATAGAAGCGGCTCCATTGATTTGTCCGCCTAATTCCCTCCAGTTTTTTTGCACTTCGTCATAGTAGAACACGGCCGGTTGTTGACCCTTCTTTATTTGGGCCGGATCGAAAGCAAGGGTCAGCGTGATTTCCTTGTCGAAAACCCTGGGGAAATCCTTCCAGATCTCGAACACCGGACTGGCCGGCGCAGCTTTGCCTGCAAGCAGCTTTTGCGTGTCCGTTATCTTGCTGATGCTAAGCTGGAATTCCTTTCGGTAAGCGCCGGCAGGGATCTCAATCTTGATCTCGTCCCCTATGCCGTATTCGCCCTTCTTGTCTGCTGGAACCGCAAATTGGCTGCTGTTCGCCGGAATCATTCCTTTGCCCGTTGCTGTTGATGGCGAACTGTCATCGGATGAGTCCCCATCATACGAACCTCCTCCAGTAGAACCGCCCGGATGTATAACCATCCATTGCGCATACAGGGTCACATTGGCCCCGCCCATTGTGAATACCTGGCTTTCAGTGTAACTGGCTCCGCTACCATCCGCCCGTACATTCCAGCCGGCAAAGAGATAGCCAGGCTTCTTCAGATTGCCGGTATTGCCATAGACAGATACCGTGACGCCCTGATCATAGTCGCTGTCATCTACCGGCACGTGACCGCTTGCCGCGCCGTTGCCGTTATAGGTCACTCTGTAGGACGGCGCTCCGAATATCGCCGTGATCGCTACCGCCTCGTCCGGCATAGTGAAGGTATTGTCCGTCACATTCAAGCTGCTGGGACTGATCACCTTCCAGCCCTTGAAGAGCTGGCCCGGTTCTGGCGTGGCGGTTAAAGTAATCGCCGTATCCTTGACCGCCGATGGTACATTGGCGCTGGCAATGCCGTGTCCCTCGGCTGTCACTGTAATACGATGGCTGGTCAAAGCAAAGCTGTCCACCACATTGACACTAAGTACAGCGGGATTCCCCTGATTAAACAGAATAGAGAAGTCCGCCTTATCACCGCGCTTCAACCCCAGTGCGGCCATAGTCTCGCGCTTGATGGTCAACATATCCCCGCCGATCGTATAATCATCCTTTCCCAATGTGCCATTGTGTACGGCACCTGCTACAGTTGCTGCGTATACCACCCCGGTCACAGACTGGGCTTCATTCCATATGATGCTGGTGCTTACATCTCCAGGAACATTGAGATCATAGGTGGCCTTTTCGGGACTAACATCCGCGTCTTTCTTGAAGACGGTAATGGTGAAGTCCTTGGAGTAGTTCACACCGATCTCGCTTCCTTCTTCAATCGTAGCGGTGACAATGACGGTTCCCGCTCGGGTTGCGGACAGCACGTTCCCGGCCAGGGCAGCTCTCGTTTGCCCGGCATCCTTGATGCTCCAGACAATGCTTTTGCGCGTGGCCCAATCCGGCGAGACTGTTCCAAAGAGAGTCAGCTCCTGGCCTGCCTGCATCGCCTCCGGAACAGCAGTAATGTCCGACACCTCGTGGAAGGTATTATCATACAGGTTGCGCAGCTCAATCTTAAACCGCTGATGGTCTTTCCCCTCGTCATCGGCCAACCTTATAACAGCGTTGTTTCCTTTGGACGCTTCATTGACTGTAATTACCTTTCCATTGCTTTTGTTAATTATTTTGTAATAATCGCCCTCCTTCTCCAGACGCCACTCCTCGGTATCGGAAGGAATGGGGGCCTCCCCCATGGTCTGATTTAGAATCAGCTCCTGGATATCCGAATCAGGCTTGATATCGAGAAAGCGTTCACCGCGCATAATCAGAATCCGGTAATAGCCCGTTCCCAAATCCACGAATCGCATCAATTGACTGTTGGTTTCGCCATTGGAAAATTGGATGAGGGCTGCTCCCTGATTGTACTTCTCCCCTGCCACGCTAAGCGCCTTGCCGCTGTGCTTCGGCTGGATTTTCACCATCTTCTCGGGGGTAAGCTCCTTCGCCTTCGTGCTCATGAATCCACCGCTGAATTTATCCAGGATCAGGCTGTCTATATTCAGCTGGCCGGTATCCCCTTCCTCACGGCGGAATTCAATGCTGTTTTTCCCGGCCTGCAGATTGACCGTCTCGGTCGCATCCATCCAAGTATCCCAATTCGCTGTCGGCGGCATGGAAACTTGCTTGACCCGGTTGCCGTTCACATACAGGGTCATGGTTCGATTCGACGACTGTACGCCCGAATAGCGCAGGGTTGAAGTATAGGCCCCCGTGTAGGGAACATTCACTTCAAATCGGACAGCATCCCCTTGTTTCTGGAATAAGCCGACATAACCGTTGCCTTCAAACCACAGACGATCTCTGCCGATCCCCGGCGTGCCTGAGAGGGTTGCCGCTTCCGCCTGATATTTCCAGGGTGTGCGCTTATTCAGATGAATATGATCGATCCGGATGACACCTGAATCTCCGGCTGCGCTCCTATAGGCGATGCTGTTTTTCCCTTTGTTCAGGGGAACGGTTACAGTGTGTTCCTTCCACATCCCGGCGCCTCCGGAGTGGGGAAGAACGATGTCCTGCGCAGGCGCGCCGTTCACCTCCAGCGACAATGTTTTGCCGCCCTGCTCGGTGGCGTATCGCAGCTTGAGATCATAGCTGGCCGCATACTCGGCATTCACAGAAAATTCCACGGACGAGTTCACCTGGGACATACCGCTCACATAACCGATTCCCGTATTGCCGTCCTGAGCCTGGATGATTCGGGCATCCGCCCCGCCTGTTATTTTGGCGGATTCCGCCTCATACGTCCAGGTCGCCGCTTCGGTAACGGTGATATAATCGAGGTTGACATTCGCCGTATCGCCGCTGTCATATTTATAGGTGATGACATTGCTTCCTTCTTTCAGGAATACGTTGTCATATCGGTCGGCCCACTTATCCCATTCCTTCAGACCAAAGAAACTCGTTTGTTTGATCTTTGCGCCGTTCACATACATGGTCAAGGTTCGATCGTCCTCGCCTCCCGCGCTATAAGCCAGCTTGACCGAATAGCTGCCCGCTTGAGGAGCGTTTACGGTAAAGCTGATTGCTGCGTTCGGCTCCGTGAACCCGCTGACAAAGCCTGAACCGCTATATCCCGCATGATTTTGAGCGATGCCCGTGCCGCCTGACAGCTCCGCGCCCTCCGCTTCGTACAAGACGCTTTTCTTGGCAATGATCGCGTCCAGCCCCAAAGCACTTTTGCCGGATAGACGTACGATGTTGCTGCCTTCATTCAGCCGGATGTTGTGAACGGTTTTTAAGTCGAAGTTCAGTTTGTTCTTCGGTCCAGCATTAGACGGGAATACAAGCTCGGCCGGTGCCTCCTGGTTCACACTGAGCGTCATGGTGATCGGCTCTGCCGTATTGTTGTTGTAGCGGAAGTCCAGCGAGTACATCCCCCCTGTACGGGTGTTGACTGTAAACTCCACATAGTCGCTGGCAGCGCCATTGCTGTACCGGGCATATCGGCCGGACGAGGCATAGATGCTGTTCATGGTTGCTCTGGCAGCCCCTGATAATTGCGCGTCTTCCGCTTCATAGATTTCGCTCTTCTCCTCCCCGGAGGGGCGGCTAAGCACGGTGCCGGGGTTGGACGGGATGCCCAGATTGATGAAGTCATTGTCATCCCAATTGATCCGCTGGGCGCGAACCTCTCTGTTCTTACCCCCTTGACTATGGGTCGGTATGCCATGGTATGTAATCCAGTCCTCTGTACCATCTTCGGATTTCAGGAATAACGGCGAGCCTGTCGAGTAAGAACTGTTTTCATCCGAACGTTTCATGATCGGCTCGGGATATTTATTCCATGCCGCTTCATTCTCCACATTTTGAGCCAGATCGGCCCAGGACAGGCCGACAGCATAGTTATCATGGGTGTAGCTGCTGGCGGAATAGGCAAAATAAACTTTACCGTTTCGCTCCACCACGGCTGCGCCTTCGTTAACATTATCAACATACTTCTCCCAGTCGTAGATCGGCCTGGCTAACGTAATCTCTTCGCCTTCCAATGTCCACGGGTTTTTCATTTTGACAATCGTGGGACATTCATCAAATCTCTCTTTTCCCGTTTTTGGATCTATAAAATAGAAATATTTGGTGTAGGTTAGGTATCTCTGCCCATTGATGGTGACAAAGCCAGTAGGCAATCCATAGCTTTGCGTATTCAGCAATCCTTGTTGGGGTGTAAGTCCGTCTCCATTATCATAGGTTCCCTTCAGTTCCCAGGTCCCTTCAAATGGATCGGGTGAGCTGTTCTCCAGAACATAGGAGCTGGGATGGCCATAAGCAAAGCGCCCCGCTTTATCACTATTTTTCGGACCGGAAGCGAAATAGATGTACCATTTGCCATCGATCCTGTGCGCATCGGGACCCCATATAAATTCCAGGTTTTCAGGTAACTTCCATACCTCTTTACTCTTCGCGGTGGAAACGCCAAGAATGGTTTCATGCCGTTTCAATACAACATTGCCATCACCCGCCGCCGAATAATAGTATCCATCGTCTTGCCGTTCAATGGTAGGGTCGGCACCTTTCATCAGCGGGTTAAGATAATGGGATGATACATCCGCATAGGCGATATTGGTCAGCATCATTACGAGCAGTACCGCTAGGGACACAGCAAACAAACCAATTCTCCTCATTGCAACAATTTCCTCCTTAGGGATTTATATTTGGAGCTTTTTGACACAGGAAATGATCGTTCTGAAATAAAGCGCTTTCATTCTAAAGCTTCGCTCCATGGATGCTTACACTGTACTGTGATCCCTTCATTCCAGGCCTTAAGAATCTTTAGGTCTTTCTGTACGATTTTTGTTTTTTAGCTAAATCCGCTTTCAAACGGACTGTCCGACTGCGGGTGATCAAGTATAAGACTTCATGTCCGTACCGGAGCAGTTCGAGTAGCTTCAAACCCTTGAATTAACAGCCCGGAATTTCGGGGCAAAAATGGAGCAGTTGTCTTCCTGTCTTCTATTTCATATCCCTAATGATTAAGATAGTTAATTACTTTTTTCCAACTTTTCTGCTTTGACAAATTCGAGAACGCAGTCTTCTTCCCTGAAACTCTTTTTATCTCCTTGGAACTGCCCGAAACCTTTCAGGTCACTTAGAATGAAGTGCCATCGTTCCCCAACATACGCCTCCTTAGAATCATCAAACACGATCAGGTGGTATTTGCTGTTCACTCCCTCCGGACAGTACACGTGAAAAAATGAAGCCATTTCTCCCCTCCCCTCCTCTCCCCTTTAGCTTCACAAAAAAGTGGACATTTCCGTTTCAATGAACGGGTGTCCACATTTGATGTGTAACAATATATGAAAATTGAAAATACAGTAGATTCAAGGATCGTCAGCGAAAGCTGGCTGTCGGTTGACAAAGAATTTGATCGATATAACCTCTCTAATTTATTTAACACCACTGCTATATTCACTTTCTTTTCTAACGAACACACGGTATCCGTATGCCGGAAGGCGTAAATATTGTTTGACTGGAGTACCGTCCAGATCGATGATAGACTCCTTGAATAGAATGTTCTGCTCTTGATCGGTGAAATTATGAAGGAAGATGTAATCCCGGACGCCGTCCGTACGCACCTGAGCATTGACGCCTTCCGACCAGTCCGCTTGAAGTGCTCGACTCAACCTGCAACGGGTGGCCATCGCACGATAAAAGCTGTCCAGAAAAGCAGGTTCGGTTCGCGCCGCCATATAGTAGACCTCTCCGTCTCTAAATCGGTTTAAGGTCAGTGCAGGATACCCTTGATAGAAATCCTGCTGGTACTCCGCAAGAACCTCCGCTGTCTCGGCATGAATCAGATCGCACAGCAGAGATACCGAATACGTTCCCATAAAGTCCAACCCACCCTCCTTCATAGCAAGTGAATTGCAATCTTCAGGATACAGCGCATCAATCTCTTCCGACCATACTCCGGCCAGCTTGCGGAGCGGTCCCGGGAACCCATCCAAGAAGCAGAGATCGTTTTCGTCGACAATTCCGCTCCAATATGTCAGGACAAGCGTGCCTCCTGAACGGACGAAGGCCTCGAGCCGCTCAGCCATACCCTGCTTCAACATATACAGCATCGGAGCAACTACGAGCTTATATCGATCCAACGGACGATCCATGGATACAATGTCCACCGGTATCCCTTGCTTCCAAAATGGCTCGTAATGGCGCAGCACCTCCTGATCGTAGCTAAGATTAGGTTTTCGCGGTCCTGCGGCTCCTTCTACCGCCCATTTATTTTCAGTATCGTAAATGAGCGCGGTTTCTGCCGGGACAATCGTACCAGTGACTGGCTCCAGCCGTTCCAGGAAATCGCCTATTTCCGCAACATCGCGAAACACTCTAGTATGCTCGTGCCCGCTATGGTCCACAACGGCGCCATGAAACTTTTCTGAACTCCCCCTGCTCTTGCGCCATTGAAAATATTGCACTGAATCGGAACCGTGGGCTACCGCTTGAATAGAGGACAACGCATGCATGCCAGGCCGCTTCAGCTTGGCAACCTCTTGCCAGTTCGCCATGCTGGGAGTGCTTTCCATCAGCAGAAAAGGTTTCCCGGGCTTGAACGAACGGTACCGGTCGTGGGTGAAAGCCGTATGGCAGGCCGTCTGCCAGTCGGGACTCTTTCCATGCCAATACGGGTAGCTGTCCCACGAGACTATGTCCACATGCTCCGCCATTCGTTCGTAATTGATAACGCACCCGCCCAGGAAATTAGTTGTGACGGGAATATTAGGGGTAAGCCGCTTTAACGGCTCGATTTCCTGAAGCATAAAATCAATACTCTGATCGGTGACAAACCGTTTCCAGTCCAGTTGCAAGCCGTGTAACATATGTTCCCCGATAGGGGAGGGTGACTCTATTTCCTCCCAGTCGGTATAGTTATGGCTCCAAAAGGTCGTATACCACGCATAATTTAAACGGTCTAAATCATCGCCATATTTCTTCCGTAGCCATCCACGAAATGCTGCCTGGCATAAATCGCAGTGACACTCCCCATTGTATTCGTTGGAGATGTGCCACAGCAGCAAGCCGGGATGATTGCGGTAACGTTCCGCCAAAAGCGTATTGATGGTCCTGACCTTCTCGCGATATACAGGTGACGTATAACAATGGTTATGCCGGGTTCCGTACAAATTGCGCACCCGTTCCGGTCTGACCCGCAGCACCTCCGGGTATTTCCGGGCCAGCCATGCCGGCCGCGCCCCGCTGGGCGTGCCCAGGATGAAAGAGATGCCGTTGCGGCTCAGCTTATCGATGATTCTATCGAGCCATCCGAACTCGAATTGCCCTTCTTTCGGCTCCAGGCTGGACCATGAGAACATGCCCATGGTCATGACATTGCACTTGGCAAGATGCATCAGGCGCACATCCTCATCCCAGACTTCCGGCATATGAATCCATTGCTCGGGATTGTAATCCGCCCCATGCAGCATCCAGTTTAGTTGCGGAAAAAGCGGCTTGCGTTGACTCATTCATATCCCTACCTTCAATGACATCGAATTTCAAATATCCTCGCATGATCTAAGCCGTTTGTGCTCAGAACCTCGAGACGAAGCTTGTGCACCTGCTTCAACTGGACCTGGCAAGTAATCTGCCGTTGATAATTATCGCGAATGTACATCACTTGACAGCCATCTTCACGGGAATCCGCTAAATAAGCCGATACCCGAAACTCTTTCAAGGTTTCCGGTTGCGGCCCCCACACGTTCTGCTGATGCAGATAGTCTTCGTGTGTCAGCGTTAGCCTCCGGTGCATGCCCGTATCAAGCACAACGGTGATTTCGCGGATAGATACCGGTGATTTCCACTCCAGCTCGATCCAAGGCTCCCGGTCTTCCGGCAGCGCCATCCAACGGTGGGTGCCGGGAACGGACAGATTCGGCCTGACCCCTCTTGCTCCATGTATGGAACGGGTATGTCCGTCGATGACATTCGATGCCAACCCCTCTGGCTGCTCAGACGACGCCCGGACGATAGCCTGGCTCGCCAGATTGACCTCCGCCTGAATGCCAGGCAAATAAGCATCCTGTCGGATCAACTGCTGCTGTGTACTCCTGATCAGCTCCCGGTCTTGCCATGCCAGATCCAACGGAATCTCATTGCGAATTGCCATCGCGGCGAACGTACCTGCACCCTGTCCCATTACGCCGCAGGTGGCCATAACCCGGGTACTTGAAAAGGCGATATGCGTAGCGGATATGTTCCGTCCGGCAAACATCAGATTGTCCACATTGACGCTGATCAAGGCCCTGAGCGGAATGCCATACACATAGTTGGTCACCGGCTGGCTGCTTGGCTCCCGGTCTTTTGCTTCGATTCCCTGCGGAGGATGCGTATCCATCGGCCACCCGCCATATGCTATCACATCCTCAAAGTGGACGGCTTCTTCCAAATCCGATTGTGTAAGGAGATGCTTGCCGATAAACCGGCGGGACTCCCGCTTGCCGGGGACGAAGCCGAACCAGTCCAAAGCCCAATTCTCTGACTCCGGATGGTTGCCACTGTTTTTGATATGATCCCAGATGCCCATCATGATGGCAAGCAGTTCATCACGGATCGTTTCGTTATCGGCAATCGTATCCAGCAAACCACCGAACTCTACCCACCAATAACCGTATTCCCATGAGGAGTGGCTGCGGAACTTTAAATCCTCTTCCGTAAACTTTTTAGCCCATACAGGCGGGATAAACTTCATCGATTTGCCCATATTCCGGGTCGTAAACAGCAGCGAGGAACCGAGGCGGTACGAATCGGCATATTCTCCTGCATGGGACTCCCCATATTGACTGGAGGATTCCCGGCCTGTCATGAACAATGCTCCCGCTTCTTTGCCGAGACGCCCATCTCCTGTACAGTCCATGAAGATCTTGGCAAAGATTTCGAAGCGATGCTCCGTGCTTTCCCTAGCAGCCAATACGGACAGAATCCGGCTGTCCTCCATCTGCACGCCGGTCACCGACGTGTTGAGCATCAATGTTAGGTTTGGTTCCGCTCTGCACTTTTCATATAAGATGAGATCAAACATCGATGCGCTTCGCTGTGGGTTGCGGACAGCACATTCAAGCAGGATTTCTTCCAGTATGCCGCCTTCCCTCGCTTCCGTCTCCAAAGCCTGCCTCCGCTTGGAATTCGCCGCACCAACGATATGCATGCGAATCTCGGATGATGCATTACCGCCCAATACGGGCCGATCCTGACATATCAGAACCTTCGCACCGTTGCGGGCAGCCGCCAGTGCAGCCAACACGCCAGAAATACCGCCGCCTGCAACTAGTACCTCTGTATGCATTTGCATTTGAACCCCTCCGTTTTTCAACCTTTGATCGCTCCTAACAGCATGCCTTTAGTAAAATGTTTCTGCAGGAATGGGTACAGGACAATGATCGGCAAGGATGCTGTGATAACAGCTGCCATCTGCACCGTTTCGGTGGGCATCAAGTTTTCGACATTCTCCAATGGTTTCTGTGTCTGCACCAGGATTTCCCTTACAACCACTTGCAATGGGAACCAATTTCTATCTGTCATATACATAATGGCTTGATAAAACTCATTCCAATGGCCGACGGTATAAAACAATCCGATGGTCATTAAGGATGGAACCGACAACGGTACGACAATCTTCATTAAAATGCTCAGTTCCTTGGCTCCATCCATCCGTGCGGATTCGAATAATTCCTCGGGCAGGTTTTCAAAAAAGCTTTTCATGATGAGAATGTTAAACGTCCAGATTGCATTGGGCAATATCATGGACCATATGGAGTTGAGTAATCCTAAATTCTTCACGACGATATAAGTAGGAATCAATCCTCCGTTGAATAGCATCGTAAAGACAACCATCAGAAGAAAGAAACTTCGGCCAGGCATCTTCTTCCGGCTCAACGGATATGCCATAAGAAGCGTCAAAACCAAATTGACGGCGGTTCCTATAACCGTCAATACGGCCGTGACCCATAACGAGCGTGGAATTCCTGTTGTCGTAAATAGTTCTTTGTACGCAGTTAGATCAATTTTCCCTGGAATGAAAACGAATCCTCCGTTTTTCAGCACCTCAGAGAAGGGGGTAATCGATACGGAAACTACGTACATGATCGGAATGACGGCAGCCAAGCCTGCCAAGCCCAATATAACCATCACCGCACCGTCAAATAACTTTTCGTCCCAGCGATTTACCATATATTTTCCCCCCAGTGCTTCGCAAGCCGGTTAGAAAGCACGATCAGTATCATACCTACGAAAGATTTGAACAATCCAACAGCAGCCGCCAGACTAAAATTCAATTGCTGCAATCCCGTTCGGAATACCCATGTGTCCAATATATCCGCAACTGGATATACCTGAACATTGTATAAAATGTAAATTTGATCGAATCCCGCATCCAGAATGTGCCCAAGCTTCAGAATCAGAAGCATGACCATAACCGAGCGAATCCCGGGCAACGTAATATGCCATATCATTCGAAACCTTCCTGCCCCGTCCACCTTGGCAGCTTCGTACAGCGTCGGATCGATGCCGGTCATAGCCGCCAAATAAATGATGGCGCCCCACCCTAAGTCCTTCCAAATCTCCGAACCAACAAGTACCCCACGGAACAACTCAGTAGAGGTGAGAAAATTGATCGGACTACCGCCCGAATCCTTAATCCACTGGTTTACCAAGCCTGAATTTTCGGACAGAAGTGCAAGAAGAATCCCATAAATAATCACCCATGAAAAAAAGTGAGGCATATAGGTTAATGTTTGTATGAACGAATTGAACCATCGAACGCGGCATTCATTAAGTAGGACTGCAAAAAAGATCGGAGGCACGATTCCGAAAATCAGCTTATACAAACTGATAATAAACGTGTTGGACATGACCTGTGTGAAGTAAGGCGATTCATAGAACATCTTGAAATATTTGTACCAAGGGTCTGCCCACCCGCTAAACAAAATACCGTCAGAGAAATTAAAATCTTTGAATGCGATAATAATTCCATACATAGGGATATACTTAAAAATAATGTAATAAATTACTCCCGGCAGCAGCATGAAGTAAAAGGCCCGATTACTCCATATCACGTTTCCAAGCCGTTTCATCTGAAGTCCTTTTACTGCTATTTCTTTCTTTACCGGCAAACTTCCTTGATCCATCGTCGGTTCCCTCCTTCAATATCAACTGGATCCCCCTGTGACCTAACAAGTGGTATCGGCCATCTCCTATTCTTCCAGCGGCTTCTCCAATAGGATCGTTCGCTAGATTGCCGCTAAGCTATCGGGACATTTTGGGTATGGCACCATCCAACCGATTTTTCCGGAACGTATGGGTTTTTGTGTATGTTTGGTTATCCACGTGTGGTCATAATTTCGATATTCTTTGCTACTCATTCTTATTTATCTTATTGAAAGTACTAAAAAGCGAAGAACCAAGAAGAGATGAAACGGTTCTTCGCCTCCAAGAGTCATTCCATGTTGCTGCACAGACTGATTGCTCTATTTACCGTAACCCAACTCATTTAATTGCTTGGTCGCCGAGTTCAAAAAAGTCTTGTAGTTCATCGTCGTTTCAAGGTTTTTCAAGAAGTCATCATATTGGCTCAATGGCCGCTTTCCATAGGCGAACTTCGTGATCTCTTCCGAAATGTACCGGCTGGCATCTGCATCATTGTAACCGTCCGGATAGTTCAGGAAGCCGTTAAGCGACTGAATACGGGGTTGTTTGTTCGCGAAATCGATAAATGGAAATTGGGATGAGAATTTAATCGACAAATAATCAAGGTCCGGCCGGCCGGTGAATTGGTACATGTAGGTAAAGCCGGCTTCCGAAGCCATAAGCGGAGTCGGGACAACCTTGCCGTTTGCCAAATTATAGTGTTTGCCTTCCACGCCAAACTGGACAAGCTTCGAGCCTTCTCCCCCGGAGATATAATTCAATAGGTCGAACACTCTTTGCAGCTTCGTTTTGTCCTTCTCCAGTGCCTTCGGAATCGCCATCAATCCGGCTGCTTTACCGATATCCAATGACCCGGAGAACTGTCCTGCAGGACCCTTCGGCGCTTGCAACTGCACCCATTCGGCGTTCGGATTCACTTTCTTGATTTGCCCGACGTACTGTTCGTTGGTCAAATTCGTCCATTCCGTCCAAATGATTCCCGCCTGACCCTTGATGGCCTTATCCCTAGGCTGCGTGCCGGTATTCAATACATAATCTGGATCAACCGAACCGCTGGCAGTGAATTTTGCAATAAAGGCAAGTGCATCCTTCATACCCGGGTCATATAACGATTGGACGACCTTACCATCCTTGACGAAAAATTCACCTGGATTGGGGACACCATATCCTCCGAATACAGGGGAAAAAGCGGACAACAAGTTGACCCCTGTGAGTCCCATCAGTCCTGTGATACCATAAGTATCATTTTTTCCGTTGCCGTCTGGATCCTTCTCCGTGAATGCTTTGGACACGGCTAGCAGATCATCGAGAGTTTCGGGCGGCTTCAATTGAAGCTTGTCCAGCCAATCCTTACGGATCCAGTAAGATGCTTTCGGAGCTTGCGGCGCTTGGGCTATCGCATACACTTTGCCGTTAACCATACCTTTCTTCAGGCTGGAATCTCCTATGAAGGTTTTAACCGGCTTAAGTTCTTTTTCGAAATAGGGAGTCAGATCGAGTAGAAGTCCTTGTTCCGATAGCTGCTTCAACGAAGCTTTGTCAACGGAAAACAAATCCGGGTAATTACCAGAAGCCATCCGGACATTCAGCTGATTGCCATAGTCAGAGGCATAAGCCGTCAAGTTGATATCGGCATTCAGTGCCTTATTCAGATTCTCCCGAACGAAGTCCTTCTCCGGAGCGGGCAGGCCGGCCCCGCTTGTTATAATTTCCAGTTTGACCATCTTCGATGATTCTGGAGCCGCAGATGAACCGTTATCCTTCGCTTCGTCTCCACAGGCTGCAAGCAGACTGCAACAAAGTGCAACGGAGGTTGCGGAAAACACGATCTTTTTATATTTATACATCGATATCCCCCTTCTTTCCTATCGTATTATAGATTGGAATCGCAGAAGGAAGATGAATCCCTGCAGTAGACGCTTCTCCCATTCTGTAACACACCTTTATCATACCATCGTACCCTGAGGCAGATAAGAAACAGATTTAGTGGCCTCTTATACAAAATTAAGCCTTCAGAAACAAATCGGCCCCTCTCCACAAGCAGGAAAGGGGCGAGAAAATCTATTCATTGGACATGTGACTCTTTCTGAACTCACTGGGCGTCTGTTCTGTCCAGCGCTTAAAAATTTTCACAAAATATGCGGCATTCGCAAATCCGACTCTTTCTGCAATTTCCCCGACAGTTAATGTAGATTGGAGCAAATAAAACCGGGCCTGGTCAATCCTCACTTTATGTAAGTAATGGATCAATGTACAGCCCATTTTTTTACTGAATAAGCCACTTAAATAGTGCTCATCCAAGGTGACATGCTCTGCCATCGATTTCAACGTGACTTCCGTATCATAATGGCTTTGGATATAATCCACAATCCTGTTGATCTCGGGATGGGCCGATGGCAATGTTGTTGTCTTTATCCATTTTGTTATCCAATCATCGATTCTGTCTTCCAAGACATGTCGAAGCTCTTCATGGTTTGCTGCGGACAACCAATCATCGGTTTGAACTTTCCCATAACCCGAAATAGCAGCAAACCTATTGTCCAATCGTTCCGCCGTTTCCACAACAATGGCCATGCTTGCATGGTTCTTTTTCATTTCGTCAAACATGACATTCAACTGGCGAATACAGTTTATCTTATCTCGGCGCTCAAACGCTTGCAATATTTCGCGTTCCATGTTCCATAGGGTTTGGGAGGATATACCTGGCTGTTGGATGATTGAATCTGTTTTTGAATAGGCTATCCTACTTTTTCTGCTTTTATACCAGGATCTCTCAATGAGTCTGATCATACTTCTCCATGTAGACTCCAATTCGGATATAGGCACGGAAGAGGCCCATACGACTGAATATGCCATTGCCCCGTCCTCTTCCGGGGCTTGCGCAACAGTTAGCTCGGAACGTGGAACCCAGGAAAAAAACGTGGTGCAGCCATGGATTCTGAATTTGTGAATAACCAATGTTTCGATGGATTGAATTAACCCGAATCGAGTCAGATCCTCCTCACTGATCCCATCGGTCCCGTGCAGTACTAAACAAAGATCTGCATGCGTAAAGCCACTTGCGGAGATGCGCTGCAGCAAGACTCTCCGTTCCGGATCTGCTTCATCTATACCCTGGATCTGCCTCCACGTATATTGGTATAACAATTCGAAATCACGATACGATACTTGTCGAGCAGGTATGGCGGCTTTGCTTAATTCTCGGCTGACCTTCTCCAACATCTCGCGTATCGTATCGACATTCAGCGAAAGCTTCAAAATATAGCTGGTCGCTCCATACTCAAGCGCTTGTCTGGCCAATTCGAATTCATTCATACAGGTCAACATAACGAATGGACCCTCAAAGCCTTGCAGACGTGCCTTTCGAAGGAACTCGATCCCATCCATGAGAGGCATCATAATATCGCAGAGAATGAAATGTGGAGACTCTTCCCGCATCACCTCTAGCGCTTCGATCCCATTGGCGGCTTCTCCTGCAATAACGAACCCCAACTTCTCCCAATCAATAATTTCTTTAATTAATCGCCTTACTCGCGTCTCATCTTCTACCAACAGCACTTTCCACATGATATCATTCTCCCTTCCCGTACGGTTCCGAAAGAAGCAGTGGGAATTTCAAACGGACGAGAGTTCCTTGCTCTCTCGAAACCGTTTCGAGCTGACCGTCGGATTTAAAAAGCAATTGCAATCGTTCCCGCAGATTGTTGATTCCGATCCCTTTGCTCTTGCGTAACGGTTGACGATTAGCGGATGCTTCCATCCCAATCCCGTTGTCCTCCACTTCCATGATCAGCGATTGATGCTCATTCACCACCCGGATCGTTATGCAGCCGTCTTGCTGCATCTGCGCAAAAGCGTGATAGAACGAATTCTCAACCAACGGCTGCAAACTCAACTTGGGAACAAGCGCATAACGAAGCGCTTCGTCATATTCGTAACGGACATTAATATAACTGTCGAATCTGAAATTCTGAATGCGCACATATGCCTTCACCAATGTTAACTCCTCGTCCAGATGGATCAATTCGGTTTGGACATTCAAGCTGGATTCCAATAGTTCGCCCAGGCAAACACAAATCTCCGCAATCTCTGAATCCTTGCGTTCCAAAGCGGTCCACTTGATCGCATTCAACGTATTTAAAAGAAAATGAGGATTCATTTGAGCGAGTAGCATTTGGAACCTTGATGCTTCCTTTTCCCTTTCCTCCACTTTTAACTTTTGTATCAACCGACGTATATCGCTAATCATTAGATTGAAGGTTGTCCCTAATTCACGAACCTCACCGGTTCCCAACTTTTCGGGCAAAGACGACCTAAACTCATCTCTCACAATGATGGACATATGATGCTGAAGAAGCTGCAACGGGCGTGTAATTCGATGGGAGATAATAAAGGTGATGACTATGAATAAAAACACAAAGGAGGCGAGAATGATTACCAGCCTGTGCTTAGCTTGATCGATGTCCCCGAAAAACGTATGAAGTGGAAAACTATTAATTACGTACCACTGATAAGAAGGCAAATAGACCGCATTCATCAGCTCCTGACCATTCGTCCAAAAACCTCCTGTTGCCGCTTGCCTCCGAACAACCTCTGCAGCCGGATCGGAAATAAATGCTGCGGGACTTGTCTTGGTAACAATGCCCTCCGATTGATTCATTATGAAATAATCCTGTCTCATCGTAAAAATACGGTACATAGCGTTCAGCCATTCCACATAATCGAAGCTGAGCAATATATGACCGTCCAAGCTACCGTCCGGGCCAACCATATCAACCGTAAGTGTGTACATGTCCCGGAGACTTTTTCCGATTAGTTGGTTGTTCTGCTTTTCGTAGCCTTCTGAATTTTTCCACCAATCTTCGCTGGCAAGATCTGAATAATTGATTTTATTTTCAAATGTTGTAATGACCTCCTGATGGCGGTGGTCGATCAGCGAATAATATACATGGGTGGGCAATGGAGAAAACCCGTCCTGCAACCGCTTTTCCCGCAATCGCTCCATCACTAATAACTGTCGTACTTCAGTGTCTCTTGAATCATCCCGGAGGGCCGCCTGAAGTTCTTTATCATTGCTTAATACCAAAGACTCTCTAAATAGCGCGACCCTGATATTTTCCATGCTTTCTTTCACATAGCCCAACTGCGCTGCGCTTTGGGAGCTTATCTTTTCTTTCAACGTGCTTTCCAGCTCCCAGAAGTAATACATGACAAAGGACGCGGCAGGCAATAAAATAAAGAATAGAAACGAAACGAAAAACCGGTATTTGATTTTCTGTGGAAACCAAACCGATAACCATCGCTTCATCGCTACCGCCCTCCTCAACCCACTGATTAATTAGCATAATATTGTCTTTATAGTAACATCAAAACCTGCGAATAAGTAAGGAACATTTTTCATCACAAATTATACATATTTAACTACATCTGTTGCTTAACCAGTTGCTGGTGTTTCGTGACATGACAAATAGGCATGATTTTGCAATTAAACGGGCTTACAGTAGACGTCCTATTTCTTTAATTAATCGATTGAGGCCGAGATTCGAACTGGATGTAAAAATTGAAACGATAAAACAAAAAATCCGCTATATCAGCGGATAGCGGATCTTAATCGGACTATATTCTTGACACTCAACAAATCTAGTTATCATGTGGTAATAGCTCATTCATTTTTAGGTATTCGGTTAATTGATCGAAGGTACACTCTAAACGACCTCTCATGAAGAAAAGCAGGTTATTCTCTTACTCAGTCGGAGATACGGGAACAATAAAGTCTTTTTTTGTCCCCACTACTATACTTTAGCTATTTTGGCAAATAAGTAACGCATGATTACTAACACCTACACAGGACGGGCTTTGACTCATAACGTTAGACAGTACCATCCATTCCTCCAATTGTTCATCAGACATTGCATTAATTGCTGTTGCACAGAATGAAAAATCAACTCCTACATGCTTAATAACTGTTAAGTTGTTATTGGTGGCGGACATTTCCATTTCTTCAGGAGTTGTGAAAAAGAACACCTCTGGTCGTACATCGTCAGTACCTTTATTGAAAACGAAGTCGTTGGCCGTTTTACTCGGATAAGCTTCCGGTGCCATAAAGCATCCTCCCAAATAAGCACCAACTTTATTTATATATGCAAAAACGATAATACCATTTTCTTTACATATTCGTTTGCTTTCATGTATTACTAAATTGCGTTCCTCTGGAGGTAGGTGATACATCGGGCCTAAAATTAGTACAAGATCATAGCTTTTATCTAATATGGTTTCGAGTTTTGTTGCGTCACCAACTAGAGCTTTAATATTTTTTAGGCCGCTGTCTAATATTTTATGATTAAACAATGCGATGTTTTCGTGCGTAATATCAATTCCTAAATACGAATTGCATTTCTCAGCAAAATACATTCCATAGTGACCTGTTCCGCAACCAATTTCAATAACATTCTTTTCTGAGGAAATATACTCACCGATATATTTTTTAGTGTAGAAAGACTCCATCTCGCTAGCCTTATCATGGAAAAATCTTTTATCCTCTATTAAAGCATCTTTATAGTTCACTCGAATTTTCTCTTGATTTGATGACATTAGTTAAACCCTCCGTATATGTTTATAAATTTCAGTTTACCGTAACGAAAGCAAAGTAAGTCTGTTCTTAAGCGGGCACTTTAATAAAGTACGAAAAGGCATTTTGCTTTTTGGTATTGGAATTACATTAGAGTTGTAAATCAGCATTTTCTTGATGGGTCTTTGCTGAAAGACCGTACCTAATATAAATTTAGCGCTGATTTTTCTATCTTTAGAAGATGGGAACAACCGAAAAAAAGGTGAACGCTTCCGCACTCTTCACTTCAGCAGCCTCCCTTAGCATCCGCAGTTTTAAGCCGGCGAATCATCGATCGGACCGTCGCTGTCGGGCAACAGCTCCTTAACGTGTCATATATGTCAAGCGGGGTTGATTAAACCCGGTCTTTAACCAACAAAAAAAACCCGTCTCTATGTTATAGAGACGAGGTTAGACCCGCGGTACCACTCTAATTCATTTCATACGAAATGAGCTCAATTCGATGGCCATCACCATCTATCCCTGTAACGGTGGAAATCCGGCTTACCCTACATTGTCAGGCAGCTGTTCATAGACGAGTTCGAAATGAATGACGCTGCCGCTTTGCACCAACCAGAGGCTCTCTGAAAGCTCGTATCACTTCTACTATTTCTAATCGAAACATTTGATTATCGAATTAATTATTTGTATTCTATGGCATCCGGATGCAGTTGTCAACCTAAATGCAAGAAATCTTTTTGGGGGAAACGAGAACGTGATTACGGTTCACGGTTTCCGGTCACCTCTCGGACAAATGATAACGGTAACCTTGCAATACGGATGCAGGTGCAATCAATTTGGGAAAAAAAGTATTAGACTGACTGCAGCTGATCGTGGGACCAGCAGCTGCAGTGTCACATTCATCTATCAAGGAGCATCCTCGTTATAGTATACGGATGAAGATTCGGCAACGAATAAAACAACCTTATCATCTCTATAGAAATACAGTACATATCAATTCATAGACTCTACCGAAATCGTCTCACACCCGTTGAATAACGCAAATTTTTGGAAACAACTTTTTAAAGCTGTTCGCAATTGCGTTGTTTGCTTCACACCGTTCTCGTACCAGATGTTTTTAACAACGAGCGTTCCAGTTTTTCTCTCCACGATTATCTCGGCTCGTCCAATGAAGCTCATTCCATATAATAGAGGCAGCACATAATAGCCGAATTTTCGTTTGATTGTAGGTGTGTAAATCTCCCAGGTGTAATCGAATCCAAACAATTCGTTGATCAGTTTTCTGTCCCATATGAAATTATCTAGTGGAGCAATCAGCTCGCAGCGCCATTTCGGCGCAGGATTTTGCAGAACGGCTTCAATAAGCGGCAAGTCCTCCACGCGGCAATAAAGTATATCCTTCACTTGTTCCACGGCAACAGCAACAATGCGAGCTTCGTGCAACAGCTGGCGGAAAACCTCGTTGCGCTGCTCTGCTTTCAATCCCCATATGTTCAGCCAGGCATCGGATGCGCGATTCCATAAAAGGCCAACTGCACCGATTCGACGCAGTACCCGCCACTTGTGATGCTCCAGCTCTCCCTCCAGCGGCTCCGGCGCATTCAGCAGATTTGGCTGTATGTACTTCCCCGCGATATCGTAATATTTACGCGTTCCTTTTTTGTGATGTATAATCAACTCGCCTGTCGAATACATCTGCTCCAGCACCGACCGTGATGAATTGTTTCCGCTGCTCCAGTGGATGGCCGATCTCCAAGCGAAATTTCCATCCAATTTTAGATCATCCGAACTTAGCGCACCGTGATTTTGGATGTGAGCTCGTACTTGCTCTATCAACGCTTCCATTTCGGGATAACGCTTGGCATGTTGTCTGGCTGCCTGCCTATACCGCTCAAAATACGGCCAGTCCTCGACGGGGATAATGGCCAAATTCTTGTCGGGATAATCGACAAGGATTCTATCATGATACAGCAACTCGGCGAGCATGTTCTTGGTAAATCCTTTGATTCGCGACTGCAGCACCAGCTCGGCGTTTTTTCCGCAAACATCGATGGGATCGTATTGAATACAGCCGACCTGCCGTACAAAATCCAATACTCCCTGCTTTCCGGTAAAATGATATTCGCCCAACAACCCGTGCTTCAATAGCAGAAATTGCCGTGCCTGGCGGTTCGTCAATTGGATCATGTACACATCGGCTCCTTAACCAAACAAACGAGAGCCGTTTGCACATGATGTTGGATGGCGGGATTGCTTATTTCAATAAGGTTACTAATTGCTTCTAATGATAGTATCCATTGGGGTGCTTCATTAGCAACCCCCTTTCTTAATTTTCCACTAACCGAAAATTGCTCTTTTTCAATGATTTCAACCACGCCAATTCCTCCCCCGATCCGCTGGAAAATGCAAAAAAACAAACGCATGTTCCTATGTTACCATTACCTTGAGCATAAAAACAAGAGCTATTAAATGCTGCCCGTTAACGCAATGAAGCTGCCGATCGCCGCCCTTTTCAGAGGGGGCATTTTCATTTTCAGGAGGTATGTTTATTCATTAGTGAAAATGTTTGCTGATTCCCTTCCGGTCTTGTGCTGCGGTCGTAGTAAAAATAGTCCAAGTAAGACTGCGAGTGCGAGAAAGACTGCGAAGAATCGGAAACCGATGTTAGAAGCTTGGATCAAAGCATCTTTCGATTGACCCAATTCCTGGCCCCCTGCACTAGATAATAATTGTGAAGCAACATCGGACTTGGCCACCAGCTGAACAACTGCCAACGCAAGCGCTTGGCTAATAGCCCGGCACATGTTGTATACGGTCCAGAACATTCCTGAGGCAGAACCCGTTTGCTCTTGCGGAGCGGCTGATAGTACTGCTTTTGCAAGTGATGGCCAGGAAAGTCCGGTTGCTGCAGAAATGATCAAAAGCGGAGCGATGACTGCTATATTCGACAGCTTGGGGCCGAGCTGTCCAAGCATCAGTAGCGCGAGACCGATTAGAAATGATCCCAGCACAATCATTCTTGCGGGGCCTATACGATCGGCAAGCCTACCTCCGAAGGGAGCTGTGAACAGTTGGGGCACTGATAGCGGAATCAACAACAACCCTGACTCCAGTGGACTGAGGTGTAGTGCACCTTGCAAATACAGCGTAAGCAGTATGGTTACGGCGAAATAACCGATACAGTAGCTCATTGTAATTCCGAGCCCTATGGTATAATCCCGATAAGCAAGAAGACCCAAATGAAACAATGGATGCTTAGCCTTCTTCTCAATGAAAACGAACGCAATCCATAAGAACAGCACTGCTGCGAACAGTCCGAATGTTTTTCCCGATACCCATCCCCAAGTCTGGGCCTCGGACAAGGCGATAAGCAGTGCGGTTAAACCTGCTCCGTACGTCAACACGCCGGGCCAGTCCGTCTTCGATTTTTCGCTCGATTTATCATCCTTTAGAAGTAGAATACCGGCAACCAAACCAACGATACCGATCGGAACGACCACGTAGAACATGGAACGCCATCCAAAATCACCGATTAGTAAACCTCCGGCAACAGGACCAACGAGAGAGCCTGTCACCCATGCGATATTGTTAATGCCGAGTGCGAGCCCAAGTTCATTAGGTGGAAATGTCCGTATCAAGATCGGAGTAGATGCCGCCATCGCCATGGCAGCACCGGTACCTTGCAGAAGGCGAGCCGTGATCAGAACTGTGCCGGAGTCTGACATACCGCAAAAAGCAGTAGCAATCGTGAACAGAGCGAACCCCCATAGAAAAATGCGCTTGGTACCGAACATATCGGACCATCGGCCAGAAGGAAGGAGGAATACTGTACTTGTGATATAGAACGAAGTAATCGTCCACATCCCCGTTCCAATCGAAAGATGCAAGTCCTCCATGAGCGAAGGGAGACCGTTAACCACAATCGTAGCGTCTAGATTAGTAATAAATGATACAAGTGTAACCACAAATAAAATGGACCATTTGCCCGACTGCTTGATTTTCATCATCTTATTTAATCCACCACTCTCTCATTCTTCTCATGGTCAAGCAGCCATTGTTTTCGAGATATCCCTCCTCCGTAACCGCCCAACTCGCCGTTCGAGTTGATCACTCGATGACATGGAATCACAATAGCCAGCTGATTGGCTCCATTTGCTTGGGCTACGGCGCGAATAGCGCTTGGCTTTTCAATCGCCGAGGCAAGGTTGCCATACGAAGTCGTCTGACCGGGCGGAATTTTCTGCAATTGTTCCCACACCTTCTTCTGAAAAGGCGATCCAATTAGTTTCACAGGCGTTTTAAATTCGGTTAACTTGCCTTCGAAATAATCCCTAAGCTCCCTTTCAATCGAATCGATTGGCGGTGTGCTACCAGGAATGACCGCGGATTTTGTCTTCCTTCTTAGACGCTCGATCTCTCGCTCCAATCCTCTGCGATCTATAAATTCGAGTAAATATAGCGCTTGTTCATCGGCGATTGCGATCATCGGGCCAAGACGTGTATCCAACCACGATGCCTTTAAAATCTGTTGATTGCCCAGCCCAGCAGGCGATGCGCCCATAATGCGCGAAAACGCATCCCTGAAGCCACTGCCGGATTCGTAACCTGCGGATAACTGTGCTTCGATGACCGCGCTGCCTGCTCGGATCTGCTTCAAGGCTATTCCCATTCGCCGAGCTCTTGCATATTCAACAAAAGTCATTCCGAATCTCTTCTTGAACTGACGGCGCACAGTTGAGGCATCCACAGATAATTTTCGGAAGTCTTCGTCTGTCCAGCGGTGTTCGGGGTTTTCTTCCACCGCGTTGACTAGCTTACGAACCAGCTCCGAGATATGGCCCGGATGGGACAGCGGACGGCAGCGTTGGCAGGGTCTGAATGATGCCAGAAGGGCTTCCTTAGCTGTCTCATAGAATTCACAGTTTTCAAACTTAGGTTTTCTTGCCGGACAGGTAGGCCGACAAAACACACCAGTTGTCTTGACTCCTACATAGAAAATGCCTTCATACTCGGACTTCTTATCGATAAGCGCCTGATAATACGCGAGTTTCCTGTCGGGCGGTATCATTCTGCTCCTCCTTTTTTCATAACAGTTTCAAAATGAATTGAAGCCTTCTCCGAACACAAATATGATTATAATATTTTCAAAAAATCGTTGCGCCGAAAATCGGGCATTAATTTTTCTATGAACGCAATTCTAAGCGAGTCGGTGAACACTCCAGCTCCGATCGCCAGATATTTTGCAGCGAACAAATAGCAATCTGTAGCCGCAGCCGAAGATGAATTGATTTTCGGTACCTATCTGTACATTGCAGCCCGGTTTGAGCTGACCGTTTCTCATGTGATCTTCTTTCATCCGCATAAAAGTGGCATCTTTGTCGGTCTTACTGTAAATGTTCCGGCTCCCTATATATTGAATGTACAAAGAAACCGTTCCTTTCGTAAATGGTGGGTGGTACTTCCATTTTACCAAGGAACAGTTTCTTTTAATAATGGGACAATGTTCTTGTCACCCGACTTTTGGTGGTGTCAGCTGTCATATAGAAACAAGCTCTTGCTCGTACCTCAGCAAAGTGGCTTCTGGATTCTTGATCTCTACCTTGCGGAAAGCCTCAAGTACCATTTGGCAGACTTCCCGATATCCATTCCGCATCGTTTCACGAATCGAATCTTCCTGGATCGTCTGAGCCTTTTATTAGGCTATCGTATTCCGTTTGAGCTTAACTCACCTTGCTTATACTTCGCTCGGCCATCAATAAATTGCTCTTCATCAAGCACGGAAAGAAGACTCTCCGTAATCGTTATGCCTCATTAATGTCGGCATCCAAACCAACCGCAAATTTATTCCATGTCATTAGGTGGCCATTCGCGGGGATTATTCTCCCATTAATATATCTCCACTTCTGCGAACGTCATTCGGTACCGGTTGGCATCCGTCGGGTTAGGCCGTAAATTCGTACCTTCAATTTTTACATAGCGTGCGGATGTCGGCGGAAAGCTAAAGCTTTGCACGGCATTTCCGGGCTGGGCATACCCTGTCCGTGTCAAGACGGTCGTCCAATTAGTATTATCCACGGAGGTAAGAATCTTAAAGTCGATAGGGAAGTTTTGACCGACGTTTCCAGCATCATTCCGCTGGTATAAATCCACTTTTGCAATCGTTTTGTTAGTACCCATATCCAATGTAACGGACTCTGTATGGTTGCTCGTAAGGCTATTATTGCTTGTCCAGCCATAAGAGCCAGCAACCGAGTTCCGCTCACCGTCATTTACCCTGTTTGCCGACCAGTTGCTATTTTCCACAGTGCTACTTGCAGAAACAGCGGCTCCGAATGCCAGATTGTCCGTCGTTCCGTAAACTTCGAATTCCTATAGCGAATATCCGTAAATCGTACCTCTTAAGGTGCCGTTCATCCGGACATATCGGGCTTTTGTCGGAGTGAAGCGGATTACGTCGAGGCCGCCGTCCCCGGTTGTGGTGCTGTATACATCCTTCCAGTTCGCCGCATCGTCTGACACTTGAATTCGGTAGCTTTTTCCATAAGCCGTCTCCCAGTACAACTTAACTTCGTCAATGTCCATGCTTGAACCGAGGTCGACATAGTACCATTCGTTATCCGTATAATTAGAGCCCCATCTTGTAGTATAATCTCCGTCAACTGTAAGATACGGGGCCGCTTTTGAAGAGGAGGCATATGCCGGTTTATTCCGAGCCAGATTCGGCCGCTGGATCGGTTTAGAGGTCTGTGTCGGTAAAATAGTCGGCTGTGTATAATTGGCTTTATTGATGATATTCATTTCGTACAAATTAGTAGCAGGCCCTGTACTTCCCGGCATCATAACGGTATCGAACGTAATCCCACTAATATTTTCGGTACTGCTGTAACCTTTCAGAGTACCCGCTGTCGTTCCCTGATCGCGTACACTGATATTTTTTACCTTCAGATTGCTGATAGTCCCTCCTCCGAAGCCGTCGGCGTTACGAATGATGAAGAACGCCCAGGTTCGGTTGTTATCATTGGTATATTCCAAACGTTCGATATCTATTTTGTCGAAGGTGATTGTCTCGTATTTCGAACTCCTGCAGTTACAACTGCAGTTCTATCCGTGGTGCATCCTGAAAGCCCAATCGGACAAATGAATAATGGTCTTGATATACCCGAGTATTGGGATTCAGGTCCTTATCGGTCCATCCGGGTTTATCTTTGAAGCTATCCGGTCCCACCTTGTATACCTCGCCTTTTATATGATGATGGGGACCCAGCAGATTGCGACAGCTGTTCGCAAGCTCTAGCTCGATGATATTATCCCCTCTTCGGAGCAATGCTCCGATATCCGCCTCGTAAGGCTCCCACAGAAAAGTATGAGCCTGTTCGCCATTGACGACCAAGCGCGTGACAATGGCATCCGGCGGCACCGGGAATCGCAGTTTAGCCACGGACCAAACTTCATGGTTCAGCTGAATTTGCTGCCGCAAGCGTAGCTTTCCTGCAAAGAACGGAAGCCCCTGCCGGACGAAATCCCCCGCCTGTACTTCTGTCGGCGGCTCCGTAAGCTCGAACGGACCGTCGGTGCGAACGGCGCGCCTCTCACCTTCCGTATAAGACGATTTCGATCTGACGCCGAACTCCCCCAACAAATATACGCTTTCGATCTCGGAATCAAGTGTCAGTTTATTGCCTTCCGATTCGAACACGGCCGCCCGTTCAATGGTTTCATACGTAGCGCTCGAATTGCTGAAATACGATGCAATAATCAGCGTATTGCTTCCCCTTACGGCCAGTCCGCGAATATCGATCTTACGAAAGGAGGTATCCCTCCACCATCCGCAGCTAACTGGATTCACCACGCAACCGTTCAGCGTGATCTGCGTAGTTTCTGGCTGTTCCATAACCATATACAGCTCTCGTGGAACCGACACATCGAAATCAACCTGAAATTCGAATTCCAGCTCTATATGAACCGGGCTCCCTATGGCCAGCAGCTGTTCCTGGATAAAAATAATCGGCTGGCGGTCTGACCATTCGCCGTCCTCTATTCGCAGTCGGCAAGTATCCAGCGTCAAGCTATTCAGATCTGAATATGCAATAGTCCATGGCCGGTCCAGCGAGTACGCGATCCTTGCCTTCGCTCCGTCAGACATTGTATGAGCAGCGGCTCCAATTCGGTTCGCTTGCAAGTTTTCCCCCTTAAAGATTTTAGCAGTTACCGGCACAAGCCGAAGCATATGCGATTGCGCCGGAAGCAAGCAGAGCGTGAACCGAACGCCATCTTCCGTTCCTACATGGTTAAGCGGAACAACATCGCCTGTTGTCAAATCAATCATTTCTACAGTACCGCTTCGCAGCAGTTCTACCTGAATTTCTTCATAGCATTCTTCACCGGAATTCACCAAATAGTATAAGAAAGCACCTTCCAGTGTTAATGTCTGCACATTGATCGAATCCGCAGCTATTGGTTTTCCTGTACTATCCGTCACCCGGATGAATGGTGCTGCTGCAGCGGATACCGCTTGCAGCAGTTCCTCCCGGCTCCACCCTGGTTTCTGTGCATAACCGAGAATTTCTTTCAATTCCTCACTTTCCGCTCCGTTCATCTGCGTCGGATACGGAGAAAATGCGATAAGGCGTCCCCCTTGCTCCATAAATTGCTGAAGCAGCTGTACTGTCCTCTTGTTTAAAGAGATACTCGGTGGAATAACGACCACATTGTAGGAAGCCTGCCCTACGATGAATCGTCCGTCACAGACGCTGCCATGCGTCTCGATGATGCTCTCACTGCCATAATCATGCTCGAGAAAGCTTTGGCACATCCAGCGCGTAAGTTGAGCGAAGGATTGGTGATATGGGATGATAGCTGAGGAGTCGTGTCCGCATTGCGCCACCCATGCCGAGCGGATCGGATGAAGCAGGAGGACGTCTGTCTGACGATTGCCTTCTGACAACAGAAGCGATAACCGTGCGAAGTAATCGTTGTATGCACGGTAATCATCCCACCATGGCTGCTGATAGAACAAGGAAGGCGGGTAATCACGCTTGCGCAGCCCTTTGAGCGAATATCCCTGCAAATGCTGGCAGATGGAGTTGATGCCATGAACGAACTGCCATTCCCCGATCCTTTTCAAATCCTGAAAGCTTACATTCCATCCGGAGCACCCATAACTTTCTGTGATGGTCCTCTTCTTGCCAAGCTGCCGGGCTACCGAACTAACCTGTTTGGGAACAATCGGCTCTTCGCTTACAAACCGCCCCAGCCAGTCACATCCAGGAATTTGCAAATATTCATAAAATGCCATCGGATCTCCGACAGAAGTGATCTGATTCATTAATTCCTGTTCATCAACGACATGACCTGTAGCCACCCAGCCTCTGCTATGGCACCATTCGCCGATTTGCTTCGCGTAAGCTTGAGTGAACATGGCGGTGACGCATTCCCAGTAATCATACCTCGCCTTCCCGCATCCTTCCGTCGTGAAGAAAAGCGACGGAAGAACATCCCGTATATCATATCCATAACGGGAGCCGAATTCTTCTTCAAGGTCGAACGACCAAGGAATTTGTCCCCTCGCGAATTGAGGTTCATCGGTGAATACGCCTCTTACAACATCTCCGAATTCCTCTCCAAACTTGTCCCAATACGCTTCGTAGGTCGAATCGATGAAAGCGCGAACCGCTTTCCTACTGAGCGTATCGATGTAATATGGATTCACCTTGTAAAAAATACGTAAGTCGGCGTTGCTCTCTTCACCGGTCATTAGCCTGCGGTAACCGTTCCCGGCTCTAGCATAGTAAGCAATCGTTCGTTCCGGCGATAATCGGAACGGGGCTTCCTCAAATGCAATCCGCTTTTGCTGAAAGTCGAGACCCATTGCGGGCACCTGACCGTCAGCAAACCCGCTCGGCCATCCGTTCTCGTCGTAAAGCCACGGCTCCATTCCAAGCGCTTTGCTTTTCTCTATACAAATTCGAATCGCCGCCATCCATTCCTCACCCATATAAGGCGTTTTTAACCCGCTCCGGGCATGCATGAAAAAACCGCCTATTCCCGCATTATGCATCTCTTCAATTTGCCTCTCCAACTCGGCTATCTCCAGCTTGTCGTTCCATGACCAAAACGGTACACTACGGTAATGGTTCGGTGGCTGCCGTAGCTCTCCCCAGATCGTCAATATTTCCGCCTCCTAACGGCTGACTCATCCTTCCAGACAAAGCTTGAGCAAATCGTCCACATGGGCTGTCGCCAAGCATTCCACTGTATCGGCGGCCCCGTAATAGATTTTAACTTCGCCGCTTTCCTCGAGAACCATGCCACCCGGAAAAATAACATGATTGCGGAAGCCTCCATCCACCTCGTAGTCTGCTTCAGGCGCCAGCAGAGGCTTCTTGTACATGCCGACGATCTTTTTCGGGTTATCCAGATCGAGCAGCATAATGCCGGCCGTATACCGTTTTTTCCACGTCGGCTCCCATCCGTTTTTGCCTCTGGAAGGATCGATGTCGACCGCATGAAACAGAGTTAGCCAACCTTTCTCTGTCTTTACGGGTGGAGCAGCGGGACCGATCTTATCGTTTGCGAAAGGCACCTGCTCCACTGCCAGTAGAAGGTCGGAATTTCCCCAGAACTTCAAATCTGGCGATTCGGATATCCAGGTATCAAACCGATCGATCCCACCCCGGCTGTATACGGTAAACGGGCGCTCTAGACGAACGTAACGGTTATGAATTTTTTCCGGGAACAACACCATATTTCGCAGATCCGGCGTCGACAAGCTGAGTACTTCAAAATGTTCGAAATCGTCGGTTACCGCTACGCCTCCACGAATGCCGTGCAAGGTGTCCACAGCAAAACACATATAGCAGCGTCCGTCGATAACGGTTAACCGTGGGTCGTAAGCGCGAACGATTTCTTCGTTATGCATTTTAAAGCAGGGCTTCGGACCCGCTTTCCAATGGATGCCGTCATCACTGAACGCAATGCCTAAATCCGTCGTATGATGCGGTTCTATCGATTGTTTCTCAAGTGATCCGTAATCATTGCGGAATACCATCACGTACTTACCGTTGAACTTGGTGACGCCCGCATTGAAGACAAGCGCTGTCGGATAAGGCACGGAAGACGCATCCAGAATCGGATTCGCCGGATACCGCTTAATAATGCTGCTGGAGAACAGGTCTCCAATCAAAGGTAACGATGTCATAAAAATACTTTCCTCCTAGTCATAATATAAGCTTAAGAACAAGCAAAGACCTGTAAGGACCCCATAGTATACTGCAGGCTAACCTTTTAACGAACCTGCTGTCATCTGCATAAATGATTTGTTGGCGAACAAGTAGACGATCAGGATCGGTAGGATGGACAAGCAGGCCCCCGCCATCATCAAATGCGTTTGCGAAGCGGCAGCTAACCCATATTTCAAATTGGCGAGACCGACGGTCAGCGTCTGCAATTTGGGCTTACTCATAGTAAACACAAATGGCAGCAGGTATTCGTTCCATGCTCCGCGAAACGTGAACAGCGCGCTGACACCCAGTCCCGGCGTCAGCAGCGGAACAACAATCTTCCAGAATGTTCCTCCTCGTGAACAGCCGTCGATGCGCGCCGCCTCGTCCAATTCTTTGGGAATGCCGTTCATAAAGCTAAGAAGAATGAAAAAGGTTGATGCATGTGCACTGATCAGAATAAGGATGACACCCCACAGTGTATTATGCAGTTGAAGTTTAATCATTAGTTCGAACTGGGGTCTTAAGACGACAGCGCCGATTGCGACGAACATCGTAAAGGCTTGGATTCCGACATACAGCTTCTTCCCTCGAAATTCCATCCGGTTTACAACATATGCGGCCATCGAAGATACTAACAACGTACCGATCGTAACGGTAATCGCAATAAATAAACTGTTTTTGGTGTAGGTCGAAAAATTAGCTTGCTTCCAGGCTTCCACGTAATTGCCGAATTGCCAGCTGGAGGGCAGCAAGGTCGCGCCCGTGGTTAATTCGATGTTCGTCTTGAAAGAGCCGAAGATTGTGATGACAACCGGAAACAACGTGACTAACGTAACCAGAAGCAGAAAAACCCATAAGACGATGTTCCATACGATTCTCATGATGCTATCCTCCTCAATCGTTGCGGTTCAGCCGTTTTGAACCAAAGAAATACAGTAACGTGATCAGCCCCACAATAATCGCGGTGACGAAGGCAACGGCGCTGCCATACCCGATTTCCTGTACCTGCGTAGCCGCTCCGGTGCCTGCAGTAGGAAAAAAAAGCTTGTATACATAGAGAAACATAACCGTTGTCTTACCGATCGGACCTCCATCGGTCATAACCATAATGCTTTCATACCCTTTGAGTGCGTTGATAATTGCAAGCATGATAATCATTTGCAGCACCGGACCCAGCATCGGTATCGTAATATACCAGAACTGTTGCAGCTTATTCGCTCCGTCGAGAGAGGAACTCTCATAGACGTCCTCCGGGATGTTCTGGAGACCCGCAAGAAAAAGCAGCATGTAGTTACCGACAGCCCCCCAGACAGCTACAATGATCACGGTCAGCATGGAATGATCCACGCCGAGCCAATCGATAGCTTGATGAATAACCTTGTATTTCATCAGAAATTGATTCAGGATGCCGTTATACGAATTGAATATTGTAAAAAAGACAACGGCCATGACGGCCGTGCTTATGATCGTCGGCATAAAAAATATCGCCCGCATCAGGTTCCTGCCCCGAATCCCACGGTTAAGTATTACGGCTAAAAGTAGTGCCAGCGGAATCGAAATGGCCAGCTTCCCACCGGCATAAACAATTGTATTTACGACGGAATCCCAGAAATCATGGTCCTTCATTACCCGGACAAAATTATCCAATCCAATAAACCGTTCCTGACCGTACCCTTTATAATCGTAAAACATATACCTCATGGCCCATAAGATCGGGTAGATCCCTAGAACAGCGGTTAGAATAAAGCTGGGAAGCAAGTAGCTGTAGGCAAAAGCGGCATGTTTGGCTTTATTCAATCCATCTCAACTCCTTATTTGTATACATAAGGATGGGGCGTCGGTCATCCCCATCCTCATATAAATGTTATTTGACAAATTTCCCAGCTAAGTCTGAAGGTTTGAAATCCGGCATAGGCTGCACCTTGACGTCGCCTTTGGCGATAGCCGTATCCAGCGCAGCATTATAGCGCGTATTCAAATCAGTTATGATGGAGTCCAGGTCGCCTCCGCTTAGAATGTACTTGAAGAAGGCATCATCGGATTTTGTTCCTTGTACTGGCACGACAGGATAGACTGGCCAGACACCATCATATTTGTTAGGCAGGAACCCTTCGATGCCCTTCACTTGAGGCTTGGCCGCTACCGCGCTTATCGATGGCACCATCGCAATGCCGAATCCTTTTTCCTGGTACTGTTGCAGCAAAGAATCGTTGTACATGTACTTCATAAATTTCCAGGCTGCTTCTTTATTAGCCGTTTTTGAGCTGAGTGCAAGCCATTGGCCGCCCAGGAAACCCGAGGCTCCGTTGAAGCTTCCATTGATTGATGGAACCGGTGCCGCCGCCCAATCGATTTTGGCCGGGAACTGCGATTGATATACACCCGCTTCGGCTGAGAATGAGAGATACATCCCGATTTTACCTTGGGCGAACTGCGCACGCAGCGGATCGATATCAAGAGATTCCACACCGGGCAGCATGCTGCCATCGTCTTTAATTTGTTTGAACGCCTGGATGATCGGCTTCATGCCGCTAAAGTCGTAGCGAGCAGTCTTGAAGTCATATCCGAACCCTCCGTAGCCGCTGACCTCAGCTATGACGCGGGAGGAACGGCCGAGCGCGCTGCCTGGATTCTTGAAATTTTGTGCGAATCCGTAAGCTCCAATCGCTTTGCCAGCTTCGGTAAGTTTCTTTGCATCCTCGACCAGCTCCGCCAATGTTGTCGGGGGGGTTGTAATACCCGCTTTAGCGAAAAGCTCCTTGTTGTAGATGAGGCGCATCGTCGTGCCGTAATTCGGAAGGCTGTATCTTTTTCCGTCAAAGCTGTTCAGATCTTTCATCTCCGGGAATTTGGCTTTCAAGTCGTCAGTCATGAATTCATCGATTGGCGCTAGGAAGCCTTTTTTATAAAACGTTTGAATCGTATTTTCTTTGACCCGTATAATATCAGGCGGTTCCGCGGTTTGGAACGATAGATCGAGCGCCTGGTCGAAATCGTCGCCCTTGACCACCAGCTCGACTTCAATGTTGTCCTGATTTGTCGTATTGAACTTATCAACCATTTCTTTAATAAAATCAGAGTCGTGGCGGTCACCCGTCCAGTAAGTAATCTTCGTTTTCGCTATGGGTTTATTCCCTTGTCCTTCTTTTGGTCCGTTATCGCTGCTGCAGGCCACCAAGCTGCCTGCCATAGCCAATCCAACCAACGCCGGAACTATACGTGTTTTCATATCTCATTGCCTCCCCTTTTCAATTCGTGATCTCTATGTACTTATTTTAAACCTGAAAGCATAATTGCATAATGCGGTAATCCCCACATTAAGGGCAGGTTTTTTTAGCCGTTATATAAAAACACCCCCGGTTCCTAGGAAACGAGGGCGTAAAGATGTGACGGGTTAGGACTTGTTATCCTGTGAAGAAGCGCTCTTCCCCATGCTGTAGGCCTTGAACTCGGAAGGCGTCATGCCGGTATATTTCTTGAAAATTTCGCTGAAATACCTTCTATGCTCATAGCCCAGTGTCAGTGCGATTTCTTGTACCTGGTAACCGTCAATGAGCATGGACTTGGCTTTCTCCATTTTTTGTTGGGTAACGAACTGTTGATAGGAGATGCCGAGCACTTTTTTGAACAGGTTGGAAAAATAGCCCGGGCTTAGATTTACCTGCTTGGCACAATGCTCTAAAGACAAATTCAATTGCAAATTCGCACAAATGTAGTCTTTTGCCTGATAAATCAACTTGACGGATTCATCCGAACGTTCCTCTTCCATCCAGCCGCAGGCTTCCGTGCAGTGATTCCTTATGCGCTCCCGCATTTCCTGAAAGGTGCTGTACCCCCGGAGGTTCACCGAACCGTATTTGCGCTCCAGTGTGAAAACCCTCTCTGGCGGAAAATATTCGAGCATCAACCGATTTATTTTATTCGAAAGCTCCATGCATAGATTCTCGACATATTGCGGTTTGGGTAGAGGATCACTGCTTATCCATTTGTTAAAAATCCGCTCCAGAATAAGCAGGCAGTTGTCCTTATTTCCAGAACGCAAAGCGAACAAAAATTCCTGCTCTGTTGAAATCGAATATGTTGGCAGGCTGTTACTCCGTCCCGCCGAAGGAGAATAGCTGTTGACGCCGTCACCTTCCGTGTAGAAGTGGTACGATAGCGCACTTAACGCCTGGGCATAGGAATGAGGTAGTTCAGAAATGGTATCGACGCACAGACCTACGCCGACAGAGACGGTAGATTTCGCAAACTGGGAAATATTCGCACGGCACGCTTCCGAAATTTGCTGTGCTGTGATATTGTCTATGCAGTTAACGATGCATATGAACCGGCTCACACCTTCACGAAACACCATTCCACGTGTCCAAGCAGCTATCGTCTCCTCCAGTATATTCCGCACAGCAAATTGAATTAATTCAATCTCCCGCGCAGGCTGGCTGCCATACTTGTCCGGGAAATGGTCGAGCTCAACGATGAAAATGTTGAAGTGACGCGGCTCCAATTCGATCTTGAGCTGTTCCCATTCCTTCAATGCCCGCTCTTCACTTGCCGGATGATGCACGAGAAGCGATACATATTCCCGCTGTAGCATAGGCATACTCGTACGCGCACTCTTCTCGAGTTCTAGCCTCTCAGAATGTTCCCTCATCTCCTCCTCATAGGCTTTCTTCGCTTTGAGAACAACCTTCACAATCTCATCGATCGAGAACGGCTTTTTGATAAAGTCAAATGCCCCCAGTCGAATCGCCTGCTGCGTATAGGAGAAGTCAGTATATGCGCTTAAAATCACGATTTTGATATGCGGCGACACTTCAAGAATCGCCTCCGTCATAGCAAGTCCATCCATTCTTGGCATTCGAATATCAGTTAGGACAATATCGGGCTTCAACTCTCTAACGAGTCTGAGCCCCTCTTCGCCATCTAAAGCAGTGCCGACAACCTCGACACGATGCTCATGCCACGATGGTTTGCGGGCAATCATGTCAACGACGCTGCGGATGTCATCGATGACACATAATTTTACGACTGGACTCTCATTCATAATACTCTCCCTCCCTTTTCCTAATGGGAATCCAGAGATCGGTTCTGGCTCCACTTCCCGAGCTGCTGAACAGCTCCATGCTTGCTTTCTCGCCATAATAGAGCTGGAGCCGGTTTAATATATTATAAATTGCATATCCTTTCTTCGAGCTAACTTGATGAACCATCGCCTGCATGACCTTGTCCATTTCCATGCCGGTGCCGTTATCTTCGATCACCAGATGCAGCATATTATGTTCTTTACTTACCGATACGCGAATGATTCCCCCGGACCGGCGGTTGCTGAAGCCATGCTGAATGCTGTTCTCGATGATCGGCTGGAGCAATATCTTCGGTACATAACAGGTTAGCAGCTGCTCATCGCTTATGTTGATAACGTATTCGAATAAACCCTCGTAGCATTTTTGCTGAATAGCACAGTACTGCTGTGCATGGGACAGCTCATCCTCTAGCGTATTCCAATCACGGCCTCCGCTGAGCCCCAATTGGAACATCTGGCTCAATGCAAGAATCATCTCATTGACATCGTTATTCTCGCCCATAACCGATTTGCAATATATCGTGTTCAAGGTGTTGTACAAAAAATGAGGCTCCATTTGCGCTGTTAGCGAGCGTAGCTCCGCTTTTCGCTTGCCAGCCTCACTCGACTTAACATCATCTATCAGACGATTGATCTCATCCAGCATCCGGTTGAATTGAAAGCCGACCTGGGCCACCTCGTCGCGGAAGCGGCTCTCGAAACGGACGGATAGCCGGGTATCCTCCACTTCCCGCATCAGTCGTTGCAGCTTGAACAGGGGGTTGAGCAACAGTGCCGTCAATTTGTTCGAGAACAACCACGCCACCAATAAAAAGACGATCATGATGAAAATCGTTGTACGCTGCACAAGATTCATCTGCTCCAGCAGCTTGTCTTTGGGCTGCATACCGAACAAAAGCCAATCTTTCACAACGCCAGAGCGTGTATAATTTACCAAGTAATCCGTTTTATCAAAGCTATGAAAAAAGGACCCGCGGGTATTCGAAGACACATTACGCAGAAAAAGCTCATCCTTCATCAGATTATGTTGTGTAGACCAGGCGGTGCGGATGACATCCTCGCCTTTAGAATCGACCATAAAGTAGTTACTGTCATTTTGGGATGAGTGCTTATTGATAACCCCGATCAAACTGTTTTCATTTATATTGACGACGATAAATACATTAGTGCTCGTCACATTATCCTGTGTTCCTTTGGTGACGAAGGACAATACACGCTTTTCTCCAGTAAAAAATATATCCGTATGTCCCTTAACCCACAAACCATCCGGTTTGTCTTTAATCTCATAATACAAATTCGACTCGTAGAATGATAGGGACTGTGACCTTCGCTGCGCCGTCGGGTAAAAATCACCGATTGGGGTAGCTATAAGAATGCTCTCGATCAGAGGATCATTATAGCTCAATTGAGAGAAAACATACTGGAATCCGGACAAATGAACATAATAATTCGATATATTGTTGCTCTGAACGTCGAGCATCATTTGCCGGAATGCGTCGCTTAACATCAACGAACGGAGAGAAATTGAGATACTATTCAGCTTATCGTCCAAAATTTGCGTCGTCTTGTCCACTGCCTCCTGGCTCGAGGTGAAAGCGTTCTTTTGCAGCTCCTTGGATGCAATCCAATAAGAGCTGGTTCCTACAACGCTAATGGCCAATATGATTAACAGGATGAATGAGGAGCGAATTCTTTGTTTGAAAGATATCCCGTAAAACAGATCGTAAAACTTCTTACGAATGACTCTCCCTCTCCGCGCGCTCATGGTTCTCCTCCGTCCTTTCCTTAAGGGTCCAAGGTTTTTCCGGCAATCGGTCGAATATATAACGATGCTCTCCTTAGCTGCTGTACTTGTCCCAGACTTGGATTAAGGATACCATGTTATCCAAACATCAAGCTAGCTTAAACTTAAAAGTGACTTCATATTGATTGTATGGCGGGTTCGCAAAACGAATATACGCATAGGCTTGTATCGCAGCGCCATGACACAGGCCTATACGCTTTTAATTTTATAGGATGCCAAGTGCAAGTTTGTATTTTCCTTTATCTCTTACGATACTTCTCCTTAATGCCCAAGTCCGACTTCCTGACCATCCAGGCCGCCCCCATCGTATCGATCCAGGATTCCCATCACTCTCGGCTCATGCCATTGAAGCCATTTGAATTACTTTTTTTATGATCCTCACTCCAAGTATAGAGTTGCTTTTAACTATTGAGTCATTACCGTCATAATACTTATCTCCTTTATTCATAAAAAGTCATTTGGTGGAAGAACCTTGCCACCATAAAATAATTGATTGATCAATAACAAATAACTATAGAATTACTTCTTTTTCTGCAATTCCCGAATGGTCGCCGCAATACCAACCTCGGGCCTGGTTGCTGGAATGGGAACGATATAGCGCCGGTACTTCTCCCAGCTTAAGCGCAGCAGCTCATCCGTTAAGTACAGCATTTCCACAATAGAATTTATAATTGATTAAGTTGCTCAGGGGTTGTTGCGCTTTCCACAACCAGTCGAAAGGATTGTTGGATCCTATCCCACGAAATCTCCAGTGCGCCGAGTAGTAGCGCTTCCTTCGTTGCGAAAAATCTAAACACTTACGGTTGGGAAATTTTCGCACGATCTACAACCTGTGCTGTTGTCGCGCGGTAATAACCAGTTTCCGCAAAAACCTCAATTACTGCGGAGATGATTTCGGCTTTTCGGTTCACGCTACTTTTTTCATCCTTTGCCATGATCCCGACACTCCTCATCCCTAGTTAGTGACTCATCAATAATTTCTAGCGGCTTCGGTTTTGCAGAGCACAACACATATGTATAATCAATTTGCATAGCCTCTTGTCCCCCAAAAATGTTGTGCGCTAATTTCCTAATTCTTGTATTCACGAACCCTCATTAGCTTAAGGCACGTAGTGCCGGCCGCGATGCGGTTAGGTGATGCAGGGTTGTCTACTTCTCCGAATTATCTCCTGGCAGACCTAGGTCGGAGTATCGACCGCAGCGTGATTACGGTGTTATAAGAAGTTGCTGCCATCATTAATTACAGACAAATCATTAACTGTTTATAAATGTTTCCTTTGCTCTATTCGATTTTAAAAAATATGAAATCCAGAGTACACTTATTACTCCAAAAAGTATGGATACATGATAAGAACTAGGAACTATTTGTCCCCTACTGTAAAAGTCTATATAAGTTAATATTCTAATTAAAATACAAAACACTTCATATATAATAATTATTCGTAAAGCATAATTCTTTTTACTTATAAAAAGCATAAGTATTAGCCCTGTAATTACCGTCTTTAGTAAAGCTCCTATTACTATTACATTCTGTACCCAATTACTTTCCTCAATATGGTTAATAAAGTTAGGCAATATTCGTATAACTCCAGTAATATACATTACTTCACTTATAAACAAAGTTATTAAATAAACAAGTAACCATCCTCCAATTTGTTTAGGATATAGTTCTTCTTTAACTCCGTTATTCGACATCATTGAAACTCCCCTGTTAAAGATCCTAATATAATTTTGCAGCAATTTCTTATAACGTTCTTGTATTCACGAATCCGAGCGAAATGCCCCGGGCAGATCAAGGGAGCGTAGCGACCGCAGCGTGAAAACGGTGCTATGCGATGCTTCCGACTTAAACTTCAAAATACGAGATTTTGGATGAATATACCTTAAAGTTTACAAATTTATTTCTAGAGAGTTCATTAATAACACAGTGGAATTGAGAACCACTTACCAGTATCTTTTTAGTCTCTCTTGCAGAATGTCTTTCCCAAAATATGACCCTCCGCAATGACGACTGCCCCGCGGCAGCCGTTCATTGTTCAACTTTCAAATAAAAATTGACAATGCTCCTGAACATACGCAGCAGTTTCTTTATGGGATAGCTTCTTCAAAAGGTTTTCTGATTCCACAAGCATCAACTCATCGATTTCTTTATCATTTGGCTTTAAATCATTTTGATTTCCTATAAACTCAACAAGAAACATTGTTGTCTCCTGGCGTTCATAACCCATTCGCTTTCTTATGTCTTCATTAAAATTAAACGCTATTTTCTCAGAAAGTTCTTGTTTAATAACGTATTTATCGGTCCCTGTTTCCTCAATTGATTCGCGTATGACCGCATCTTCTAAGCCTAAATCCCCTGCTTCTACTCCGCCTTTTGGAAAGTCCCAAACCCCGGATGACTCCCCAAAAGTATTCAATATTTTATGAACTAAAATGAATTTATTCCCTTGATACGCTATAGCGCCTACCGCATTTCGAACAGTCTGATAGTGCGAAATATCTCCATGTAGTTCAATGTTGAATCCGGTATCATCAATAACAATTTTGTTAAGTGCGGTGGGTTGAATTAATGGTGGACTCCATAATTTTTCAAGTGAATCTCCTCTAAAATAAGCCATGATAACTTTAAGTGCAATGGCATGAGTAACGATTAGAACATTACCGTCCCTATGTTTAGCTGTAATATCTAATACGGTTGGAATGATTCTATCTTGTAACTGAGAAAAGGATTCGCCGCCATTTATAGGCTTATATAAATGCGGTGTATTCCAAAAGGCTTTATGTTCATCAGCATAAGCCCTTTCAATATATGATCTTTTTGTCCTTCCCAGGAGCCTAAACCGATCTCCTTTAAGCTATCACATGAAGAAAGTTCAATTTTCCGTTCTTCTCGAATTATTTCGGCAGTCTGGTAGGTTCTTGGACTTGGGCTAGAATAAATTGCATCGAATTCGATTTCCTTGAGAGACGCCCCTAACCATTTTGCTTGCCGTTTACCTAAGTTGGTTAAAGGTGAATCTTTATGGCCCTGCAGTTTTCCTTCAACATTCCATTCCGTTTCACCATGACGAGTTAAATATAACGTCGTCTTCATCAAAAGGGCACCTCCTTTACAAGTTCCATCTTGAAAAAAGACAGCAGGAAGCGATTGTGAAGCAAGCGGTTCGAAGATTGGAAAGAGCCTCGGATTTCAGGTAGCTCAAAGCTTATTTTCGTGCTGCCATTTTTAGACCTATTCTACGAGAAGCTTTCGGGGCAGTTTAATCTCCCAGACCTTAAACAATTGTTGCACAGTATCCTGTTTGCTTACCTTTTTCAACTGCCTGGATATAGCCATCAAAGTAATAAGGGATCTCATCTTCCTTTCCATTCTGAATTCTGCCTCTTACTTTATCGAATGCAAATATTGAAATTGAAAATTCAGGCTCACCAGTAACTAAAACGGGCTGCTCTCTTTCTTGTACCCAATAATACTTCCCGCCGTAGTTCCTTCTTGCCACTTCGAAAATGTAACTTCCGACCATAGAAGAAACAGAATCCAGATTACCATTATCTAATTCATACTCACATAATTTTTCAAGAATATCGTCTACTTTACGTAGACTTTGTACACTAAAATCAAAATTCCCTTTATCGGAGAAGTTATTTTTGAAGCTTTCTGCCGTTGAAATAATGTCTTGTTCTAATCTACTTTGCATAAATCTAACCTCCAACTATACACCATTGCAAATGAACTTATCCATATTGCTGGCATATCACAAAATATATATTTTTACTTTTTCATCCCCTGATCTATTCTCCAGACATTCCCATTATCCTCCGCGTTGAGACTAGGAGTTTCAAGCGAAGGCGCGGGAGCGTCCTTTTTATTGAACTCCTAACTATTTTGTCTCCAAGCTTCTTTCCGAATTTCTCCGCTAGATCAACAATTGGAATCAATGGCTCCCCTTTTGATGCTACTGAATACTCAACAAGCGGAGGTAATGCGGGATAAACTTTACGATTAATTAATCCAACCTCTTGCATATTTGAATTAATATTTTCCAAACCCATCTTCGCATGTAATATCCAATTCAAGTACATCGTAGAGGTTTCTTTTTGATTCCTCTAACTTTTTATGAGCCTTCTCGATTTCAGATATTTTCTCCTTAATGATATGTGTTTGAACGTCTTTGGACATTCCATTTCTCGCGATCATGGCTTTTATTTCGTTAATGGAAAATCCCATGGATAAACATTTTTTTACGACTTCTAAATAAGCAATAATTTCTGACGCATAATCCCGGTAATTATTCCGTTCCCTCCTAATATAATCATTGGTAATAATTCCTATTTTCTCATAATAACGGATAGTTGATATTGGAAGGTTAACCATTTTTGCAACTTCACTAATCTTCATATTCATCACCTCAATGCCTTCTCTTGCTATAAAGTATACTTCATAGTTTACAATTCTAATAGTGAGGTTGAGGGACCGGAATCTCACAACTAGTATAGATGAAGGAGAGAACACTACATGAACACAATCACTGGCAAATTCCACAAAACTAACAATTTCAATGAAATTGTCTTGGAGCTCCGTTCGGTGAAAGTCTACGATTCAGAAGTGAAAATTAGCCGGGAGGAAATGACCGAAATATTAACGGAAGCTTCCCGTGCCCCTTCTGCTATAAATATGCAGCCCTGGCGTTTCCTTGTTATCGACAGCCCAGAAGGCAAAGAAAAACTTGCCCCGTTAGCATCCTTCAATCAGGCGCAAGTTCTGACTTCCTCCGCTGTCATCGCGGTGTTTTACGATGCTAATAACATGGAATATATTGACGAGATATTTGGCAAAGCTGTAGAACATGGATACATGCCACAGGACATTATGGACATGCAGGTACAACAAGCGAAATCCTACTATGCCAACCTATCTGAATCCGACCTGCGAGACATGAACTTGATTGATTCGGGTATTGTATCCATGCAGCTCATGCTTGTTGCACGAGCCCATGGATATGATACTAACCCAATGGCAGGATATGATAAGGAACGGATTGCTGAAGTCTTTGGTCTTAATAAAGACAGGTTCAAACCGGTCATGTTGATCTCAATCGGAAAAGCAGCCAAAGAAGGTCATCCTTCTTACCGCCTTCCCGTTGAAACCACTACGACTTGGGCATAATCGAACATAAGCTGCTCATCCACCAGCTGTGACACACATGTTTACCCTATGTTATTACACATAGGGTAATCCTTTATATTTGTACCTTCTCTTAACTTTGTAACAGATGTGATACAACTTTCCCTACATAAAAAAATAAAAGCCTGATTGCGGGACTGTTGACAAAGTACGGCTAGGGATTAAATTCCCTAGCCGTACTTTACTTTTGGCGTATTTCCTCCTGAATTATTACGATTTTCGGTGGC